>VGPG01000078.1 GCA_016875555.1 Chloroflexota bacterium | reverse complement strand
AGTAGATGCCGCCCTTGCCGCCAAAATCGAGGCCTACGTGGCCAATGGCGGCCGTCTCATCGTCTCGTATCACTCAGGTGTGCGTGAGGGGCGCATGCAGTTGCCGTGTGTGGGGGTCGAGTATGTCGATGAAATCGCCATGAGCCCGGATTTTGTGGTGCCAAGCGAGCGCATCGGCGTCGACTTGCCCCGTACCGGCCACGCCATGTATCTGCGTGGGGCACAGGTTGAACCGTTGCCGGGTACGCAGGTGTTAGCCACGACGATTAAGCCCTACTTTGAGCGCTCATGGCGCCATTTCTGTTCGCACCGGCATACACCCTCTGATGGTTCGCCGGGATCAGCAGCGGTCACACAACGCGGCAACGTGATTTACTTTGCCCATCCGGTGTTCGGCCAGTATCAGGATAGTGCGCCGCGTTGGGTTAAGCTCCTCGTGCGCGATGCAATTAACCGCTTGCTGCCCCACCCGCTGTTGCGTCATGACGGGCCCTCGACGATTACCACCTCGGTGATGCACCAAGCGACGCGCACGGTGGTGCACCTGCTACACTACATCCCCGAGCGGCGTGGTCAGCAGTTTGATGTGATTGAGGATGTGATTCCGCTGTTTGACATAAAAATCAGTGTCCGCACTGTTCGCTCTATCACACATGCCACAATCGAGCCCGCCGGTCTGTCGGTTGAGACCAGCGTGGTTGACGGTCGCTTGACGCTGACGGTGCCCGAGATTCGCGGGCATTGCATGGTGGTGTTGCATCACGGGTAGGGGCGTCGCCCCACGTAAAGGCGTCCGAAAGGGCGCCCAAACACGGCCAGGGATCCAGCGGGGCGGACTGCTGTCCGCCCGAGATGCGACGCCCGATATGAACGCAATTAAAGCCAGAGACGCATGGCCATGCGTCTCTGGCTTTCATCATCCCCATCATCCGGCGATGAATAACAACAACCTACGTTTTGAATGGAGAACCTCCGATCGTGACGATTACGGCGTCACAGTTGGTGTTCGCGTGATTATTGCGCCGTGGCGAGCGTCACCTAATGCGATGATACGACCATCGTTAAGTCCAATCACGGAGTTGGTGTATCCGGCCGCGATGCGAATTGCGTTTGTGATGCCGCGGGGGATACGTGCTTTGCCGAATGTGTTGCGCCCCCACGCATGTACTGTGCCATCACTAGTTAAAGCCATTGAATAGCCAACGCCTGCGCTGATGTCCACAACGTTTTTGAGACCACGAGGCATATTGCACTGACCATCTTTGCGATTCCCCCAGCAAGTAATCGTGCCGTCTTGTGTGAGCGCTAGCGAATGATCGAATCCGGCGGCTATTTTGGTAACGTTGGCCAATCCACGCGGTACCTTAATTTGATTTGATGTGTCACGCCCCCAGGCAATCACGCTTCCGTTTTTGATGGCAAGTGAGTGCGAATGACCAGCTGCCACGGCACTGATGCCTGTCTGAGCGTTGAGAGGAGCGTCAATCTGACGAAAGTCGTTGCGCCCCCAGATGACCAAATTGCCACTTGTGGTCAGCGCCATCGCATGCCCGAAGCCAGCCGAAATAGCAGTGATGTTGGATTGGACTGCACTCGGCAAGTTTAACTGGTTGAAATCGTTACTGCCCCATCCATAGACGCGTCCATTTGTTCCAAGTGCGAGTGCCCAGTTTGAACCAGTTTCCACTTGTTGAAAAAGTTGACCGCTCAATTGTCGTGGAATCGTCGCTTGATTGCTATTGTTTATGCCCCATGTCACCAACGTGCCGTTTTGAAGGAGACCAAGGGTGAATGAAGCGCCGACGGCGATATCCTTGAGCATGTGAGGATTTGGCACGAGTGTGGCGGTTGCTACCGGTGAACTGCTCCGCGTGTTTGTAGGTATCGTGGTTGGTGTGAATGTAGCAGTCGTGTCAGGGGTGATACTTGGCGTAGGAGTAATTGAGGCAGTCGGTGTCAACGTCTTGATCATACACGAACCACTCACTTGCACAAGTTGTGGTGTATTAAATTTTTCTTCATGTGTTCCAGAACAAATACCGAGTTGACCGTGTGTGTCCCATCCCCAACAGTAGGCATTGCCGGTACTTGAAAGTGCGCATATTCCCAACGGTGTGTGGTTAATGCGTGTAAACGTAACACCGCTCGGAATACTCACATTTCGTGGTTCATGCCATGAATCGAAGGTACCGTTGCCAAACAGTCCTAAATTGTTGTCCCCCACGCATTGCATGTTTGTTGCAACCGTAATCCAGCACATCGTGCTTCCATCTTGAAAAATATCTGTAACAGATATTGCTGTGAGCACTGATGGTATCGTTGGGGTGGTGAGGTACCCGTCTATTGCAACTGATCCCCAACAATACGGTGTATAGGTTGTTGATATCCAACATTGCGTTCCATTTGTAACACTACCTTGCTTGGTGAAAATCACCCCAGTTGGCATATTAACTGCGACAGGGATTGTTGAATCGTTCGTCGTGCCATCGCCGAGTTGACCGGCGTGATTCCATCCCCAGCAATATGCGTTACCGGTGGTGCTAAGTGCGCAGGTTGTTCTGTGATAAACATATATTTCTGAAAACGTCACTCCAGTCGGCATAGTAACTGCTACCGGCGCGGATGCATCGCTCGTCGTGCCATTCCCAAGTTGCCCATAATCATTACGCCCCCAACAGTAGGCATTACCGGTGGTGGTGAGTGCACATGAAATTGCATAGCCACTGCTGATTTTGGCAAATTTGATGTCTGGATCTTCTATACTAATCGGCATTTGGACAGAAGTCGGTTCGAATACGACTGGATAAAGCATGCTGGAGTCATAGAGGAGCCCGCCACTGCCAAGCACACCATACAAGTTTGATCCCCAACAGTAAACAACCCCATCGGATTTGAGTGCACAAATATGCGTCGATCCAGGGCTAACCTGCGTAAACGTGTGATCTGCGAAGACCGCCATAGGACCATCGTAAAAATTATTCCAAATTGTACCGAGTTGTTTGAAGTCGTTTTTCCCCCAACAATAGAGCTTGTTTGATGGATTTAGCCCACAGGTTATTCCCGTAAATCCATTGATGGAACTGAAACTTCCCCATGGCATTGATGGTGATCGTGGTTGAGAACTGTTTGCCTGTGCATATGTCGAAATCTGAGCAACTGTCATCGCGCTCCCTAGTATGAGCGCAATCATAATCAACAACCCTAACATAGTGCGCATGTAATTATCCTCTAGATATACACAAATTTAACCAAAAAATATACATTCCGACAATGAACGGTATGGGAATGAGTAGAAATATGGTAGATGTGTAAAAGTTTGCAAGTTTATACTATTGTACGCGGCATTATTTGTCAATTATTATATCGCTAATTAGGGCATGTGGATACGATTTACATGCTTCTCACCCATGCCACCATTTCATCAATCGGCTGCTGATGCCCATGATCATGCGTCTCTGGCTTTCATTACCACCATCCGGCGTATAATAGCGATAGCCCTGTTTTGAGGAGAAGATGCAATGTTGCAGTACCGACCAATGCCGACCTACCTGACGCACACGGCCCCCAGCGCTATCCCCGCTGCCGTCTACGAGGCGCGTCTTGATGCGCTGTACTCCGCGGCTGGCTGTGATTGGGTGGTGATTTATGGCGACCGCGAACATGCCGCCGATATTACCTTTCTCAGTAACTTTGATCCGCGCTTCGAAGAAGCCATCGTCGTGATTGGCCCACAGCGGGCTATCATCGTCGGCAACGAAGGCGTCGGCTATGTGTCGATGCTCGGCCCCAATCTACCCCACTATCTCAGCCAAAGCCTGGGCCTGATGGGCCAAGACCGCACCCAGCAGCCCAAATTGAGCGCTGTCTTGCGTCAGATTGGCCTGCGCGACGGCGCAACGGTTGGTGTGGTTGGTTGGAAGTACCTCGAGCCCAGTGAGCGCGATAGCGACGAACCCGCCTTCGTGCCGGCCATGCTCCTCAGTGCCATCAGAGCTGCGTGTAATGGCACCTGCCGTCTGCTCGACGTCACGCATCATATGACCCACCCCAGCACCGGGTTGCGCTCGCGCAATGACGCCCATCAAATCCGTCAGTTTGCCTGGGGCTCACAACGCGCATCACTGATGGTCGACCGGATTGTACGTGGTGCTCGCCCAGGCATGAGTGAGTACCAGGCGGCGGTCTCGATGCAGTACACTGGCGATCCACTGGCGTGCCACAGCATGATGTCGGGCAGTCAAACGCACGTCATCGGCTTGCGCTCGCCGAGTGCCCGTCAACTCGAGTTGAATGACGCCGTTACTACGGCGATTGGCCTGCGTGGCGGATTGTGCTGCCGTGCCGGCGTGCTGGCTGAGACGGTGAGTGCGCACTTTTTGACGGAGTATGTGGCACCGTATATGCGCACCCAAAAGGCCTGGTACGAGGCGTTGGGGATTGGCGTGCAAGGTGGACACATCCATCAGGTGGTGATGCAGTCGTTGGCCGGGGCACCGTTTGTGCCGTCGCTCAATCCAGGCCATCTGGGCAGTATTGATGAGTGGTGTCATACGCCGATTCGCCCGGGTTCGACGGATGTGCTGGTGTCGGGCGCATTGATTCAATGTGACATCATCCCGACTGAGACACCGAGCGGCACGGCGCTCAACTGCGAAGATGCCGTGGTCTTGGCGGATGCTGGCTTGCGTGCCGAGTTGGCAGCACTTGACCCAGAGCTGTGGCAGGTGATTCAGGCGCGGCGTGCATATATGCGCGATGCGCTGGGGATTCAGCTTGCTAATGAGGTGTTGCCGATTTCGTTGGCCAATGCCCGCTATGCGCCGGCCTGGTTGCAACCAGATGTGGTATGGATTACGTCATAACGGCACATACAAGACGTTTGCAGTATATGATGCGATTATGGCGTAATGGCGCACGAACTGCGCAAAGGAGCACGGTGTGGGTAACTATCGACAGACCGTACGATGGCGTCAATTGAGTGTAGTACTCCTGATGATGCTTGCTGCGCTCGTGATCCGTTCAACTCCGCCATTGCGCGCAAATCAAGCGCTCCCCAATGACGAGTCAACGCGCGAAGTTATCGTTGGTATTTCGCCATCGCATGCAGAACGTGTTCAACGCGCTACCGTTGATGCACGCAGTAGTGGTATTGCACCATTAAATGCACTAGCAGCCCAGTATCAGGTGGTCTCGATGACGCACCTCTACGACAACACGCTCTTTGGACGCGACAGTCGAGCGCTCGCAAACGGCTTGGTGGGGACACTCGTGGTAACGCTACCACGTGGCGTCGACGTGAATCGATTCATGGCGGATGCCGAACAACTCCCAGAAGTCGCCTATGCCGAAGTTAATTATCGGGTGCAGTTGCTCGCGCCGGCGCAGCAGACCAAACCGGTGCTGATCAACGGAGTCACCGCCACAACCAGCGATGCGACTGCCCAGGCATCCATCCGACTCAAGGGGTCACGCAATGTGCTGTGTAGTGCGACCATCGTCGATCAGAAGTGGGTGCTCACTGCAGCACAATGCGTCCAAGGTCGGCGCACACAATCCGTCGAAGTCGTTGCTGGGATGCTTGATGTGCGCAATTCACGTGGTGCGCAAATTCGAGCCGTCCAACGCATCCAGATACATCCGAACTATAATCGCGCCAAAAAACTCAATGATGTGGCGTTGCTTGAGTTGACGACACCGTTCAAATTAGCATCAAACATCCAAGTGGCAAAGATAGCCTTGACGCATCGGGATGTCGATATGTCGAAGGCCATCATGTTGGGATGGGGTATTTCACAACCAGGTGCACAACCGTTGCTCCCCAACCTGCGCAAGTCGGACGCCCAAATCAAGAACACAGACGCCTGTAAGAAACAATTTGGTGCGTCGTTCGCCGAAAGCCTGATGTGTGCCGATCCTGTGACCATCAATCGGACACGCACGCAACTGTGTAACAGTGATGTGGGTGGTGCGCTGTCTGCACGTGGGACGGACGGGCTACTCTACACGGTCGGCGTGGCCAGTACCAGTCTGGTGTGCACAGATCGAAATCCCGGTGTCTATACCGATCTAACAACGGTGACGACCTGGATAGATGAGTTTGTCCCAATTCTCCCCGAACCCGAAGAAGAGCTCACTCCGGATCCGCTGTTTGGCGACCAGTGGGGCCTGGCAAATTCTGCGGATACCGACATAGATGTGAACGAGGCGTGGGCACTAAGTCGCGGTAACGCAAGTATTCTCATTGCCGTCATTGACACGGGTGTCTCATTGACACACGCCGATTTGGTGGGTCCACGGCTACGTACCGACATTGATTACGACTTCGTCAATAATGACGCTACCGCTGATGATGATAATGGGCATGGGACGCATGTGGCCGGGATTATTGGTGCATCAACGAACAATGGTATCGGTGTGGCCGGGATTTGTGCGAACTGCGAAATTTTGCCCGTCAAGGTGTTGGATGCCGAAGGCAGTGGTGATGTCGAGAGCATCGCAAAGGGACTTCGCCATGCGGCCGATCAGGGTGCGGATATTGCGAACATGAGTTTGGGCATGGATCCAAACTGCGGTTGTTCGGAAACATTAGCAAATGCGATAAATTATGCCTACGAACGTGGCATGTTCATGATTGCTGCGTCGGGTAACGACGGCATCGAGAAGGTCGGATATCCCGCTTCTTCGTCACGGGTACTGGCTGTCGGTGCCACAAATATCGCGGGTAATCGTGCGTATTTCTCCAATTACGGCGTGCAACTCGATATCGTGGCGCCAGGGCACAACGTGTTGAGTACCTATACGACTCCCGAATACGACGAGGCATCGGGAACATCCATGGCCTCGCCGATGGTCGCCGGTGTTGCCGGGCTCGCTTTATCAGCACGTTCGATGAGTCAAGCGCAACTGTGGTGGTTGTTAATCAATGCAACCGATTCAGCAACGCCGGGTAGCTTCAACAACCAGTTGGGATTCGGCAGAATCAACGCATATAGCGCATTGACGCTCCCCATCGGGCCTGCGACCACGGTGGTAGCCGATACCTGTGATGAAAGTCAGAATCCTACGTGTAACGATTGCAGTCTAGACTTCATGCTCGGGAGTAGCGCCGAGAGTCAGTCACAGATGCGCATGCTCTACACGTTCCGTGACAACGTTTTGCGCTCGCATGCGACTGGTCAACGACTACAGAATCTCTTCTACCGACATACCATTGAACTCCTCGGAATCATGGCGCGGCATGAACCGATACGGCGTGATGCAGATGCGTTACTGACGCTCTTTGAACCAGCCATACGTGGCATGGTCAATCAGCAAACCGACGGCCTGACGTTCACGCAAGCGCAATTCGACGCTGCACGTGCTTTCAAGGATGCACTTCAGCCAATCGCCAGTCCGCGCATGAATGAAGAAATCGAAGCAGAGTGGCAACGAATTGCTCCAGAGCGTTTTGTTGGTCAATCCATTGACTCGATCTGGCAGACGCTCGCACGCTAACGACGATAAAGCGCCGGACATGGAGATTTCCCTGTCCGGCGCGTTGCGGTGTCATTATGCAATTAATGCGTTGAACCATCCTGCTGCCATATCAACATCACCCTGTACCAAGCCGTGATTGGCGTTCTGCCACGAAAGTGTGGTGCTCGCTCCAGCGCGTTGCAGGAGTTGCTGCAATTCATCGCTTTGCGTGGCGGGGATGAGTTGATCGGCACGTCCTGCACCAATGAACAGCGCCTTGCCCGACAAATTAGGTAATACCTCAGGCGTGTAGGTGAGTTGTGCGCGCAAAAAGATGCCGCCGCGGAGTGCGTGTGGGTGCAACAACATGGTGGCAATGGCCACGTTTGCGCCATTCGAATACCCAAGTGCATAGATGTTTTTGGCATCAAACTGGTACTCAGTTGCCGCCGAAGCCACAAATTCAGCCAGTTCACCGGCACGGCGTTGCACATCCTCGAGATCAAATACCCCTTCAGCGAAGCGCCTAAAAAATCGTGGCATGCCGCGTTCGCTCACGTTGCCACGTGGGCTGATGATGGCGCAACCTGGGGCAATCGTTTGGGTTAGGCCAACTAGGTCATGCTCGTTACCGCCTGTGCCGTGTAGGGCAAGCATGGTTGGCAAACCAGGCGCAGTAGCTGGGACGAAGCGGTGTGTATAGAGCTCTAGCGACATAATGAATTCCTATCAAAACCGGTTGTACAGATGTACAACCGGTGTGTGCGTCTTGTGATGGATACGTATCTACCGAGGTATATAGATTGAATTAATGTTGCTCACCGGCGTACTTTTCGCCGGCTGGGATGGCAATCTGCAGGTGGTTTTGTAGTGGCGCAACTGGACACGTTGCATAAATCGTAAATGCACACGGTGGATTGACTGCTCGGTTGAAATCAATCGTCACCTTGCCATCGACGGGTGCGCCAGCCATCAAAAATCGCCCTGCACCATAGCTTTCTTTGCCGCAGGTCTTATCGCGGAAGTTGAAGAACAATCCGCTCCCCGCAGCCGTGGCGTCGAGTGTGCAGGTCTGGCCATTGATGCTAAAAGTGACAAACCCGGGTGATGGGGTGTCGGTCACATCTCCCAAAATATTGAGAATTGGGATGGTCTTGCCTGCCTCGTACGGCGTAAATGCCGCCTCCACGATGTATGCAGGATTGTAGTCGAACCACACACGACCGGCAAAGTCGCGTCGCACGGGGCTGTTTGTGTCGCGCAAGCGGATGCCAACGCGATGGCCGCGTGTAATCACAAAGAAGCTTAACGATCCATGACGCACGACATCGGGCTGATTCTTGCCGTCGCCATCAGCCGTTAGTGGTGCCTCTGTGACTGTCTGGCCGTTGACGCTGACCTCAGCGCCGGTAGCTACCTTCAAGATGACTTTCTCACCATGGCGAATCAATGTACCGACATGTGCGCCACATGACCCGAATGGGAAGACGAGGTGTTGATTATCGCCACTCCCAAACGTATTATCACCCTCGTTCAACCAAAACAACCCAGCCAGCGTCAGCCAACTATCGTCAGCGCGCAAATTGCGCTCTTGTTCGTCACGCCATGCCTGAATTTGATCGACGACTGTGGTCATGTCAAACCTCCGTTACTTAATAAAGTTACTAAAGTATACCCTATTTTTGTATGGTGTGTTATGCATCTCTTACTCAATGGCCTGCGACCCAAAGGCACGATGAGGATAGATCAACGTGTAGGGAGCAGGTCGTGCAATCGCTTGAGGTATGAACATACCACGAGGAGACTGCACACCGGTATGGGTTGATGAACGAGACAGCATTCAAAATAACCGAAATTGTATCGAGATTTTGAGTGAAAATGCCCATAGGCATGTATCAATTTATCCACTATCATACCTTCATTCACTATCAGTGTTTGGAGATATTGATGGACGCATCGCGAAGGTCGTTTTGGGCGGCATTTGTCGCCGCAGTCAGCTTTTTTGCGGCGTTTTATAGCCTGATTGTGCCGCTCCCGCTTTATATGACTGAGATGGGGCTGCCCGATTGGCAAATCGGCGTCATCATGGGTGCATTTGGTGTGGCCTCGTTGATAGGCCGACCGTTTGCAGGGTATATTAGCGATCGCTACGGCTTTAGACCGGTGATTTTGTTTGGCAGTGTAGCACTCGCCATTGGTGGATTTGGTGTGCCGTTGACTGCAGAGCCAGCCGCATTGTTTGTCTTGCGCATGCTTCAAGCGGCAGGGTATGTGGCGTTTACGACGGCATCGACGGCACTTGTCTCTGCCCTCATCGAAAGTCACGAGCGCGGGCGCTTTTTGGCACTATTCGGTGCCGCCGCAAATGTAGCAATTACGATTGTGCCGGCAGTGGTAACGACGATGTTACCGAGTATTGGCTTGAGCGGTGCGTTTACTGCCAGTGGGATGCTGGCTGTCGGTGCTGGTCTGTTGATTTGGTGGGTCATCCCACGCCAGGAGCTAACGAATACGCCGTTTGCGTGGCGCGAGGTTTTTTCCTACCCACGCACATTGTGGCCAGCTATGGTGACAACGGCACTTTTTGGAGTCGGCTTTGGGGCGTACTTTCAGTATTTGCCGTTGCTTGCCGAAAAGCGTGGCATCGAGCAGTTGGGCCTAGCCTACACCGTCTACGGCATTTCAATCATAGCGACGCGCTTGTTCAGTGGACGTCTGCTCGATATGCCCGATCGTCGGCGCGTGCTTTTGCCGGCTGCAATCGTGATGGCGTCAGGGTTGATTGGCTTTGCAGTCGCCGACTCACTCTGGATGTTGTTGGTGGCGGCAGCGCTCACCGCGAGTGGTGGCGGCGTCTTCCATCCTGCGTTAATTGCTATCCATGTCGATACTATCGCGGCGCGTGGCAAGGCGACTGCTGCCTTCTACCTGGCCTTCGATGTGGGGATAGGGGTGGGCGCCTGGCTCTTGGCGCCTGTGCTTGAGTACGCCGGCATCGGTGTCATGTATGCGGTGGCGGCGGCCATGACGCTCGCCGCCGGTTTTGCCAAACGCTTTATTGGCCAGACGCGCTAGCGCCAGGCTGGATGTGTATGAAATTCTTGGAGTAGACGTGCTTTGGCGGCATCATCGAGCCAACTAGCCGTGATAGCGTTGTCAATCAGCGCACAAATCTGATCTTCGTGCATCCCAAAGTGCTCCATCAGCAGGGCGTATTCGTCAACCAGCGTGTTATTAAACATCTTGGGGTCATCGGTGTTGATGGTGACCAGCATGCCACGTGCAAAAAAATCCGCCACCGGGTGCTGTGTAACGCTGTCGTATACACCAGTGCGCAAATTTGAGATGGGGCACATCTCGAGCGGGGAGTTGTGTGTGCGCAGGTACTCGACCAGGGCCGGGTCTTCGTTGGCACGGGCAGCATGGCCGATGCGCTCGGCCTGTAGGTCACGCAATGCGCCCCAGATACTCTCGGCGCCGGCCGCTTCGCCGGCATGTGCGGTGGTGCGTAGGCCGAGTTGGCGGGCGCGTGCAAAGACCGGTGCAAATGGGGCTGGTGGATGGCTTTGCTCAGATCCACCAAGGCCGATGCCGATGACACCATATTCTTTGAGTTCTGCAACGGTTTCTACGGTACACATCGCGCGTTCGATCGGCGAATCACGTACTACATCGGCGATAAGCATGAAGGTGATATCGGGGACACGGTCAAGACCTGTCCGTATAGCGCGTGTGATTTCGCCGATCTCAAGGCCGTGTCGGGCGAAGTCGGTAGGTGAGTAGTGTGATTCGACATAATGGATATTCTGGCTCG
>VGPG01000077.1 GCA_016875555.1 Chloroflexota bacterium | reverse complement strand
CCGATGATGATGCGAATCCGATGATGATGCGAATCCGATGATGATGCGAATCCGATGATGATGCGAATCCGATGATGATGCGAATCCGATGATTACCCACCCCGCATATCACCGCCATGGATGGGAACGCCCGGATGGGAACGCCCGGATGGCCATGTATTACCAGGACATCACCGCCCGCCATCCACGGCCAACACCTGGCCGCTGATCCACCCAGCGTATTCCGATGCCAAAAACAGCACCGCATGTGCAATATCATCAGGTGTGCCGAGGCGCTGGAGCGCAATGCTGGCCACCAAGGCCTGTTGGCCGGCCTCGCCGTATGATTCCCATTGGCGCTGGGTATTGGGATTCGACAAGACAAACCCGGGTGCAATGTTGTTGGCCGTGATGTTGAACGGCCCGAGGTCGTGGCACAATTGCCGTGTAAAGTTGATTTGACCGGCTTTGGCCGACGCATATGCCTGAATCCCCGTCAGGCTGGGTCCGAGCCCGGCACCACTCGAGATGTTGATGATGCGCCCACGGCGCGAGGCTTTCATTGAGGGCACAACCGCCCGACTACACAAAAACGCCGCGGTCAGGTTGACGTCCATAATCGCATGCCACTGCGCCAATGTCACCTGCTCGAGTGGCTGGCCGACTTGGCCACGCACCCCGCCCGCATTATTGACGAGTACATCGATTTGCGCGGTGGGTGCGTGGCTGAGTGCCTCGGCCACCAAGGCGTTGACCTGCTGCTCATCAGTCACATCGACGGTGCGCACATGACAGATACCACCGGCGTCTTGACACAACCGTTGGGTCTCGATTAGCTCGTCACCCAACACATCACAGGCCCAGACGTGGGCGCCGCGTGCCGCAAAATTGATGCTAATCGCCCGGCCGAATCCGTGGGCGGCGCCCGTCACAATCACGGTTTGTCCATCGAATGTAATATGCATGTGTCGACTCCTCTAGCTATCCCAGCCATCACTGATGAGTGCCCGCGTTTCGCGCACGGCCACATCCCAGATGGCGTGCATTTCGGCGTCAGGGCGCTGAAAGTAGCCCTCGAAGTTGCCTTCTTGATATACCTCACGCAACCGTGTCCCGACCAGTGTGGCCTGCCCAGTGCGGTCAGGCAAGTTTTTTTGGTGGTTGGGCATATCGATACCTGGCAGGCGCGTCCATGGGAAGTTCTCCATCCACGAGGCATGACTACTCAACGGATCAGTGGCCTTGACCGTGGCCCACGTCTGTGGGGCACGCCACCAATTGTGGAACTTGACTTGGCACTCGGGGTGATCGGCCATCCACTCGGTTACCAAGCCATCGACAGGACTGTTACCGCCGTGGCCGTTGACAATCACAATCCGCCGAAAGCCACTATTGCGCATGCTGTCCAAAATGTCACGTACCAGGCGAATATAGGTCTCGATGCGCAGTGTGATTGTTCCTGGATAGGCTTGAAAGTAGGGCGCCATGCCGTAACTCACCACCGGAAAGACCGGTACACCCAGCGGCTCTGCGGCATCGGTTGCCACCTTTTCGGCCAGAATACTATCCACGCTCAGGCTCAAATAGGCGTGTTGTTCGGTACTGCCCAGTGGCAACACGGCACGGTTATCGTGTGCCAAATACGCCTCAACCTGCATCCAATTCATGTCACTGATACGCATCTAGGCTCTCCCTTTCCATACGGTTGGCAACACAATTGCGAGCAAAATCAACCCCATCCCGATGAACTGCGTGGTCGTCAGAATTTCTCCCAAAAAGAGGATCGCAATCGCGCTGGCAACCGGCGCCTCGAGCACCAAAATAATCCCACCCACACTGGCCGGAATACGGCGCAAGGCCAGATTAAATAATCCATATCCACCTAACGTCGGCCCAACAGCCAAAAAGAGCAGCACCAACCACGCCGTCATGTCGCCGATTTGCACGATGTTTGGTGCATTGGTCGCACCGATGATCAGCGGCGCAAGGGCAAACATTACCAAGAGTGCGATTGATCCGCTAGCCATGGTCACGGTCAACGTGGCCCACGGATTGATGTTGCGCACGGCTTTTTGACTGTACAGCACATACCCGGCCTGCAAAATGGCCGTACTCAACCCCACCGTAATCCCGAGCCAGTTGAGTTGCGTGTAGGCGAGATCGTAGAGCCGTACCAGCAGTACGAGGCCGATGAACGAGAGGAGTAGACTGATGATTTGTGGTAGTCGCCATGCTTCGTTATAGAAAAAACGGGCACCGATCGTGACAAATGTGGGGAACAAGTAGATTAATACGACGGCAATTGATGCCCCGTTGAGACCTACCGACCAAATCCATAGCGCATGGTAGATGCCAATGGTAAAAATGCCGAGGATAATCAGCGGAATCAGGTCGTGGCGCGGGATCTTAAGTACCTGGCGATTGAACAGCACCAATACGCCACCAAGCGCCACCGTGACGAATATATCGCGCCAGAGGGCAATTGCTAATCCAGATGCGTTGTGCGTATCGAGCAAGTACTTGATGCCCGGTCCTGTGCCGGCCCACACAATTGCCGCAACCATGCTAAAGATGTACCCGAGCCGCGTAGAGGTGGCCATAATGCTCCTGTGATATAGATTGGTGATTGGTCTGTATAGCATACATGATGTTGTGCGCTCATCAGACAGGTATCATGCTAAGGGTCATTGTCTGATGGTATACTGCATCACAACGCCAAAGATGCAGAGGATTGCATGAGTACTGTAGATTCATTCACGAAAAAGATGCACCAGGATGGTTGTGATCACGCTGCGATTGCCGCGTTTGTTGATGCCTACACCCAACTTGCCAGTGGTATGACTGGCATGATGCCCGAATCAACGATTACCCCGATTGTGCACTTATCACATGTCGACGACTGGGCTGATTATCGGAGTGCTGGTCAATCTGCGCTTGCCAAAACCGTCGTGCTCCGGCTCAATGGTGGCCTTGGCACCGGCATGGGGCTCGAGCAAGCCAAATCGTTGTTGCGCGTCCGCGGTGATGATACGTTCCTGGATATTGTCGCCAAACAGCATCGCCACTTGATGGCCCAAACCGGCACCAAACTCCCGTTGCTGTTTATGAATAGCTTTGCAACTGATGCAGATACGCAATCACATCTGGCGCACTACGCCGATGTCGATTGTCAGTACATGCTCCAAGGGCGCGTACCCAAGGTGCGCGTCGACACGCTGATGCCGATAGATTGGCCAGCACAACCAGAGCTTGAATGGTGCCCACCGGGTCATGGTGAGCTCTACCGGGTGCTCTGGAGCAGTGGTACACTTGATCGCTTACTTGATGCGGGGTACGAATATCTCTTCTCGGCCAACATCGATAATCTTGGTGCGACGCTTGATCTAGCGATACTAGGGTATATCGCCACACATCAGGTGCCGTTTTTGATGGAAGTGACGCGGCGTACCGAGGCGGACCGCAAGGGCGGCCACCTCGCCCAAGCGCACGATGGCCGGTTTGTGTTGCGTGAGAGTGCCCAGTGCCCAGCAGATGACATGACGGCGTTCCAAGATATTGACCGCCATCAGTTTTTTAATACCAACAACGTCTGGATTCGCTTGCGCCCGATGCGCGATTTGTTGGCGCAGCACGGTGGCTTTTTGCCGTTACCAATTATCGTCAACCGCAAAACGGTCGATGTGCGCGATGCGCAATCCCCGGCCGTGATTCAACTCGAAAGCGCCATGGGGGCTGCAATCGGGTTAGTGGCAGGGGCGCAGGCAGTTGCGGTGCCACGTACGCGCTTTATGCCAGTCAAAAGTTGTCAAGATTTATTGCTGTTGCGCTCAGATTGCTTTGGTCTGAACGAGGCTTATCATCTCATCCCTGTTGATGACGATCCATTGCCTGTTGTGCAGCTTGATCAGCGGTATTACCGGGTGATTGCTGATTTTGAGCAGCGCTTTGCTGAGGGCGTACCCCAGATGCGCGATTGCACATATTTGACGGTCGAGGGTGATGTCACATTTGTGCCAAATGCAGTCTTGCAGGGCAATGTAACGCTCCGCGCGGCAAGTCATGCAGTCACGCTGGCAGCGCAGGTGTGGGGTGACGGAATCCACATTTTATCCTGATAGTTTGGCGTTTTAATTGACAGAGTAGCGATAAACGTGCTATACAGGATGATGTAATTACATAACGTGTGGTTATGACCTACTACATGGCCGACTAGAAAGCACATGGTAATGACCCGACCGACATATCTCGAGGCCCTTCAGTCACGCGTGCTAATTTATGACGGGGCAATGGGTACGAGTATTGATGACTACGATTTGACTGCCGAAGATTATGGTGGTGAACAAACGTTTGGGAGTCGTGATTATCTTGTTATCACCCGCCCCGACGTTATCGGGAATATTCATCGATCGTTCATGCAGGCTGGCTCTGATGTGCTCGAGACCTGCACCTTCCAGAGCACGCGCCCACGTCTTGAGGAATGGGGCCTCGGCGAGCGTACTCACGAAATCAACGTGGCCGCAGCCCGGCTCGCCCGGAGCGTCGCCGATGAATTCGCCGCCAAAGACGGCCGCCCACGCTACGTGGCCGGCTCAATTGGACCCACCGGCAAACTGCCGTCATCCAACGACCCGGCCTTGAGCGATGTAACCTTTGACCAACTCAGCGACACCTTCCGCGAGCAAGCCATGGCATTGATCGAGGGTGGCGTCGATGTCTTGTTGGTTGAGACCAGCGTCGATATTCTTGAGGTCAAAGCAGCCCTCGACGGTTTGCGCCGGGCCAAGCGTGACATGAATCGCCCCGACGTGGCCGTGCAAGCCCAAATCTTCCTCGACATGAGCGGGCGCATGCTGTTGGGCACTGATATCCCGGCCTACATTGCCACCATGGAGGCCATGCCGGTCGATGTGATTGGCCTCAACTGTAGCACCGGCCCTGAGCACATGCGCGAGGCCATTCAGTATCTGACGGCGCACTCACGCAAGCCGATTTCGTGCATTCCCAATGCCGGCTTGCCGATTGAAGTCGATGGTGCCACCGTGTTCCCCATGGAGCCGGCGCCGTTTGCGCAGACGCTCGGTGAGTTTGTCACCAAATACGGCGTGAGCGTCGTCGGTGGTTGCTGTGGCACACGCCCGGCCCACATCGCCAAGTTGCGCGAGCAAATTGGCACCCCGGTACCGGTTGAGCGTGAGATTGAGTATATCCCCAGCGTTTCGTCGGGCATTCGGGCGGCTGCGTTGCAACAAGACGGCACGTTGACCATGATCGGTGAGCGCGTCAATACGCTTGGATCCCGCAAGGTCAAGCGTCTTTTGCTCAACGATGACTACGATGGTGTGCTCGAGGTGGCCCGTGAGCAGGTCGATAGCGGCTCGCACATGCTCGACGTGTGTGTGGCCATGACCGAGCGTAGCGACGAGCGCGAGCAGATGGTCGCGTTGCTCAAAAAGCTGACCATGAACGTCGAATTGCCCCTCGTGATTGATACCACGGAGTCCGATGTGCTCGAGGCTGCCTTGAGTAGCTACCCCGGGCGTGCAATCGTCAACTCGGTGTCACTTGAGGGTGGTCGCGGCGAGAAGATGGACAAAATCATGCCCCTCGTGGCCCGCTACGGCGCTGCGACGGTCGCCATGACCATCGACGAGACTGGCATGGCGCATAGTGCTGAGCGCAAGCTCGAGATTGCCCAGCGCATCGCCCAAATCGCCAAAGATGAGTTCGGTGTGCCAGCCGAGGCCTTGATCTTCGACGTGCTTACCTTCCCGATTACGACTGGGCAAGAAGAGTTGCGTCGGGCTGCGGTTGAGACGCTCGACGGTATTCGCTTGGTCAAACAGCACATCCCGGGCTGTTTTACCACCTTGGGTGTGAGCAACTTGAGTTTCGGCGTGGCACCACATGCGCGTGCGGCGCTCAACTCGGTCTTCTTGTTCCATGCCCGCGAGGCTGGTCTCGACACCGCGATTATCAATCCGGCTCACGTGACGCCGTATGCCGAGTTGCCGCGCGAGCAAATCGAGATTTGTGAGGATCTGATTTTTGCCCGACGTGAAGATGCGTTGGCGCGCTTTATTCAGTACTTCGAAGAAAACGCCCAGAGCGATGAGCGTGAGGTCAGTGACCCCACCGCCGGCATGAGCGTCGATGAGCGCTTGTATTGGAAGATTTTGCATCGCAAAAAAGAGGACGTTGAGCAGGACATCGACGAATCAGTCCAAATCCGCCTTTCCACGCATAATCTCGAGTTAGGCGATGTGACAGCCTCCACCAAAAACGCCGAGGGCGTGTCGCCCCAAGGTATTGAGGCGGTCGAGGTGCTCAATAACGTGCTGTTGCCTGCCATGAAGCAGGTGGGTGACTTGTTCGGTGCGGGTCAGTTGATTTTGCCGTTTGTGCTCCAGAGCGCCGAGGTCATGAAAAAAGCCGTGGCACGCCTAGAGATGTACCTCGACCGACTCGAGGGTACCAGCAAGGGCAAGGTGGTCTTGGCCACCGTGTACGGTGACGTCC
Organism: Chloroflexota bacterium; assembly: GCA_016875555.1. Taxonomy (GTDB): domain Bacteria; phylum Chloroflexota; class Chloroflexia; order Chloroflexales; family Roseiflexaceae; genus UBA965. Next base: position 4,986 of record VGPG01000077.1, on the reverse strand, counting down.
ACGACATCGGCAAAAACCTAGTCAACACGATTCTTTCAAATAACGGCTATACGGTCTATGACCTAGGCAAGCAGGTGCCAGTCAACACCATCATCGAGAAGGCCCAAGAGGTCGGTGCCGATGCCATCGGTTTGTCGGCCTTGCTGGTCAGCACCTCCAAGCAGATGCCCGTGTGTGTGCAAGAGCTCCACAAGCGTGGTCTCAACTACCCAGTGTTGGTCGGTGGGGCTGCGATTAACCGTCAATACGGCCAACGCATCTCGTTTGTCAGCGATGACACGTTATACGATGCCGGTGTCTACTACTGCAAAGACGCCTTTGAGGGGCTCGAGACGATGGACCGCTTGAGCGACCCACAGGTGCGTGCATCGTTTGTGGCGCAAGTACAGGCTGAGGCGATTGCCGCCAAAAACGAAAAAGAGCGTGGGCGTCAGACGCTGACGCAGCACGGTCGTGCCGAAGATGCTAGTGTGCGTTCTGCGGTGCGCACCGATACACCGGTGCCGACACCGCCGTTCTGGGGTGCGCAAGTGGCGACGCGTATTCGGCTCGATGATGTGGTCAATTGTCTCGATCGCAATGCGCTCTATCGCTTGCAGTGGGGCGCTAAAAACGCCAAAGGCGAAGAATGGGAGAAGCTCAAGGCTGAGTTCGATATCAAGGTGCGCGACCTGGTGCGCGAAGCCGAACGTGATGGTTGGCTTGAGCCCAAGGTGGTGTACGGTTACTATCCGTGTCAGTCGTCGGGGCAGGATTTGATTGTGTATGATCCGGCTGACCGGAGCAAGGTGCTGACGCGCTTCTTCTTCCCACGGCAACCGGAGCGCGAGCGGTTGTGCATCGCCGACTACTACCGTTCGGTGGAGTCAGGCGAGTACGACGTGGTGGCGTTGCAGGTAGTGACGATGGGCACCAAGGTAGACGATTTGACCGAGGAGTTGCAGAAGCAGGGCGATTACAGTCGTTCATACTTCATCCACGGGTTGGGCGTGTCACTTGCCGAGGCGTTGGCCGAGTACACCAATCGGTTGATACGTCAAAGCCTGGGGCTTGGTGGCGAGCAAGGGCGGCGCTACTCGTGGGGATATCCAGCCTGTCCGGACTTGGATGAGCATGTCAAGTTGTTCAGCATTTTGCCCACAGATCGTATCGGCGTGACGTTGACCGAGGCGTATCAACTCATGCCCGAGCAGAGCACGGCGGCCATCGTGGTGCACCACCCCGAGGCCAAGTACTTTTCGATTGGGTCTACGCGTGAACGTGCCGACGAAGATGCTACCTCAGTACAGTTGTGATAGTGATAGAAAAGAGGAGGGTACACGATGAATGAGCATGTAGAGCAGTTCATTGCATATTTGATGCAGGAGCGCGCCCTGACTGCCAATACTGTATCGGCGTATCGTACCGACTTGGAGCAGTACCTTGTATTTTTGCGCGAGCGAAGCGTTCAGACCGTCGTCGCTGCGAGCCGAGAAGATGTGCTTGCGTTTATGCTCTTTCTGCGTGAACGAAAATACTCGAACGCCACGGTGGCACGTCGTACTGCCGCTGTGAAGTCGTTTTATGCCTATTTGACCTCGGTCCAAGCCGTCAAAACCGATCCGACCACCGCCATTGAGTCGCCACGTGTTGAACGTGAAGTGCCACGTGCGTTGACTCCCGTGCAGGTCGACGAGTTGATGGAATTACCACTTCGCTCACGTACTGCCGATCGCATGCGTGATCGCGCCATGTTCGAAGTGCTCTATGCCACGGGTATGCGCGTCAGCGAATTGGTCGGTCTGAATATTGGTGACGTTAACCTCAAAACCAAAGTGGTGCACTGCGTCGGTAAGGCCAAGAAAGTGCGCATGATTCCACTCAGCGAATCAGCGGTTACCGCCGTCGAGGAGTACCTTGATATGGCGCGCGGGCAGCTGGTGCATGATAATGCACGTGCCGAAGATGTCTTGTTTGTCAATCATCGCGGTGGTCGTCTGACACGTCAGGGCTTCTGGTTGATTCTCAAGCAGTATGCTGACGAGTTGGGTGTGAGCGAGTTAACGCCACACATGTTGCGCCATTCATTTGCAACGCACATGATTACCAGTGGTGTCGATTTGCGTCGCGTGCAGGCACTTCTGGGCCATGCGTCGTTGTCGACGACCCAAATTTATGCACAAGCTGTGCGGGGTGGTAGCAACGACTAACCCCGATAGAACGCCTCCCACTTGCACCATCTTTTCTTTCAACAACGCTCTAGGCAAGTTGACCTAGGGCGTTGTGTGCAATACGAACCGGTACGTTGTGCGTAGGAGTAAGTATCGTCCCTGCACACGATAGTGTGCGCCAGTTTTTGGAGTAATGGACATGGCAAAGTACGATTACGATGTCATCATCGTAGGTAGTGGGCACAACGGATTGACATCGGCCGGGTACCTGGCTCGTGCCGGTTTGCGCGTCTTGGTGCTTGAGCGTCGTGGGATTGTGGGTGGGGCAGTCTGTACCGAAGAGGTCATCCCCGGCTACAAAATTGACGTGGGCTCGTCGGCACATATCATGATTCATCTGACCCCGGTCGTGCGCGATCTTGAGCTCGAAAAACACGGCCTCGAGTATATCGATATGGACCCGTATGCGTTCTACCCACAACCCGACGGGTCGGGCTCGATTTCGTTCTATCGCGACAAAGAACGCACCTTCAATTCGATCGCTAGTATCTCACCGCGTGACGCTGAGGCGTATCGCAAGTTCCTCGACTACTGGGGGCCAATCAACGAGGCAGTGTTCGATGTCTTCTTGAACCCGCCGAGTGTGATGGGGTTATTTGGTACGATGGCCAAGGCGCAAGCCAAGGTACGCCATATCACCAGCACGCTCGAGACGGTGCGTCGGTTGTTTACCTCGTATGGCCAGCTGATTACCGAAACGTTCGAATCCGAGGCGATGCGGGCTGCGCTGACCTGGCTGGCCGCCCAATCGGGGCCACCACCCGACGAAATCGGCGCCGGCGACTTCTTTGGTTGGCACGCCATGATGCACACCAGCGGCGCCATGCATCCTAAGGGTGGCAGTGGCATGTTGACGCAGGCCATGTCACGCTCCTTTCAGTCAGCCGGAGGCACGGTGGTGCTCAATGCACCGGTCAAGCAGATTCTGATTAAGGGGAATCGGGTCGAAGGCGTCGAGACGCAAGACGGTATGCGCTATACGGCACCGATTGTCATTTCGAATGCACATATTCAAACGACAATGCTGGGGATGGTCGGAGAGAATCATATTTCGACTGACTTGGCCCACAAAATTCGCAACATCCGTGTCGGTAACGGCTTTGGTATGACGGTGCGCTGCGCCGCCGAGGAGTTGCCCGATTACACGGCATCACCATCGGGTGGGCGCGCACACGAAAACCACCATGGCCTGCAGTTGCTGGCCCCCTCAATGGATCATGTACGCCGAGCGTATGCTGATTATTCGCTTGGGTATCCATCGAAAGATCCGGCTGTGATTGCCATGACATTTTCGGCGATTGATCCGGTGGTGGCGCCACCGGGCAAGCACACGGTCTTCTTGTGGGCGCAGTACTTCCCATATACCCTAGCCAACGGCATGGACTGGGTCAATGAGCGTGAGCGTGTGGCTGACAGTATCCTGGAGGTGCTCTACAAGTATGCGCCGAACATGCGCGGCAAGATTATTGACCGCTACATTCAGACGCCGCTTGATCTCGAGAACTTGCACGGGCTGGTGCGGGGCAACGTCATGCACGTCGAGATGTCGCTTGACCAGATGTTCTTCTATCGCCCGATTGCCGAGCTGGCTGACTACCGCACGCCCATCAAGGGCTTATACATGACCGGTGCGAGCATGCATCCTGGTGGTGGTGTCTTTGCGGCAAGCGGCTATAACACGGCACGCACCGTGCTCGGTGACTTGCGCCCGATGAATCGTCTGTGGCGCGGTTTGGCAGGCAAATAGCACGGCAGATACCAAAGCGGCGCGGTCAATTGACCGCGCCGCTTTGATGTGTGTGATATCGAACTACATGGGGCGACAGACGGTCTCAGGACCGCGGCCGACGAGCGCATTGAAGAAATCAGTGATTTTCTCGCTGTCCACACTCTGGAGCTCAAGCATGTGGTTCCACGCAGTGATCACCACCGGTGCAGGCATCTGGTCGTCCGCACGTGGCATCAAAATCAAGCATGGATTGCTCCGCTGTAAATCGCGCGCCAACAGCTCTAGTTCAGAGACGGAGTTCACGTCAAGTGATGTTTTGTAGTGGACGATGATGCCACCGTGTTCGAGGTTGTGTACCGTGATTTTGTCGTCAATCGGCGTCTTCTGGATGCCCCATGGCGCGGTCTGGTTGCCGACGTGCCAGCCGGATGTCGGTGGATTTGAGGTAAACGGTGCAGGGAGCGGGCTATCCACGCTTTCGAGGTGCAGACTCGGACCCGAATCTGGGATTTTTTGGGTTTCACTCGGTAACCCGCGATCGGTGGTGCGCGTGTAGATGAGCCCGACAACCAGGGCAATCACCGCAACCACACCGGCATAAAGGGGCAAGTTGATGGGCGTTTTGCGCTTTGGTGGTACTTTGTTGCCGGTCGATCGACTGATGGTTGATGTGTCCATGGCGACGGTGTGATCAACAGGCTTCTTCGCAGGAGCGGGCTTGGTGGTTTTGGTTGGTTTGGTGTTTTTGGGTGACATGATACTCCTCAGATGATGTGATGAAGTGCAACAGCTATGGCCGCTGCAATGCGAGCGTTATTTGCGAGGAGCGCCATATTGGTGCGCATACTCTCGCCACTGGTGGCTTTGGCCACGGCACTTAACAAAAACGGCGTCACTGCTTGGCCGCGTATGCCTGCGGCAGCTGCGTGTGCCAGCGCCACCTGAATCGACTGCTCAATCTGGTCAGCGGGCAAGGCGACATCTGCCGGGGGCGGCACGGCCACAATCATACCACCGCCGTGTAGCGCTCGGTGTGTACGCCAGGCG
>VGPG01000076.1 GCA_016875555.1 Chloroflexota bacterium | reverse complement strand
TGGGCTTGGCCTTCCAGATAATTGACGACATCTTAGATATGACCGAGAGCGAAGCCGTGTTAGGTAAGCCAGCCGGCAACGATTTACGTGAGGGTACCATCACGCTACCGCTGTTGTTGGCCGCGCAACAATCTGCGGATCCGCTGTTACGGCGAATACTGAGTGGACCGATCGCTGCTGAGCACGTGCCATCGGTGATCGCCGCAATTACCGCCGCTGGTGGCATCGAGCACGCCTATGTTGCTGCTGAGCAGTGTGTGGCACGCGGATTGGCACACATCGAAGTACACGCCTCGCCTACTGTGTATGCGGCATTCCGCACCATCGGTGAGACGATTTTGCGCCGTCGCTCATAACGCGTAACCGCTCATTCGAATGAGACCCCTGCAACACGGATGCATGTGTTGCAGGGGTTTTTCATCATTTCCTCATCTGTCATAGGCCGCTACGGTGGTCGTCCACACATCCAGAGATTGACCATAATCGTATCAACCATAGATGCACATGAATTGTGCGCGCGATTTGCTTAGCACAGAATGTGAGTTGCAAAAATGTCAATCAAACCGATATCCGACGAACTCGATATGATAAGTGGCCCCGACGCACAGTGGACAGATGAAGTCGCTGAAGAGATTGTCAACGATGATCTGCGCAAAGACGACATTGTAGAAGATTCCGTGCAGATGTACCTGCGTGAAATCGGCCAGGTACCGTTACTGAACGGTGCGCAAGAAATCGATTTGGCACAACGCATGGAGGCAGGCATCTGCGCTCGTGAAATTGTGCTCCGCCTCGATGCACATGCAGACACGCCGTCAGCAACGCACACACACGAGTGGGTCCTCCATGTACCAGGTGCCCTAGACGTCTCGACCTGGTATGCGCAGTGTATTGCGCGTGGATGCACGCTTACCGAAGTCCTCGACGTGCTGGTCATCGCAAGTCAACACCACCTCTTACTCCGTGAGCCACGTGTCGTGCCCGAGTTCGACGAGAATGCCGAGTTATTTCGCGAACGTGAGCGCCTGGTGACCATGTCCAGTATGACGGGTATTGCACCGTTTGCACCGCTGTATCTGCGACTTGTCCAACAGGGGCATGCCCCTGACGTGTTGCTTGGCTGGTTGCTCGGTGGGCTACCTGAGAGTGCCCGACTCATGGTGCTTTTGACCGATCGTGAGCAGCGTCAGCTCAAACGACGTATCGATGATGCCGAAGAGGCACGACGTCGCCTCATCCAAGCAAATTTGCGCTTGGTCGTTAGTGTTGCCAAAAAGTACATCGGTGGACCACTCTCGTTCATGGATTTGGTCCAAGAGGGGAATATTGGCCTGATGCGGGCCGTCGAAAAGTTTGACTACCTACGCAAGAATCGCTTCTCGACCTATGCAACATGGTGGATTCGTCAAGCCGTGACGCGTGCCATCGCCGAGCAGAGCCGGTTAATTCGTCTGCCAGTTCACCTGAGTGACGCCATTGGTCAGATGCGCCGTGCCACGCGTATGCTCGAACAAGGACTTTCACGTGAGCCAACACCCGAAGAAGTCGCAGCAGAGCTCGGTATCTCGGATCGCAAGGTGCGCCGTTTGCTCCAAGCGTCAGCTCAGCCTATTTCACTTGAGCAGCCCATCAATAACGATGGTGAGGGGCATATTGGTGAGCTGTTAGCCGACGAAATCAGCGATACGCCCATCGACATTGCAACGCGTCACATGCTCCAAAAAGACGTAGCATCGGCGTTGAGCGAGTTACCTGAGCGTGAACGCTCCATTTTGATGATGCGGTATGGCCTTAATGATGGTCGGCGCCGTACCCTCGAAGAGGTGGGCGTAGCCTTCGGCATCACGCGCGAACGCACCCGTCAAATCGAAGCCGATGCACTGCGCCTGCTGCGTTCGCCGCAGTTTGGTGCGCGCCTTCAAGGGTATCTCGAGTAACGACACGACAACGGGGCGGTGCACGGCATCTACAGTGTACCGCCCCGTTTGTGTTGCTGTGCTTATTCGACAGGACGGCGTTTGACCATCATCGTCATCTCACCCTGTTGAACTACATCTGCATGCTGGTTAATGACATTGACCCCAAATGTGATGATGCCGCGTTCGGGATGCTTGGTCGTACGCTGGCTCGCCATACGGAGTACCGCATGAATGGTGTCGCCAAAACGAATTGGTGCGGTGAAGCTCCATTGTAGCCCTAAAAAAGCGATAATTCCGTCAGGGTCAAGGTCGGTGCGGTACTTGAGGCCGTTCACGATGGAGAGCCCGAGCAGTCCGTGTGCGATGCGTTCGCCGAATGGCGAGTCTTTCATGTATTCAGCATCGGTATGGAGCCGATTGAAGTCACCGGTGAGCATGGCGAACATGCTGACTTCTGTTTCACCTATGGTACGTGCCGGAGTGGTCATCTGTAGATCAGGCGGGTAATCCTCGTAGTAGTGATAGCGGGCCATGCACGTCCTCCTTTTTCGATACAAAAGCGGCGATGTGTTGTGACACATCGCCGCCCGTCTTATGCACAAAGCTACTTACTCATCGCCTCTTTGACTAGGCGTGCAATATCAGTGGGTAACTCGGCGACATGTACACCGACTGCCTGCAAGGCTTCGATCTTCTCTTGGGCGGTACCTTCACCACCCGAGATGATAGCACCGGCGTGTCCCATGCGTTTGCCCTCAGGCGCAGTTCGCCCTGCAATGAATCCGACGACGGGTTTGGTGACATACTTGCCGATGAATCGTGCCGCATCTTGCTCGGCAGTACCGCCGATTTCACCGATTAAGACGATGGCCTTGGTCTCAGGATCGTTTTGGAATTGCTCAAGGACGTCAATGTAATTGGTCCCAATAATCGGATCACCACCAATGCCAACAATCGAACTCTGGCCGAGGCCGATGCGGGTTAGTGCGTCAACGGCCTCGTAGGTCAACGTGCCGCTCTTTGAGACGATTCCGACGGGTCCGGGAATCGCAATGTTACCGGGGATGATGCCGACTTTGGCTTGTCCGGGCGTTAATAGACCGGGACAATTCGGTCCAATCAGTCGCGCCCCGCATTCTTTGACGTAGGCATAGGTGCTCACCATGTCGTTTGCTGGAATGCCCTCAGTGATACAGAGAATCAGGGTGATACCGGCTGCAGCCGCCTCACGGATGGCATCCGGCGCAAATGCAGCTGGCACGTAGATGATTGACGTGTTGGCGCCAGTCGCCTTTACGGCATCGGCGACGGTGTTGAAGATGGGTACTTTGCCGTCAATTGCCGTCTGCCCTGCACGGCCAGGAGTGACACCAGCAACAACATTTGTGCCGTATGCAACCATTTGGCGCGTGTGGAACTCACCTTCGCGACCGGTGATTCCTTGTACAACTAACCGTGTGTTACGGTCGACGAGAATGCTCATCTGCGTTACTCCCAATTATCCCTTTTGCCGAGCTATCCTAGCATGATAATGGCTTTTCAGCAAATATACGGTCGCGTAATTGCAGGCCATTCAGCCGCTCTTGTGCCGATTTGAATCCTACTAGGTGGTATGAGAATTGTGCACTTCCATCAGGCGTTTGTGCCCTGGAACGGCTCAGGCTCGTGAGCGATTTGCACCAAACGACCCTTTATAATCCCTGTAGATGTGCATATTTGTACAAAATGTACAAATGAAAAAGCTTGCATTTATATGAAATGTACAATACTATACAAATGGGTTCGAAAACATTGAATGGCAAGGAGGCCACCCAATGGATCACACACACGTAGAACAGTCGTACAGCGACGAAGTCATGACACAAATCCCCGAAGCCGAGCAGATGTTGCGTGCCATGGGGATTGAGCGGAGCCACACGCGTTTGCAAGTGCAAGCCGAGGCTTCTTCTTTGGACACCGAGACCATGATGGCAGCCATGGACATCAAGTTGCGCCGCCACAAGCCACAGGTGACACCAGACAACCTCAACTAACACGCATGACTGCGTAGCAACCATCCCGTCGTACAAATGGGTACGACGGGATGGTTTTTTTCGCTGTGCAAGACGCTTTCCACTACAATAGATTGAGAGCGTCAGCGGTGGAGTGTACGGAATGCGACAACAGGTGTGGCGAGCGATTCGTGATTATGGTGTGATTACGGTGGGTGCATTGCTATCGGCAACGGCAGCCCGTTCGTTTTTGGTTCCCAATGAAGTCGTAGCAGGTGGTATCACGGGGATTGCCATCATGCTGAATTCGATGATGGCGCTCCCGATTGGATGGTTGATTATCGCATTCAACATCCCACTGTTTATATTCGGGTTTCGCATGCTTGGTGGGCTTAAATTCGCACTTCGCACCATCTATGCCACCGTGTTACTGGCGTTCGGGATTGACTACATTGCACCGTTTATGCCGATTGTGACCGATGACCCGTTGCTCTACAGCATTTACGGCGGACTACTTGATGGGATCGGCATGGGATTGGTGTTACGTGTCGGTGGTACTACTGGTGGCACAGACATCATCGCGCGGATTGTGGAGCGTCGTTATGGTGTAGCCCCGGGGCGTGTCATCTTGATGCTTGACGTGGCGATATATGTGGGTGCCTTCTTCTTGTACGGGCCTGAGAAGGCGTTATATGCCCTAATTGTGGCTTTCATTGCTACGCGTGTCATTGATGCTACCCTGGCAGCCGGCAAAGGCTCCCGGCAATTGTTCATCATCACGAATGCGCCTGATGCGATTGTGCGCGATGTCTTTGCGGAGCTTGGCCGCGGTGTCACACTCCTCGAAGGGCGTGGTGGTTACACGCATCGTAAGCGCCAGATACTAGTGTGTGCAGTGGCACGGAGTGAGGTTGGTGTCATCAAGTCTATCGTAACGACACATGATCCGAAGGCATTTGTGATCATTGGTGAGGCACTTGAGGTCATGGGCGAAGGCTTTACCCATCCATCAACGCTGCCAAATTCACCAGTTCCGCTTGCAAGTGAGTTCACCACGTTGCCACTTGACGCCGAAGATGATAGAGTAGTACCACCAGCTGTTTAAGGATTTATACAAAGGTGTGTAATCATGTCAGCACATAAACCACTGCCAGTAGACGAGGCATTGATCGTTGCCGCAACACAGCAGTTCAAAACACCATTCCATTTGTATGATGAACACCGCATTCGTCAATCTGTGTGGCAACTCGCACACGCATTTTCGTGGGCGCCAGGGTTTCGCAATTATTTTGCGGTCAAAGCCACGCCGAATCCTGCGATTTTACGCATCGTCACCGAAGAAGGGTGTGGGCTCGACTGTAGCTCATTTGCCGAGTTACTCATGGCCGGTCGCATGGGATTACGCGGCGACGACATCATGTTCACCTCGAACAACACGCCAATCGACGAATACCGCTTTGCGTTGAAATTAGGTGCGCACATCAACTTCGACGATGTCGGGCATCTGGACTACTTACTCGCACACGATGTGGCACTACCTGAATTAGTGTCGTTTCGTTATAACCCCGGAGCTGAACGTGAAGGGAACGCCATCATAGGCCGTCCGGCCGAAGCGAAGTTTGGTGCGACCAAAGCGCAGCTCATTGATGGATATGCGCTGGCGCGCGCACACGGTGTCACGCGGTTTGGGCTACACACCATGATAGCGTCGAATGAGCGTAACGCCGATTATTTTGTGACGACGGCGGATATGCTCTTCCAATTGGCGGCTGAAATCCACCGTGAACTCGGGATTTCGTTCGAATACATCAATCTGGGTGGTGGCATTGGTATTCCGTATCGCCCAGAAGAAACGCCGGTCGACATCGATCGGGTTGGTGCGGGCGTGGAACGTGCGTTTCGGCAGCACATTGTGGCGAGTGGCATGGCCGCACCGCGTGTGTTTTTGGAGTGTGGTCGGGTCATCACGGGTCCTGCGGGGATGCTCGTCACGGCGGTGCGTCATGCCAAAAGCACCTATCGCCATTATGTGGGTGTTGATGCATCGATGGCCGACTTGATGCGACCTGGGATGTACGGTGCGTATCACCACATCAGTGTGCTCGGCAAACCGGGCACGGCAAGTGACGAGCATTACGACGTGGTCGGGTCGTTATGTGAGAACAACGATAAATTCGCAGTTCATCGGCAACTGCCCAGTGTGCACCCCGGTGATGTGATGGTCATTCACGACACCGGAGCACATGGGCGAGCGATGGGGTTTAACTACAATGGTAAATTGCGGTGTGGCGAGGTACTACACACGTCGGATCGCCAATTTCGCCTGATTCGTCGGGCTGAAACGTATGATGACCTCTTTGCCACCTTGATCGAGGATGTTGATGGCGAATAATGTGACACATCAAGATATCGCCGATCGATTAGGTGTTTCACGCGCCACTGTTTCGTTGGTATTGAACGGGCAGAGCGAAAAGCGTGTAGCACCGGCACTGGCCGACAAAATTCGCGCTGAGGCGCAAGCCATGGGGTATGTGCCCAACCGGCTTGCGCGCACATTGCGCACTGGTCAATCACAGGTGCTTGCACTCGTGGTTCCCGCGGTTGATAGTCCATTCTTCGGTGACGTCTATCACGGTGCAGAATCAGCGGCACATGCGGCCGGATATAGCTTGTCGTTGGTGCAATGCCGTTCTACCCAAAAGACACAAGATGTGGTGGTACAACACTTGTCTGAACGTGCTGTTGATGGTTTTGTGTTGTGGCAACCGATGAGTCCCGCGCTCACCAAATCATATGCACATCGAATTGTGACCATGGAACATCGCGTTCCGGGGGTGTCATCGGTGGAGTTTGCGGTGAACCAGGCCATGCATACGGTGTTGTTGCATGTACTCAAACGGCATCAACGTATCGTGCATGTGAGCGTGGATTTACCCGATTCGACATTTGCGATGCGGCGTGAAGCATTCGCCGGATTTGGCAATAAATACGTGTATTTGGAATGTCGCCAAATTCGCGTACCACGCGATTTTGCACAGGTGGTACGCATGATTGAACCACTTGTGAGTGAATCGGATCGACAATCGACGCTTTTTTGTTGTGATGATGATGTGCTCGCGGCTGCCGTGTATCAGTGCGCACACAAGTTCCAACGGCGGATTCCGGAGCAGATTGCTGTAACGTCTATTGGTGGTTCAGCACTCGCAGAAATGCTGTATCCAGCGTTGACACATATCAAACTACCCGCCAATGAGCTAGGTGCGCGTGCCATTCACTTTTTGGCGGCAACGCTTCATGGTCAACCACCCCAATCTGCGGTGCTGACGGGGACGCTTGTACCGGGTGCATCCGTGTAGCGTATCGTATGACCGGCGCACAATTAGCATCTGCCGATGTGCCGCACATTTGGGGCGTGATGGATAATCAGGCGTCCGATCTACGTGCAAACACACGGTGCACTTCCATGCGTGCACTGTGTGTTGTCTTCTTAGATATCGCGTTGCATCCAGTTGATGATGGCCGCATTAAACAAATCAGGACGTTCCAGGTTGCTCAGATGACCGACGTCGTCAATGATCAGGGCGTGGGCGTTGGGGATGAGCTCGGCCATGGCCCGACTTTCGTCAGCAGAGATGATGGGGTCATGCGTTGCGCCGATGACGAGCGTTGGCACGGTGATGTGGGGCAGCAGGGGTGTGGCGTCGGGGCGTTCGCGCATCATCAACAGGGCATTGGCGATGGTACGAGGTGGTGCAGAGGCGGCCATATCGCGCACAAGACGTTTGATTCCATTACCCGTATATTCTGAGAGTAGGCGTGGGAGCATGATATCTGCAATCGCCTCAGGACCTTGTTCTAGGGCTATGGCGGCGTTACGGCCGCGCGCAGCCTTTGTGGCGTGATCATCGGCAGCCGCGCGGGTGTTGCAGAGCGCGAGGCGGTTGATGCGGTCGGGTGCAATTCGCCACAGTGCGAGTGCAAGATAGCCGCCCATCGAGAGTCCTGCCACGGCGATGGATTCGATGCGATATTCATCGAGCATGGTAATGATGTGGCGAGCTAGGTCGTCAATGTGCGTGACGTCGGCGGGTGTGGTAGGAGCCCAATATGACGAGCCGAATCCGGCGTAATCGACCGCGAGGACGTGGTACCGATGACCGAACACTGCGAGTTGTGGTTGCCACATATGGTGATTGAGTGGGAAGGCGTGAAGGAGCAGGAGTGGTGCACCCTCGCCGTATTCATGAGCGATTACTGGTTGCATGATTGTGTCACTTTCGTAGCTAAACCCACTATGGTTATACCATGCTATTCATCGTATTCCCATTTTGACGCACTATACTGTGTGTAATGGAGTGTTGAGAGAGGACTGTCGTGGTGCAACGCCTGTTGGTTGTGTTGATTGTGGTAATGAGCGTGAGTATTGCGGTGGTTGGTACGCTTGTGTGGACCACCATGCGAAACTCTGCAGGTGACATGCAACTCCGTGCAACGCCAAAGCTAATCCCGGATTGGGTGGGTGTGACGGCAGATGGGACCCTTGAACTGCATCGTAATGGCACCGTGGTTACACTACGCAACGATGCACTCCCAGATGGATACGGCTTGCCCGTGGTGTCGCCGGATGGTGCATATGTTGCATTTGCCCGAGTGACAGATACGACAATTGCGTTAAGCGTTGTGCGTATCGCAACCGGAGATATGGTTGACGTGTATGCGCAGCCAGGTAGTGTGCCGCTAGCATTCATCTGGTCGCCGAACAGTCAGTATATTGCGTTTTTGGTGGATGGCGGTAATATCACCTATGTAGCACGCCGCGATGGGTCAACCCCCTTAGCGCAAGTAGCGCGCGGTGCGCCTTCGTACATGGATTGGCGCCCGGACAGTCAGGTACTTCTATTGCATGCGGGTGGCATAGGGCGTGTGGGCGGGATGATTTTGACCTATGATGTGGTGCGTGATACGGTAACGGTAATTAGTAACGATCCAGCGAACTTTCAAGCACCTCAATGGAATAATCGGGGCGACGGGTACTACTACGTGGCAGATCCACAACCACTCGGCAATCCGAATGATGTGCCGCGCGCCGTGATTACGCAACAATTTTTGGATGGACGGAGTCAAATTATCGCTGACGAAGGTCAAGCCACGGTGCGGCTGATGCATGCACCTCAAGGCGATGCGTTGGCGTATATTGCGGCCACCGTTGATACACGGGTCTTGCGCATTTGGCGCAATCAACAGTTAGTCACACTCGCTGATACGCAGCCGATTGCGGCGTTTTGGTCGCCCGATGCACGACGCATTGCCGTGCTTGTTGGGCTCGATGATGGGCAAGCCGAGTGGCACATGCTTGACGTCGAGAGTGGCCAACGCCAAATTCTGGCGTCGTTCGTGCCGAGTGACATGTACATCGGGTATATTCGGTATTTTGATGCGTATGCGCTGTCACCGTGGAGCGCTGATGGGTTATGGTTACTGATGGCAACGGACACCGTTGTGCAAGGCCAACCAGCAGCGGGGAGTGCAGTAGTGCCTTTCGGGCGCGGCGTATTTGCGGTTTGGATGCCATAGAAAGGGGTTGTACGTATGTCACAACAACGCATATTGGTTGTCGAAGACGAAGCAGAGATTGCTGGGTATTTGCGGCGTGGTCTTAGTTTCGAAGGGTATGTGGTTGAGACGGCAGCTGACGGGCAGGCTGCCCTGATTGCCGCCCGTGAGCGTCCACCCGATGTGATTGTGCTCGATGTGATGTTGCCCAAAATCGACGGGTTTGAGGTGGCACGGCGCATCCGTTCTGCCTCAGATGTGCCGATTATCATGTTGACAGCGCGTGACGCAGTGCCTGATCGCGTGCAGGGGCTTGAGGTGGGCGCCGACGATTACTTGGTCAAGCCATTTGCCTTCGAAGAGTTGTTGGCCCGTATCAAGGCGCAGTTGCGTCGGGTGCAAGGGCGCAGTACGGGCAATATATTGCGCTACAACAATCTGCAAATGGACACTGCAGCCCACGAAACGACGATGAACGGACGGCGGGTAGAGTTGACGGCCAAGGAGTACGAGTTGCTCGAATTGTTCATGCGTCATCCACAGCAAGTACTCACACGTGACATCATTTATGATCGTGTGTGGGGATACGACTTTGGTGGCGAGAGTAACATCATCGAGGTATATGTGCGCTATTTGCGTCAAAAGCTTGAGTCACACGGTGAGTCGCGTTTAATCCATACGGTGCGCGGTGTGGGATATATCTTACGCGAAGATCTGAGCGACAGCGAGTAAGTTACTGAGGATTTTCGCGCCGCTGCATGGCAGCGGCGCTTTTTATTTGGACCCAGAGCGGAGGCACCCCGTACAAGGCGCGTTCGGCATCATTGACACTCGGGTCAATCTCACCGAGGCTCCAGCAGCCGTTGATGCGGATGAACTGTGTGCCGAAGCGTTGTGGTTGGCGTTTGGCGATGAGCAGGCGGTCCCAGCTGGCTGCGACGACGGCCCAGGCCCGATGATCGCTTCGTTGGGTGGCAGTCCGGGCAAAGTAGAGTGCCGTGGCAAACTCTTCGACTGTTTCACCGTAGAGCAGGACGATGGCAGCATGGTAGTAGTCGGCTGGTTCTGCGATGCCGCCGGCCGCCGCAATATCACACACGCGTTCACACCGGTGATGGCGGTGTGTACTGTTATCGTCATGCAGCTGCTCGTCAGCGAGCCGTTCCAACTCGTGCGAAAAGGTTTCGTCCATGAAATGTTATCGAAATGAACACGAAATTATATACAGGTAGTATACTCATATTTTGTCAAAAATGGGGGGATTTTTGTACAGAAATGCACTATCGTTTCACCGTATGTAGTGACGGGAGTAGATGGCTTTGGGATGGAAAAAAATCGCATGTTATGTGCGTGGTAAGAATCGGCCTTGACGAATTTGGCTTGACGAGATGTCATAGCGAAATGTTGCTTCATCAAGAATCTCAAACAAATGGCGCCATTTGGACGGCACGCTTGCGATGTCGAATAGCTGGAAGGGTTGGCCTTCCATGCGTCTGCCTGCGACCAAAAAACGACATCCTGCGTTTGCTATGTGGGCAAACATGTCGTCAATGTCCCCGTCAACGTAATATTTGCGGTCGAGCAGGCGGATTGCCGTGTCGTAGCCGAGTACAAAGGTGGCACCGGGCATGAGTTGTGCCTTATCGATGAAGCGTGGTGCACGACTCAGCAGAAGTGTCGGGGTGGTGAATTGTGCGGCGCGTTGGCGAATGACTTGATACGGAATCGTCGGCTTATCAACGTTGGTAACGCTCAATTCAAAATACCCCGGCAGCCCGGTCATATTCATAGCGGTGTGAAGGAGCGCTCGATGCCCATCGTGAAGTGGGTTAAATGATCCCGAAAGAATAACTGATGGCGATGCATGCCATGAGGTGAACGTTTGGTTGTCATAATAAATTACTTGTTGTGTACCACAGAGAAGATTGGCGAGATGATCAGCATACGCCTGATGGTGTACATCAAGGTGTTCATCGGGACTAAGTGCGAGGGTGACAGTGTCAGAGACACGCATATGCCAGGCAAGCACA
>VGPG01000075.1 GCA_016875555.1 Chloroflexota bacterium | reverse complement strand
AAGTTGGTGTTGACCGCACTGTTGCATTTTGCCAAAGAGACCGACGCACCAAAGATGGGTCTCGTAAAAGGGTCACCTCACGAGCGTTTATGGGTACCTTTGATGAAGATGTTACGTGAGCGAGGCGTGGAGATTCGCTTTAACAGCAAAGTCTGCGAAATCGTGCACGACAAAGCCAACAATCGGGTGACCGGTGTGCGACTTGAAGACGGCAGTGAACTGACCGCAGACATCGTGATTTCGGCCATGCCTGTGCATAGTTTGCGCAAGGTGATGAGCGATTCGATGCGTGAATTTGCCGTGCTCGACAACCTCAAGTATCTCAAGGGACAACCCGTCATTACGGTGCAGTTATATTTCGACAACATGGTCACTGACGTTGACAATTTGATATTCAGCGCAGGGACACATATCAGCGTCTACGCCGATTTGGCGCGGGTTGCACCTGACTACCACAAGGGCGAGGGGTCAATCATCGAGTTAGTCGTGGCACCCGCCGAGGAGCTTATTCGTCGTTCGGACGAAGAGATTATCGCGTCGGTCATGAACGAGTTCACCACACTTCATCCGGCGGCCACGATGAACAACTTGCGCAAGTCGCACGTCATCCGCATTCCTAATTCCGTCTATGCGGCACGACCGGGTGTGGAGAAATACAGACCCGATCAAGCCACACCGATTCCCAATTTCTTTTTGACTGGGGATTACACCCAACAGGAGTTCATGGCCTCTATTGAGGGTTCGATTCGTAGCGCACGCCGGACCGTCGCACGCATTGACAGTGCGCGACAGAACGGAACAATCTAGTGGCTGACTGGTGCGCAGTCATGCCAATGAAATCAAACGAGGTACAAGATGTCGCTTCCTGAGCGCATCATCCACGGTCGTTACCGTGTGATTTATGCTGTAAACGAACAAGCCGACGTCGTCATCTCATACTGTCGAGATGACCAGGGCGGCAATTTGGTCTATGTCGCAGAATGGGCACAAGCGAGTGACACGCTGGCGACCATCTTCGAACGCGTGCATGCCATCAATCATCCAGCGCTTTTGCGCATAACGGAGCATGGCAAGAGCGATGCTGGTGGGTATATGGCAGTCTGTGCGGCTCCTAGTGGCCGAGATCTCACCCAAACCATGCAAATGCGTAGCGGCATGATGAGCCAAACAGAGGTGACCGCACAACTGTCACGTCTCCTCGAGTTGGTTGGCATCTTTCACGCACAAACACCACCACTTTATGTAGGCGCACTCGCTCCGGCCGACATCATTGTCAGCGATGACGGGCGATGGCTCCTGTTGCCGTTTTGTGTGGGTCGACCAGTGCCTGCACTCGCAAGCTCCTACATCGCCGGCGAACTCACTCAAGGGCGTCAGCCGAATGCCGCCAGTGACGTGTATGATCTTGCAGCCATCGCCTACTACGCGGTCACCGGAGTGCCGCCAGTAAGTGCTGCACATCAAGCGGCTGGAGCATCATTTGTGCCACCGCGTCGGCATAATCCAGATCTCAGCGAGATGTTTGAACTGATTCTGGTGCGCGCCTTACAGGACAAGATCGTCAACCGCTACCAGGGCGTCGCCGAAATGCGCGTCTCGTTGGACACCATTGATATACTGGGAAGTCGTGCTGTCGGCGTTACCGATGCACCGACCCCCACCAAACCACCGGTCAAAGAGAGTCCGCGCACCGACGAAATGCCAGGCGGCATGTTGCCAGGCAATTACGTGGAAGAGGTACCAACTAGTACCGCCACCTCCAAAAACACATTGTCACTCGGATGTTTGGCCGCAGTTGCAATTGTGCTCACCATTGTTGCGGTTGCGTTGTGTGTGATTTTGTTACTTGTCTACCCCGAAAGTCCGTTCCGATCGTTGTGGAGTGGTAACTTTTTGTCTTTTAATGCGGCTGCTACGACAACACCCGAGCCGAGCGCTAATAACGCAATCGTAGCAGCCACCCCGACGGCCATCCCCGAACTACAAAAGAGCAATACCCCGATTGACATCACCAATGTGGTCGAATTACAGGCGAGCAGCGTTATCACCAATACATCGTTTGGCCCAGTTGCATGGTCACCCGATGGACAACTGATTGCCGTCTCAGCGGGTGACGTGATTACCATTCACGAGCAACAAAACTTTACTGAGCTCGTACGAATGCGCGGTCATCTCGGTAACGTCACATCACTCTCGTGGTCGCCCGACAGCCGCTTTTTGGCGAGTGGTGCGAGTAACGACACCGTGATTCACGTATGGGATGTGAACACAGGGGTCGAAGCGTACGCCCTACGTGGTCATGACGGCTGGATTCGCAATGTGGCATTTAGCCCTGATGGGAACACATTAGCGAGTGGGGCAACTGACCTTGAAATTCGGCTTTGGGACGTACGCACACAACGCACCATGTTCACCCTGACCGGTCACACGGACCTGATTGGGGGGCTGGCCTGGTCACCAGATGGCACACAGTTAGCTAGCGCATCGCGCGACGGGAGCGTACGAAAGTGGCAAGTGAGTGACGGGAGTCCCATCGAAGACTTCGCGTTTGTCACGCCGATCAATCCGAATATGCCTGATGGCGAGCGCTACTGGGCTACAGGTCTCATCTGGACATCAGATGGGGCACAACTGATTGTTGGTGCAACTGACGGCAACATCACGATTATTCGGGCTACCAACGGCGATACCGTGCGTACCCTGAGCGGTCATAGTAGCTGGGTGACCATTCGTGGTTTACAGCTATCGCCAGATGGCAAAACGCTCTACAGCTCAGGGCTTGATGGACGCATTAACATCTGGGACATGGCCACGGGCACTAACAAAGCACAGTACAGCCAGCACCAACTCGGCATCTTTGGGATTACACTCGACCCACTCCAAAATCGACTCATCAGCACCAGCGATCAAGAGGGCAAGCTCCTAGTGTGGAACTTGAGCGAGGAGCAGGTCAGCACGTTACGCGCTGGTTTGGGGATACCCGTGCATGTCTGTTATACCGAAGATGGCACTGTGCAGGCAATTACCGGCTACAACGGACTTATCCGGCTCACGCAAGATGACGATGAAGGCAGTTTGTACGTCAACAGTGTTGAGGGTGTGATGCAGGGGGTAGCCTTTCTCGGACTTAACCGATTTGCCTTGATTGCCGCACAAGACACGGTCAATTTGTACACACCTGAGTCGCAGACACCGCGACCACTGGCTGGTCTCGAGGGGCGCCCTGGGGCTATCGCGGCCACCACCGATGGGCGATACCTGATTGTTGGCACGAGCACCCATCTTCAGGCGTGGCGTGGTGATAACCCAGCAGAGCCGATTAACTTTGCGACGACACTCAAGAACATCATAGCCATCGATGTAAGCAGTGACGGCACACGCATGGTTGTCCACAGCGTTGGCGATGCAGCGGGATACGAGGTATGGGATCTCAACACGCGATCACTGGTCTTAGCACATACTGAAGCAGTAGTATCAGCGCACTTGCTGGCAAATGGCACCCAACTAGCAGTGTTATTGCCCGACGCAACGATACAAATTCGTACGCTGACGAGCAGTGACGCAATCCGCACCATCTCGATGAGCGAGACCGGTAACGGCTACATTAAGATTACCGCCATGCCGAACACTGATTTGATTGTGGCCGCTGATTTCAACGGTATCATCTCATTCATTGATACTGAGGGCAAAACGGTGCACCAACTCGACGCAAACGATGGTGTCACGGCAATTGCGGTGAATAATCAGGGCAGTGAGTTAGCTGTCGGGCGCCGTGATGGTTCAGTGATGCGCTTCGCATTGCCATAGCACAAATACATTTGTACGCGCCATGCGTAGTACAAAGTACAACGACACGGCGCACTTCCTTTCGATCACGCACGCGCTGATACCACGCTGTCGCGTCATGCTTAGATAAAGAGGACTATCCCTATGACAAAACCAAAACTCATCGTCATCGGTGCAGGCCCTGGTGGCCTGTCAGCTGCTATGCGACTCGCCACACGCGGGTATGACGTGCACATCTACGAAGCCGAGCAAATACCGGGTGGACGTATGCGCGGATTCAGCAAAGATGGATATGCGTTTGACACAGGACCAACCATCTTACAGGTGCCACGCGTCTATCACGAGCTATTCAATGATTGTGGCCTTAAACTTGACGATTATGTCACGTTCAAGCGTGTAGATCCCAATACCCGTCTCAAATTCTGGGACAAGAGCATCCTTGATCTGACATCAGACCTTACTGCATTCAAGGCGCAACTTGCAGCATGGCGCAGTGATTTACCAGAGGCATTTGAGCGCTGGTATACAGAACATGTGCGCAAAAACGTCGTTGGCTACGGGCCATACCTAGGCACGCCGGTGCGTTCGGTATTGGGGTATTTGAAGCCCGACGAAATCATCAAAGCCTTGAGCTTCCGCCCGTGGGAGAGTTTATACGATCATTTTTGGAACTTCTTCAAAGATGAGCGGATTGTCTACGCCATGAGTTACCCATCGAAGTATCTCGGCATGCACCCCACCAAATGTGCCAGCGTGTTTAGTCTGGTAGCCTGGCTTGAATTCAACGATGGCATCTGGCATCCTGAAGGAGGATTTCGGGCGTTGTCACGCGGTCTAGCCAAAGCGGCCAGCGATTTGGGTGTCACCATTCACTACAACACGCCGGTGGCACAGGTTTTGACCAGTCAAAATCGCGTACGCGGTGTGCTGCTCGAGAATGGGCGCGAGGTTGCTGCCGACATTGTCTTGACGAATGCCGACTTCGGATACGCGTTGAACCACATCTTGACACCCGAGCAACGTGGGCCATACACGGTCAAAAAGCTGAACAAGATGCGTTTTTCGTGTTCGACGTTCATGCTCTATCTCGGCGTCAATAAGCGCTACCCCGATGCGCCGCATCATCAACTCTACTTGTCCGAGCACATTCGCTCCAAAGAGCCACCGCATGTCGATGATTCGGCACTTGACGATACCGACCCGTCATTCTATGTGTGTAATCCGACCATCATTGACCCAGGCAATGCACCAGAGGGACACAGTACGCTCTACGTGCTCGTGCCAATCCCCAACACGAGTCACAAGATTGACTGGGCGGCCAACCAGCAGCGCTATCGTGACCTGATTGTCAAACGCATGGCCGAGCTGGGCTATGACGACGTCGCCGATCACATTGTCAGTGAGACCTGCTTTGTGGCCGAGACGTGGCAGGACGATTACCGTACCCACATGGGCGCGGTGTTTAATTTGGGGCACGACTGGGGCCAACTCGGACCATTCCGGCCGCATATTCGAGCCGATTGGTTACCAGGGTTGTACTTTGTGGGTGGGGCGGTCCACCCGGGTAGTGGACTCCTGACCATCCTCGAGTCGGCCAAGAGCTCGGTGCACTTCATTGGCGAGGATTATCCGGTTACCCAATAAACACGCCACACACACAGAGACCAGCAGGGATAACCTGCTGGTCTCTGTTGCGTTATGCCGCCTTAGCGTCGCCGCGTGGGGGTACGGGTGGCCGTGCGTGTGCGGGTGGCCGTACGCGTCGAGGTAGCCGTTGGTTGGACAACGCCAATCACATACACATGCTCAAATACATGCATCCCAGTTAGTGCTATTTCCATATCAGCAATTTGATCTCGCCCAGTATTTATCTGCAGAAGTCCATTTCTAAAGCGTATTTCGCCACGCTTACCTGAAAATAGATCTGAACTAATATACACAAATGCTTGTTTACCACTTTGCGCACTAAATGCATCTATAGCAGATAAATCAATACGATCACCTACTCTACCATTGAAATCACTGATTACATCACGGTTTGTCGCCCCCGAACTTGAATCAAGTAATGTAGAGTATATAAACGTATCCTTACCCTCACCACCCAAAAGCGTGTCTCGATTTCGGCCACCAGTCAGTGCATCATTACCATTACCACCAGTCAGTTGATTACATGCATCACTACCTACTATCGAATCATCTGATGAACCACCTACAACATTTTCGATATTGCGTATACTATCTGTTCCAATTTGAGTACCAGTAGCACGTTGCATTTGTAAATTTACATCAACAGAAGCAGTTGTTTGCACCTCATAGATATCTACTCCAACACCACCGTCAAACTCATCATTACCAGATCCTGCAATTAACGTATCACTTCCTTCTCCACCCAGAAGTGTATCATTTCCTGTATCGCCATCGATAGTATCATCTCCACCTGCACCATCGAGTCGATCCGCATTTGGACCGCCATTCAACTCTTCATTTGAATCATCCCCAATTATTTCTAATCCAGCAATAACTACCTCTTGGTCGCCATCTGCGAATCGCAACACATTTATATCAACTATCGTATCTAGACCATCTGGACTTCCTATACGCATATCATTCGGTGTGATTGTTAGAGTAATAATATCTTCTAATGATCTATATCCAGCAAAATCACCTTCAATATCGTCATTACCTTCACCACCATATATGGTGTCTCCACCAGCACCACCTGAGATAATATCTGCGCCACCGCGGCCTTCTATAAAATCTGTACCTCCTCGAGCATTTATGGTATCAGCTGAATTAGAACCAATAAGTCGATCATTACCCTCACCACCATTCAACGTAGCAGCATGAATCATGCCTGCCTTCATATTAAAAATTATTAATATCACTATGGATAACACAGCAATATATCGTTTCATGAAAACCTCCATAATCCGCCATTATAGACAGGCTATCACGGCATTTGGTATTTCCATTGTGATTATTTACGGGTTTCTTTTTTATTGTTTTTTATTATTGTGATTTTTTACAAAAAAACTAACAATACCCTACCATGGTAGGCTTTCAACGTTGAGTAGCATCCCGGCCCACCACCGCAACCAATGAATCAGTGTGTTGCAGTTTGAAAGTCTGGAAGCGGCGGAACCATGTGGCCTGACGCCGAGCAAACGCATGGGTATTGAATTGAATGCGTTGTCGCACCTCATCGAGCGTGTGCGTACCAGCAAACCACGGTGCAAATTCGCGATACCCAATCCCCGACATGGCTGGTAATTGCCAATCATACCCCGCTGCAACTAAGCGCGTTACTTCGTCGACTAGCCCGGCATCCATCATCGCATCAACGCGTCGATCGATGCGGGCATAGAGAGTAGGCGTGTCGGCCTGTATCCAGTACACATATGGCCGGAAGGTGAGTGGTGCTGTTTGGCGCAACGCCGAAAATGGTTGCCCTGTGCTCATACATACCTCGAGCGCACGAATCACCCGACGTACGTTGGTCGGATGAATAGTAGTAGCTGCCACGGGATCGAGCGCTCGTAACCGGTCGTACAGTACGGAACCGCCGTCACGCGCTGCATCTGCCTCAAGTGCCGCACGGAGTTCATCGTTGGGTGGTAACTCGGGGATAGTCCAGCCCTCTAGCAACGCAGCCAAATATTGACCGGTACCACCGACCACCAGCACACGCTTACCGCGTGCGGTAATGTCGGCGATGCAGGCCAAAGCGGCATCGCGATATTGGGCGAGCGTAAACGGTTGATCGGGGTCAACTACGTTGATTAGGTGGTGCGGCACCGTCGCTTGTTCGCTGGCGGTTGCTTTGGCCGTACCAATATCCATGTGACGATAGATTTGCCGTGAATCAGCCGAGATAATTTCTGCATTGATAGTGGTGGCAAGTTGGATGGACTGTGCCGTTTTGCCGACCGCCGTCTGGCCAATCACCACAAAGACCGACGGCAAATCACTCATGGTTTGGCTCCACAATAATCTGTGCACGACGTTCAAATTGCGTACGTGGGAGCATGACTGTGCGCTCACACTGACAGCATCGCACCCGCACATCAACACCGATGCGCGTCACCACCCACGTATTCCCACCACACGCATGTGGCTTTGGTAGGCGTACGCGCACATTAATCTGTACTTGGTGCGGTTGGACTGGCATCGCGCCATAACTCCTCAGTCTGATTGTTCAGATGACCATTCGCCGCAAACAATTCATCGACACGTCGGCGATAGCGTGCATTTATCTCGCGTAAAGCGGCCTCGGCATCGAGATCATGCTGGGTTGCCGTCACCGCAAGTGCAAACAGTTGTTCACCGAGTTCTGCCAGGGTAGGCGCCGTCGCTGGCGCGCCCGTGACGTGCACGCCATGCCGTTTCGATTTGTTGATAAGTGCACCGGTTGCCGTCAAGGCAGGCAATGCGAGCGGCACACCTGCAAGTGGGCTGCGGGGCGTTGTGGTGTGCGCTGCTTCGCGTTGCTTAATGTTGTACCAGTTATTCAACACGGCCTCGGTATCTTGGGCAACCGTATCACCAAATACATGTGGATGGCGCCGAATAAACTTGGCCGACACCTGGGCATAGACATCCGCCATACAAAATCGTCCAGCCTGGCGAGCCATCTCGGCCTGCATCAGAATGTTGAGTAACACATCACCCAACTCTTCGACCAGGCTCGCATCATCGCCTCGATCAAGTGCATCAATGGCCTCATACGTCTCTTCGAGTAGGGTGCGGCGGAGCGATTGCGGTGTTTGTTCGTGATCCCACGGGCATCCACCCGGCCCAAGCAACCGCATGATGATGTAGGCAATACCATCGGGTGTACGGTGATTATCGAGTGCCTCAAGTGCAGGAAGATAGAGCGTTGCTGGCCATTCCGACCACATCGGCAGCTCATCGAGGCGCATCCATGTACACTGTTGATCATGTGTAATCAGCGCCACACGATGCGCCACAGCATAGGCCTCACGTAGCTGGGCATAAACATACGTTGCAAGTGTGGCATCATGTAGATTGCAGACCCAGGCATGGTGATGTGGTCGCACGGGGAGCGGCAGAAGTTGATATGGATAGGGCTGGTGATGCTGGCGCGTTGACCAGGCAACTCGGTCATCCACTACAGGCATAAATTGGAGGGCATCACATACTTGCCAGGCACCAACCGTATCGCCGACCAGGTTTGCCCATGTGTCGAGGGGCATCGGCGCCGCATGTACGATACATTGTGTGGGGTGTGCCCGCAACAGTGCATGCACCGTCATATCACCCCAACGTGGATGTCCTGGTACGGCATAGACGACGTCTTCTGTGGCCGATGTGAGTACGTCAATGATGTGTTGCACACCATCTGACTGCATCAGCACTTGGTCAAATGCCACGTATGTATGTGGCATTTGTGCAACTGCTGGATGATGAACGGTTCGTAAGTACACCAGTGGCGTCTGCTGCATCAGGGCAGCGACGCCACTATCGAGGTGTGCAGATGTACCAAGCCCCACAATGTGAATCATGGTCAATCCTTTGGCGGTTGAACGATGCTACGGTACCGGCGTGGGCTCGAGTTCAATGCCTGCAGTCGGGACGGCTACAACCGCAGTGGGTTGGATGATGATTCGTGCCTCGGTTATACCCTTCGTACGCTCTTCATCGATTAAGCCTTGAAGTGCCTCGTATCGTCGTTGTTCGAGCATTGACGGCAATCGCGTTTCGATTTCGCTGGGGATGGTAGCCGGATCAAAGAGTGGGCGCTCTTCACGGCCAAGTACTTTAATCACGTGGAAGCCAAAGTCGGTTTTGACAGGCGTTTGGGTATACTCACCCACAGCCAAATCATCGAAGACCGCCTTATCAAACTCGGCGACGTAGTACCCTCGCCCTGTCCACTCGTAGATGCCTTCGTTGTCCTTGCTCCCTGGATCCGTTGAATATTCAGCGGCCAGTGTGCCGAACTCCTTACCTTCTTTGAGTAACTCGATGACCTTTTGGGCGGTGGCTTCTTCATCCACAAGGATGTGCTGCACCCGTGCCTGCAACTCAGTGCTCTTGGACTGCTCTTCGAGATCGGCTTGAATCTCCGCCCGCACCGTCGCCTCGTCAACGAGTGTTTCTGCAAGCTTGCCCTGCACCACAAAGTACTCCACGAAGCTCAAGAAATCAGGGTCACTGGCATTTTCGTAGCCAAGTTGATCGCTGATGACCACATCAAACTCTTCGGGGCCGCTCTGGGCAACTGCGGCACGGAAGTCCTCGAGTTGCTTATCAACGGTCGCTTTGTCGGTGGTTATGCCCTTTTCTGTGGCCAAAGTCACAATCACGTGTTGCAAGACAAACTGTTCAATGACGTAGTCATCAAGCTCTGCTTTGCTGGGCATTTCGGTGACGTTAGGATTTTTGCGCAGCCCGATTTCGATACGACTAACGCGGTCATCCAACTCAGCGCGTGAGAGCACGTAGTCATTGACCTTGGCGGGTGGGTCCGCAAACAACGTCTCAAGGGGATTAGCACATGCCACCATCACCATTGCTAACATGGTGAACCAGAACAGACGAAGTAGCGCGCGCATGCCATCTCTCTTTCATCATGCACACCGAATGTGTGCAACTATGCATCAAATCTTTGCGGTTTCGAGGGGGAGTATCGATGAAGAAGAGCAAAACCGCGACGAACCACATCTCATCAATCTAATCGTCATCACCATCGGTATCAAGTGACAAGACGGCCATGAATGCCTCTTGGGGGATTTCAACGTTACCCACCATCTTCATGCGCTTCTTGCCCTCTTTTTGCTTTTCGAGCAGTTTGCGCTTGCGCGAGATGTCACCACCATAACACTTGGCCAACACATCCTTACGCATCGCACGAATTGACTCACGAGCGATGACTTTGCTACCGACCGCGGCCTGCAACGGCACCTCAAACATCTGACGCGGAATGAGTTTGCGCAAGCGCTCAACTAACTGGCGCCCCTGGTGGTACGCACTCTCTTTGTGGACAATCAACGACAACGCATCAACGGGTTGATGATTGACCAGAATATCGAGCTTGACCAAGTCAGACTCTTGGTATCCGGCCAAGGTGTAATCGAGCGACGCATACCCTTGGGTACGTGACTTGAGTTGATCATAAAAGTCCACCACGATTTCGTTGAGTGGAATACGATACTTGAGCGACACACGCTGTGGATCGAGATGATCCATGGCCTGGAACGTGCCACGCTTGCCGGTCACCAACTCCATCACCGTCCCGATATACTTGGTCGGCACAATCACTGTAATCGCCATCACTGGCTCTTCAATGGCCGAAATCTGTCCTTGCTCGGGCATCTCTGATGGATTTGAGACATTGATGATATCGCCGGTCTGTAACATGACGTTGTATTCGACGGATGGCGCCGTAATCAAAAGCGTCAGGTCGTACTCACGCTCGAGACGCTCACGCACAATCTCCATGTGGAGCAGACCCAAGAATCCACAGCGAAAGCCGAAGCCGAGCGCTGCGGACTTTTCGGGACTAAAGGTCAGCGCCGCATCGTTGAGCGCAAGCTTTTCGAGCGCTTCGCGCAAATCGGTGTACTGATTGGATTCGACTGGATACAACCCAGCAAAGACCACTGGTTTGGCGTGGCGATAGCCGGGGAGCACCTCTTGTGCCGGATTATTGGTGAGTGTCACCGTATCACCGACTTGCACATCACCAATCTGCTTGAGCCCGGTTGCGATGTA
>VGPG01000074.1 GCA_016875555.1 Chloroflexota bacterium | reverse complement strand
ATTTCAAAAAGCGGGTTGGACCACTCTTTCAAGCTCGATTCGGTGGCACGTTCCCGTTTCTCAAATCGTACTTGTTACGCAAATACGGGTACGGAAGTCACTTTGGCAATCTACGTTCGACTGATGGAGAGTTCGTCCTTCGCCAACTTATTGATATGCACATCCCCGTGTTGGTCGACATCTATACCGCTGCACAAATCGGCATGACGCGCATCTACGGACAACACTCGGTCGTTCTTGTAGGGTATAGCGACCGTTACACTGATGCATGGGGGAACATCCACGAGGAATACTACCTTATTGATAGTGAATGGCCGCGTCTCGGAGCGTTTTCAGTCGCACAAAACAACGTTGACCGTGACGGTGATGGCATCGCTGAAGATTATCCTGGCAATCGAACACTATCACGCGCACAATTTTTGAAACTCTTTACAACACGCTGTTACTCACCCATTTTCCCATCCCAAGCACTCCATGATCAATGGTATTGCAATACATTTACTCAACATGTTCCAAGTATCTGGGAAATACTCGTTACTGGCAGCAACGATTGTATCAAACTCACCTGAAATTATGAGTTTATTTTTGCGAAATAGTGCATAATACTGATATGTTTATTCTGCGAATGCGGAGGCCCCATGCAACTCTTCTGGCGAATGTATACCTATATCAAACCATATTGGCTCTTATTTGTTGGTGCATGGATAAGTCTCCTTCTGAACAATGCGGCCAATTTAATCAGTCCAATGTTTTTGCGTACTATCCTGGATGAGGGCATCGCAAAGTTACAAATTGAACAAGTATGGTACGGCACTGGACTTCTTATTGGGTTGGCATTAATTCGCGGTGTATTCAGTTTCACTCAAGCCTATTGGTCAGAAAAACTGTCACAATCGTTTGCGTTCGATCTGCGTAATCTGCTGTTTGAAAAAATTCAGTCGCTGAGTTTTGCATACCATGATCGCATGCAAGCCGGACAATTAATGACACGTTTGACCAGCGATGTTGAACAAGTACGAAGTTTTATTGCGTCCGCGTTACTCCAGTTTATTAGTGCCATCATCATGCTGATTGGCAGTATTGTTGCATTACTAAGCATGAACTGGCGTTTGACCATCATCGCAGTCATGATCATTCCACCTGCCATGGTAGTACTGGGATACTTCATGAAAGTCGTACGTCCCATGTTTTCGACCATTCAGGAACGTCTCGGTGCACTGAATTCCGTCCTTCAAGAAAACATCAGCGGTGCACGTTTAGTAAAGGCTTTTGGACGCGAATCATACGAGGTACAACGATTTGCGCAGCGCAATGAATCGTTGCTCGAAATCAATCTAAAATCCGTGGTAGCCATGTCATCATCATTTCCCCTGATCTTTCTCATCAACAACCTGGGAACATGGGCCATCTTGTGGGCTGGTGGTTCACAAGTCATTGGTGGTGAGTTATCGATCGGTGAGTTGTTGGCATTCAACACGTATTTATCGCTACTCTTTCAGCCATTATTCATGTTGGGCATGATTGCGGCACAAATCACCCGCGCCAGTGTAAGTAATGAGCGAATATTTGAACTCATTGATACCGATACCGAAATTCATGATGCACCAGATGCAATCACGATGCCGCAAATCGTCGGAGCAGTAACCTTCGAACGTGTATCGCTCCGGTATGCTGGTGCAGAAAGCAAAGTGTTGGATGCTGTCGATTTTCATATTCCTGCAGGAACCACCGTGGCTATATTAGGCACAACCGGTAGTGGCAAAAGTTCGCTCATTAATGTAATCCCAAGATTCTATGATGTTTCGGATGGCCATATTCGCATCGATGGCATAGACGTACGTTCCGTCACGCTCGATAGCCTACGGAGTCAAATTGGCATTGTGTTACAAGACACCACCTTGTTCAGCGGTACTATTCGTGACAATATTGCATACGGGCGACCTGACGCACGTGACGATGAAGTCAAAGACGCCGCCACGAAAGCACAAGCGGATGGATTTATCAATGAATTACCACATGGCTATGACACCGTCGTTGGTGAACGCGGAGTAGGACTCTCGGGTGGGCAGCGACAACGAATCGCCATCGCACGGGCACTCCTCCTCGACCCCAAAATTCTGATACTTGACGACAGTACGTCAGCAGTCGACACCGAAACTGAATTTAAGATTCAACAAGCTCTCGATGAACTGATGCAACACCGCACGTCATTCGTGATTGCGCAGCGTATCAGTACGGTCCGAAATGCTGACGTCATTCTCATTCTTGATAAAGGCAAAATTGTCGGGCAAGGCACGCACGACGAACTACTTCGTGAAAATCCAATTTACGGAGAAATCATCGACTCACAATTTGGCATTCAGTTGCACGGCGTTCACGCCGACTAGGAGTATCACATTATGTGGCGTGGCATACAAGGCATGGCAGAGCTACCCGAAGGTCGTGCAAACGACCGTTCAGCAACAATACAACGGTTATGGCAGTACCTCGCTCCACATTCCCAATCATTGGCAGTCATCATGGTGCTTTCAATCATCAACGCCGGTGTGCAGGCACTCGCACCAGTCATCATTGGCAAAACCGTTGACGATGCCATTCTCACCAAAAACACCACACTATTATGGCAATACATGGCACTGCTTGCGCTGTTGTACGTCGTTGGTGCGCTTACTGCACGCTTTCAATTCCAACAGATGGGTATTTTGGGACAACGAACCATCACGAGAATGCGTGCAGAGCTCTTCGAGCATCTCCAAAAACTATCAATGCGATTCTTCGATCGTAATCCTGCAGGTGATTTGATGTCACGAATTGTCAACGACATCGATGTGATCACGCAATTGATGGGCCAAGGACTGACTATCGTCATCGGTAACTTGTTTACCCTGGTAGGCATCGTGATTGCCATGGTTGTTCTTGACATCCGCCTGTCACTTGCAAGTCTGGTGATGATTCCGATGCTTTTTCTTTTGACGCAGATGTTTGCCACCTCCGCACGCAACGCATACCGTAAAACTCGCGAGGCAATCGGAAACGTGTCATCGGACATACAAGAAGAAATCGCAGGCGTTAAAGTGGCACAGGCCTTCACGCGTACCGATGTAAACCGTCAGCGATTCTCCGAACGCAACGCGGTAAATCGA
Source organism: Chloroflexota bacterium (assembly GCA_016875555.1). GTDB lineage: Bacteria > Chloroflexota > Chloroflexia > Chloroflexales > Roseiflexaceae > UBA965. The sequence goes on along the minus strand of VGPG01000074.1, from coordinate 8,420 downwards.
GATGCCAACATCACAGCGACAGCAATTACCAGTGCGTTTGGTCCGCTCGTAGATGTGCTTGCTGCGCTCGGATTGGCGATAGTTGCAGGCTACGGCGGCTACCTTGTTGTCAATGACAAGGCTACGCCGGGATTGGTGATCGCATTTATCACCTACTCTCAGTTCTTTTTTCGACCTATTCAGGCACTGTCACAGTTCTACACGACTGCGCAGTCAGCATTGGCCGCAGCGGAACGCATGTTTGGACTGATTGATACTCCCATTGAAATAGCCGATCAAGCGAATCCGATTAAAGTGGATGAGCTCCGCGGTGCAGTCACGTTCGATAATGTCTGGTTTCGATATGGTGCACGACAGGGTCAAACCGGCGAAGGTGATTGGGTTTTGCAAAACATCCACCTCAATGTACGCCCGGGCGAGATGATTGCACTCGTCGGTCATACTGGTTCCGGGAAGACCTCGTTGGTCTCGCTGATTCCACGTCTCTACCAGGTTAGTCAGGGCGAATTACGCATCGATGGTATCAATATTGCAGATTACGAACATACGGGTTTGCGCCATCAAATGAGCATGGTCCTACAAGAGACGTTTTTGATATCAGATTCGGTACGTGAAAATATACGTTATGGCAAGTTGACTGCTACTGATGAAGAAATCGAGCAAGCAGCAAAAGATGCAAATGCGCACGATTTCATCATGAAATTGAACGACGGATATCAAACCATTTTGGGTCCACAAGGGGTATCGTTGAGTCAAGGGCAGCGCCAATTGATTGGCATCGCACGAGCAATTTTAGCGAAACCACGCATATTAATCTTAGACGAAGCCACAAGTAGTGTAGACACTCGCACAGAACTACTCATCCAACAGGCACTCGAACGTTTACTCCGCGGGCGAACAAGTTTTGTGATTGCCCATCGTCTTTCGACGGTGCGTGGTGCGGATCGCATCGTCGTGCTTGACCACGGCAACATTGTCGAAATCGGCTCACACGATGAGCTTTTGCTGAAGAACGGCACGTACGCGGACCTGTACAAGCGGCAATTTGCCGGGCTTATTCAGCCGTCGTAGTCAACATTCCTGCTTGCTGTAACGTGCGTACGCCGATAGAAGTAAGTTGCTGCGCTTCATCAATCCACCCACGTGCCTGCAACTCACGTACCAACTGCCCATCAACAACGAATTGTTGATGGGTACGTTTATGACTTACGATATGCATAAGTTGTGCGAGCAACAGTACTTCAGTACGCAAACCACGACGTTCAATCAAACGTGCGATCACACCGCGTGTCGGCGCAAACAACCAAATGATGACGAACTGAAGGCCAGCCACAGCCGCCATGGTGCCCGAGACGGAGACATCCAACAGCATGGCAACCCAAATACCGATTATAGATGCGGAGACGGCGAGAAGCACAGTTAACATGACCATTCTCCGCAAACGATACGTCAGTAAGTAGGCACTCGCAGGTGCTGTGGTCATGAACGCGACCACCAATATTGCCCCGACAGCATCAAATGCGGTAACCACAGTGAACGATGAAAGAATCACTAAGCCAGTTGTCAGCACGGTGGGTGCAAACCCAACCAACGTTGCGCTAGTTGCATCGAAGGTGGTAAACACCAATTCTTTCCAAAAGACGACCATAAATGTCACACTCAAAAAAAGTGCAACACCATTCATAATCATAGCTCGCGGGCCGATATCGACACCTCCAAGGACGATCCGATCAAACGGCGAAAAGATGATTTCGCCCAGTAGTACGGCATCGAGATCGAGGTGAGTATCACCTGCATAGACCGTTATGAGAATGATCGCAAGACTGAACATCCCGGCAAAAACTAATCCAATCGCCGCATCTGCACTGATGTTTTGACGTTGCAATCGCTCAACGAAAAGGGCAGTGCCTACTCCACTGGCTACCGCACCTACAATCATAAATGGGGAATCGATGTCAGACACAATCAAAAATGTAAGCACTATACCTAACAACACGGAATGTGTTAGTGCATCGGAGAGCATTGACATGCCACGGAGCATCAGCCATAACCCAGGAACTGCACACGCAACTGACACGACGAGCCCAGTTAAAAATAAATCGAGCAGAATCACAATGCACTCCTGATCCGGGCACTACGAAATCGCATCGCGATAACATGTGAGAGTAGCGCAATCACAACACTGAGAAAAACGATGGTCGGGCCAGTTGGAATCCGTGCGTATGCAGATGAAATGAGTGCACCGACAACTCCACACACTGCGCCGATCCCACCTGCAATAATCATCATTTGCGACATGCGTGTTGACCACGGACGTGCAGCAATAGCGGGAGCAATAAGGAGTGCACTCATCAATAGTGCACCTACGATGGGCAATCCCATTGCGATGACGACACTCACACAGAACATGACGCCTAGGTCAACTACAAATGACGATAATCCGCGAGCATGTAACCATGCGTGATCAAAACAAAATGCATGGATGATAGGCCACGCAATCCCAACAACACACATTATAGGCAATCCTAACGCACTTATTACATATACATCCTGCCAAACGACCGCAGCAGCTTGGCCAAAAATAAACGCTTGAAGTCCTGCTTGACCGGTAGTCGGTAACTTCTGAATGTATGTTAAAAGTACCATTCCAACACCAAAAAAGACGGCGAGCATCATACCCATGACCACATCAACACGCAAGCGCGTCGTGTTTGTTATCAAAACAACTAACGCCACGCCAACAACTCCGGCACAGGTCGCACCCGCAATCAAGAAGAGTGGGTCTTTACCAAAGAACAAATACGCAATTGCCACACCTGGTAATGTTGCATGCGAAATTGCATCACCTAACAGGCTTCGTTTGCGCAAAACCATGATCACTCCCAACGAACCGGAGAGTGCACCAATGATGACCGATGCTATGATGATTACCAAGAGAACACTATCAATCATGCGCTCATCCCCACCGGAGCAAATGCCTGTTGTACCACCTCATTCACCGAGAGATCTTTGATGTATCCTTCGGCGATGCGGCGAGCATTGATGGCGTAGAGATAATCAAAATAATGCGGTAGTGTTTGCAGATCATGATGCACTGCAATAATGGTTTTGCCGCTGTTCTTGAGTTGATGAAGTACAGTAACTAGGGCACGTTCGGTCTCAGCATCGACTCCCTGAAATGGTTCGTCGAGAACCCAGAGGTCAGCCTGCTGTACGAGTGCACGTGCCAGAAATGTACGTTGTTGTTGGCCACCGGATAATTGTGAAATTGGGCGCTTGTAGAACGGTGCGAGTCCGACAATTTCGAGCGCTTCAGCAACGCGTTTACGATCATCGTGTTGCGGTCTTCTCAACCAGCCACGCTGACCATAGCTCCCCATGAGCGCCACTTCTTCAACGGTAATGGGAAAGTCCCAATCAATGGCCGCACGTTGCGGTACGTATGCGACGCGAGTTCGCACCTGCGCCAACGACTGGCCAAAAAACTTCACCTCTCCAGTCAATCGCGTCGTTAACTCGAGTGCTGCTTTGATGAATGTTGATTTGCCAGCTCCATTTGGACCAACAATTGCCGCCATACAACCGACCGGAATGTCTGCGTCAACGTCCCACAACACCGGCCGATCGTTATATGCGACGGTTAAATCGCGCACAGATAACGCCATCGTCATCAGGAACTTCCTTTCAGCGCGGATACGATTGTACGTACGTTATGTTGCATCATGCCCACATACGTTGATGCTGGAGAATTTGGTTCGCCGAGTGAGTCTGAATACAACTCACCACCCAGCGCCACAGAACCCCCGCGACTCGCAACGGCAGCCTGTAACGCCTCGATTGTCTTTGGCGATATAGTGCTTTCGAGAAAAAGTGCAGGAACACGTCGTTCGACAATGATGTTTGCGAGTGTACTCATGTCTTGGATACCTGCCTCGGTTGCCGTACTTATCCCTTGGATACCAAGTACCTCGATGTTAAATGCACGGCCGAAGTAACCAAATGCATCGTGCGCCGTAACCAAAATTCGACGATCTGGGGGGATAGTCGCAAGTTCGTTTTGTAACTCCGTTTGTAATTGCGCAAGAGTCGCATCGTAGCGACCAGCACGTTCGTTTATGTATGCGGCAAGTGTAGCATCGTGCGATATGAGTACATCTGCCACATGTCGTACCGCTTTGCGCCAGAGTTGCACATCAAACCAAATATGAGGGTCGAGTTCTGCTCCATCCTTGCTCATGAGTAGTTCGGATGCTTCAAACGCATCAGCCAGCGATGAAACAGTTTTGGAAGGGGGCATTTGTGTGAGTACGCGTTCCAGCGACGCTTCAAGATTCAAGCCATTGTAGATAATGACGCTCGCTTCATTGAATCGCTGCAAATCACTCTGGGTGGCTTTGTATGTATGGGGATCTAAACCCGTGCGAATCAATGTGGAATGCGGCATGCGATCACCCAGCAGCTCAGTTAATATATCGCCAATCTGACTGGTTGTCGCGAGTGCGTTTGCTTGTGCTGCTGTATTTGATACACCACATGCCATCAACAGCGGTGATAATCCGATGAATTTAATGATATTTCGACGGTTCATTTGTGCTCCGAGAAAAATATTTAGGATAACCTAAATTAATTATAGCAAATCACAATAACATGTCAAGTAGGTACGTTTTACTCTTTGTTAGTGAGATGATTACGACCATTGTATGGTAGACTGACACAGGAATGAACAAGGAGTAACCAATGACTACCCCATCTGCGACAGAACAAACAAATCGCAACGACCGTCTTGAATCCTACGGCAATCGGCTCAAATTCATTGCCATGGAATGGACGTTGATAATTGGCTGGTTAGTAACCTTACTGGTGATTTGGCGAGTAACGTTCATGACACTTGCAGAACGATTTTTGCCTATCCCGGCTGTGCGCTTGGCAGTTATTTTCGGCATCTTGTTTTTGACGATTGGATGTGTGGCCGCACTTGCGATCACTGGGTTTTGGTTGCGGATGAATCCGTATACTGAGACGACTTTCAAGCGCTGGCTTAAAGCACTCCTCTGGCTTGGTGGAGCAGCAGCAGTCGGTCGCATCATCGTATGGCTCTTAGTCGAAGGTGTGGTTGGCTAGGAACGAATATGGAGACGTATTCTTACATCGACGATCAGGATGATTCTGCCACGATTGAGAGCGTCCGCGATCGTTTGCAGTTTCTGACGGCAGAATGGTCCCTCATCCTAGGGTGGATATGTACGTATTTACTGATCTGGCGGGTAACCGTTGTTGCTGTCATTGAACGGTATCTACCACTGCATACGATGCGGTTTGCCATCATTGTAGCGGTATTGTTGCTAATGACGGCATCGGTCTATGCATTAACCATGACAGGACGTTGGCTTCGCAAACGCCCACAATCGCATTCGCTATGGCAAAGGTGGCGATACAACGGAATCACGATGTGTGCGGTTGCTGCGTTGGGTAGATTAATCATCTGGTATTTCATGCACGTGTAGCACGTGGAAAGTGGAGCAACAATGAAAAATCGACAACGCATTATGTTAATTGACGGTCATGCACTCGCATTTCGTGCATTTTACGCACTCGCAGAACAAGGGTTACGTACATCGAGTGGCATCCCAACATATGCAATATTTGGTTTTGCCTCGATTATGCTGAATGCCATCAAAGAACATCAGCCCACACACGTCGCAGTGTCATTCGACATCGGTCGCACGTTTCGTGATGATTTGTACGCTGAGTACAAAGCCGGACGCAGTGAAACGCCTGCAGAGTTTCACCCACAACTCGAGCACATCAAACAAATGATGTCAGCGTTTAACATTCCTATTTATGTGGCAGCAGGATTCGAAGCCGACGATGTACTTGGTACGCTTGCAAGACAAGCAACTCTACAAGAAACAGATACACTTATTTTGACCGGCGATAGTGACACACTTCAACTCGTTGATGATCGTGTGCATGTGCTCCTCGCAAATCCATTTGGCCAACGGATGACCTCAATCGAATACGATGAAGCGAAAGTTTCTGAACGTTACGAAGGACTAAAACCAAATCAATTGGCAGATTTGCGCGGTCTGAAGGGTGATAGCTCAGACAACATTCCCGGTGTCAAAGGAATCGGCGAAAAAGGAGCAATCACGCTTCTAAATCTTTTTGGCACAATTGAGAACATGTATGAGCATTTTGACGAAATTCCGAATCGCTACAAAAAAATTCTTGATGGACAACGTGATGCAGCTCTCTTTAGCAAAAAACTCGCTACGATTGTTATTGACGCACCAGTACAGCTCAACCTCAATGATTGTGACATTTCCGGTTATGACAAGCAAGCGGTCATTCGATTTTTCCAACAATTCGAGATCGGCAAGACGCTTATAGCGCGGTTACCTCACAGCGCGGTAACACCCGCTGATTTGCCGGTCCACGCTGAAATTCCGATTCATCGCGTTTCTCCAACAAATATGCAACTTGACATGTTTGGCGGCACACCATCATACGTAGCAAATCAAACATCGTCGGAACTCAAACCTGGGTATGTGACCGTTTGCGATGTGTCCCAGCTGATATCCGTTGTCGAACTGTGTATGCAAGCCGGTGAGTTTGCATTTGACACAGAAACCACCGGAACTTCGGTCTTCAGCGATGAACTTATTGGGATTTCAATATCATGCAACCAGAATGTTGCCTGGTACATACCAATAAAACACGCTGACGTGACGCTGATTCAACGTGATGTGATTCGCGAACATCTCACACCACTCTTTGCTAACCCCACCATAAAAAAGTATGCCCACAATGCAAAATTTGATATCGAAGCACTGTTGCAATTACACATCACCGTGCGTGGATTGTCCTTCGATACGATGTTAGTGGCAAGCTTACTGGACAAACGACGTGGCCTCAAAGATTTAGCATTTTATGAACTTCAGCTATCAGAAGAACCCACCAATATCGATGAATTGATTGGCAAGGGCAAACAACAAGTAACATTAGATACTGTTGATATTACTGCAGTGACAAATTATGCAGCAAGTGATGCTGACTTCACGTACCAGCTCACCAAGCGATTATCTGATGCGCTGACCCAACAGCCGACAACAGCAGACCTGTTTTATCACCTCGAATTACCATTGATTGATGTGCTAATCACAATGGAACAAAACGGCATCATGGTCGATGTACCATATCTCCATGATCTCTCGGTACGCACTGCGCAACGCCTTTCAGTGTTGGAAGGGGAGATCTATGCGATTGCCGGTTCACAGTTTAATATAGCATCTGGTGATCAACTCAGTGATATCTTGTTCGGCAAAATTGGTTTGCCTACTGCGGGTCTAGAAAAGACCAAAACGGGCAGATGGTCATTGAATGCCGAAGCACTCGAACGATTGCGTGAACACGACGTCACACACATCATCGAACGAATTCTTCAACACCGCCAGTTGAGCAAACTTAAATCGACGTATATTGATGCACTACCACTGCTCGTGAATCAACGAACCAAGCGCATTCATACATCGTACAATCAGTTAGGCGCTGCCACTGGCCGGATGAGCTCCGTCGACCCAAATTTACAAAACATACCGACGCGCACAGAGGAAGGCCGTGAAGTACGGCGCGCATTTGTGGCGGCCCCTGGGTATACACTTGTCGCAGCTGATTATTCGCAGATCGAATTGCGCGTGCTCGCACACATCACACAAGATTCAAATCTCATGCGCGCCTTTCACGAAGATCAGGATATTCATGCGGCGACCGCAGCGCAGTTGTTTGGCATTCCAGTTTCACACGTTGATAAGCACCAACGGCGGCTTGCGAAAACAACGGTATTCGGCGTAATCTACGGCATCAGTGCGTTTGGTCTGTCACAACGCACAAACGTGAGTCGAAGTGAAGCACAAGCGTTGATTGATGGTCTCTTCACACAATTTCCAGGTATCCGTACGTACATCGATACAACCATTGCACATGCCAAATCCTACGGATTCGTGACATCATTGTTTGGTCGCAAAAGAATGACGCCGGATATTCATAACAAGGGACCACGTCAACAGGCGGCCGAACGAGAAGCAATTAATCATCCTATTCAAGCTACCGCCGCTGATATCATGAAACTAGCCATGCTCCGCGTGCATGCTGCGATTGCACAATTTGGTAACGACACCAAATTGCTTCTGCAGGTACATGATGAACTCATTGTTGAAACCCCAGCCGGTCATCAGAAGGAACTCGCAACGCTCCTGCGCCATGAAATGAGTCATGCATATGACCAGCTCACCGTGCCACTAAAAGTTGATGTTGAAGCGGGAAATCGCTGGGACGATCTTCACGGAGTGTAATTATTTACAATTCGTTTTATCACGATGTATCCTTTCGGATACATCGTTTTTTTTTCATTCTTTACAACT
>VGPG01000073.1 GCA_016875555.1 Chloroflexota bacterium | reverse complement strand
ATGAAGTTGTTGGTGTTTGTTGCTGCGCTCACCATGGTGTGTACCACACTCCTCGGAGGATTAGGATGGCTCTAGATACGCATCTGCGTCGGTGGTCAACGATGCTCTTATTGTTTGCGCTGGCCGGGTTATTATTTGTTCGGACCGTGATGGATCAGATGGGATGGTACATTCATCCGCGCTATCAGGTGTTGCTTTATATTTGTGCAGGTGTGTTGTTCGTGTTGGCAGTAATGTGTGCTGTGGGGGTGGTCACGCTACCCCGGTATGCCACGCGGCTTCTCTTGATACCCGTGTTATTGGGGCTCGCCGTGCCGCCTCGTCCACTTGGTGCGGATGCATTAGTCCAGCAGTCACCGACCTTGAATCGTGTGGCACAACGCACCCGTGAAGCCCCACTCCCCGATGTACAAACGACACACACGTGGACACTCTACGATTGGGCCGTCGTCGCAAGTATCGATCCTGCCATGGTGATTGACAAGCGGGCTGACGTAGAGGGGTTTGTGGTACAAAATCCTGCGCTCAACGTACCTGATGGTCAATTCATGGTCGCGCGCTACGTGTTGAACTGTTGTACGGCTGACGCAGGTGGTGTCGGTATGCGCGTTGCATGGAGTAATGGCAAATCGCTCCCCAACGACAAGTGGGTGCGTGTACAGGGTACGGTGCAGACGATAACCATTGATGGAATTGAGCACCCACTCCTGGTGGCTGATTCTGTTCGGGCTATTGAGGTGCCGAATCGGCCATATCTGACGCCGTAGGTGATTTACTTTTCGGCATTTCAAAGGCGAGTAGTGAACCAAAAAGCCGCGGATACGCCATGCGTGCGAGTTGATACGCAATCCCCGCAGTCCCATGCCATACGCCAGGATGCTCGTATACGCCGGGGATGTCGGCAATACAGACGTATCCACCACGGTCATGTGCACGCGCAACCATTTGGGTGCACCAGTACATGGCGCGTTGTTCGTAGTAGGGATTGGGGAGCGACCGGGCTACACTCATCATGACGTCGATTACGCCTGCACTCCCCTCAGCCAGCCCATCTGCATCGGGTAAGCCACTTGTGTCGAGGGCCTCGAGCAAGTGCAACAGTCGCTGATCAGGATGGCGACTCCGCAGGGGGGCCATCAGCGTTAACCGACCCATGGCAATGCCTAGACTCCCATATCCCCAACTTATTGGATGACTGAGTGGTGTACTGCGCGTATCAGGCCATCCACCGCGTTGTTCGTCATAGTGCTGATCTTCGGCGTAGGCGATTTCGTTGGCGGCTCGCAAAAACCGCTGGTCGTGGCTCAGTTCATAGAGGCGTACAAGGGCCGTGAGGATGCCGCTACTGCCATACCCACCATGATGTAACATGCTCCCTGCCCAGGTGCGTTGGCCTTGCGCATTGCGTTGCCGACTCTGCAGGAGTTGTTCACCGACCGTCAAGGCCTGCATGGCGTATCCGCTGTTGGGCCAGATTGCATGCAGAGCCGCAAGTCCGATGACGAGCCCGGCCCAACCATCCGGCCATTGTGGGTGATCAGTGCGCATAGAAAGCGGTGCACGTAACAGGCTATTCAACCGAGGGAGAAGGGTATGCGTTACCGGGATGTGAGGGGCCGCGGCCGCTATGGCCCAACTCACTGCACCGAGTTGATACGGGTGCTCTTGGGCGTGGGTCAGAGCTGCGCGCAATGCATCTGTGGCTACGACGTGTAGATAGGAGGCATCCGGTAAGGCGCCGAGTTTGGCCAATACCATGCCAATCCCCGCCGCACCATGGTCAATGCTGGCATCGCTGATTTGTAGCGGTGTCAGGCGTGGATGATGCGTAGGTGTTAACCAGCCGCTCCCGTACGGCAAAATGCATTGCCGTTCAATAATGTCGTCGGCTAGGGTGAGGGCCTCGCTGACGAGTTGTTCGGCGGCCAAGATGTCGTTGGTCGTGCGGAACCACGGGGCACGACCGTTCTCCATGATCGGATCACACGGAGTCAATGCCATATGCAGATGGGCTAACTGAGTGCCCTGGTGCATGGCCGAGCATGCACCAAGATTCGTCATGATACCCTCCGTGGATGCCTGGTTGAGTTGATAGGGCATCTGCCCATGGACGAGTGCGGTGCGAATCTGTGTCGCTGCATCGGGGTGATGCTGTACAAGCTGTTCAACGATGAGGTCGGCGGCGAATCCGTGTCGAATATCGGTGTAGCAACCCAACGCATGTAGTGCACCAGCAATCTGTTGCGTGTGTGGTTGTAATGGACGTTGCCAGATATTCGTCATGCCTCGTATCATGTGGCGCATGTCGTCGATGCGTTGCCACACAAAGGCGTAGTAGGCCTGATACCCCGCCAGGACGTCGTCACGCCATTCATCGAGGTATGGGCCAATTGCGTGATGCTGATGCCACGCCCCAAGATGCGTGTTGATCGCCGCTTGCGTCGGTGTGGGGATCGCGCGCATGACCAGTTGATGCGCCAGTGGCGGATGATGTGTGATCGCATAGCCGATGTGCCCATAATCGAGGATCCACGGCGTGTCACCTGCGCAGTAGAGAGCATCGTGGTCGAGGCCAATGATGCCGAGCATGTCAGCAAGTGCTGCGAGTGCACCAATATTGTAGGCAAAGCGTTGTATGTCGTGGGCATCGGTCAAATACCGCGCAGGCGGCACATGTGCCCAGTAATAAGTGTCTCCGCGATGTATATGGGCGGTGTGCACGATGACGGGAGCACCACGGCGCTCGAGCCAGGTTTTGCAATGCGTCAACACATCGACAGCCGGTGCGTGTATTGGTACATAAATCAATGCACACTGCGCCACAATAATGCAGATGCCGCCGTACCGGCCGTAGGCGCGCGGTGCCGACGCAAATGTACACTGTGCGAGCTGCGGTCGTAGTGGGAGGTGTGGCTGTTGTTGACGCAGATAACTCCAGTCATCGTTGAGATGGCCATAGGCATCGAGAATGGTTTGACAGAGATCGACACACACATGACTGATACGTCGGATCAGCCAGGCAAACTGGTAGGCACGGTGTCGCCAACGTTCGCGAGACCACTCAGCGAGCTTGCGACTCCGTCGCATGTGCTGTTCTGGAGATGCGGGTATCTGGTCGGCCACCAGGCTGCCTAGTTGACTGAACACGTAGTGGACTGCGTGCGCGGCTATGTCTGGGTGTTGATCAAATTGGGCACGTATCCACGGTGCAAACGGCGCCAGTAAGAAGATGTCGTCGAGGGGCATATCTGCGAAGGTTGTCTGTAGCTGCGCAATATCGTCCGCTTGCGGAGTTACGTGCCAGATCTGCATGAGGAGTGTAATCCACGGGGCCGGCGCATGCTCACCTAGGTAGAGGGTGTCACCGGCCAACCGAGGTAACTCGGATTGACTCCAGCCGTTTGCGTGGAGATAGTGTTGCCAGCTGATATCGTCGAGATACCCCAGCGTGCTACGCCACTGCTCGATACGTTTTTCGAGTTCAAATGGGGTGAGGTAATCCGCCTCAGTGGTTGATGCGTCCCGCTCCCGTAAGAGCAAGGCACGTCCCACCAGACGGGCAAACTCGACATCGTAGGGTGTCGTGCTCATTGTTGTGTGTAATCTCGTTCACCGAAAAGGGCACGACCGACGCGGACCATCGTGGCACCTTCGGCAATTGCGACGTCAACATCGCCACTCATGCCCATCGATAATTCGCGAAATGAGTGATTGGGGAGCAATGCTGCGAATGCATCACGCAGGTTGCGCAACGACACAAACACGGGGCGCACCGACTCGGCATCATCCGTATATGGTGCGATGGTCATGACGCCGGCAATATGTAGATGTGGTAGCGCACCGATACGCCGCACCGTGTCGTATAGATCAGCACGTATAGTCGGAGATGACTCCCATCCCTGCGCATTGAATCCTTCTTTACTTGCTTCGCCCGATACGTTGTACTGCAACAAAATCTGCTTCGGGGGAAGTGCAAGTTCGCCGCAATGTCGACTCAGTGTCTGTGCAAGTTCGAAACTGTCAACGGAGTGAATGTAGTCAAAGAGTTGTACGGCACGCTTGGCCTTGTTGCGCTGCAAGTGGCCGATTAAGTGCCAGGTCAACGCGTGGCGTATATCAGCGAGTTCGAGGATCTTTTGTTCGGCCTCTTGGACGCGATTTTCGCCGAAGTCACGTAATCCGGCCTGCCATGCCTCGCGCACGGTTTGGGCTGGATGCGTTTTGCTGACGCCAATCAGGCGTACACTCGTGATGGGGCGTTGGGCATGATGACATGCGGCGTGCAGGCGATGGTGTATGCGAGTAAGAGCGTCGTGCATGGTACTTCATCTTGTGTGAACGAACTGTGCAAATTGTACCATGGAGACCGCCGGATAGGCGAACACCGTACGTATCCGGCGACCTTTGTCTCATCTGCCCCCTGTTTACTGTTTGTTTTGGACGAGCCCAATCTCAACTAGCTCGACGGTGACTTCGCTTGCTCCCCGTTGACGAGCAAGCCCCTCGATCAACATTTGTAGTTGACGCGACGCCGAAATGCGTGGGAGATACGGTAGCTTTTCGAGTTCTCGGTCAAGTAGGAGGCGTGCATCGTTGCTCCACGGCAGATTCCCTTTGCTCTCGACTGCGGCTGGATTCGCTGCCGGCGAACGCTGTGCCGCATACGCACCGTCCACGGGCAAGAAGTTGAGTAGACCGTCGTAGAGTCGGTTCACAATCTCTTGTACCACGTAGACACACCCGCGGTATCCCACAAACGGGGTGCCTACGGCGCGCCGTACGGCTGGTCCAGGGAAGGCAGCGGCTAGATAGTTGGTATGACGTGCACCGGCCTCACGCAGGTAGATGCGTTCATTCATCGAACCAAACAAGAAGGCCGGTGCACGTTTGTGGATGTGCTGGCGAATGCCCTCGTTGTCATAATCGCCGGGGCGGCGTGGGCGTGCCGCTGCAAAGCTGATTTTCATGCCTAGTTCATCGCCCAAGAAGCGGACCAAGCCTTCTGTGTGCGATAAACCGGCCACGATTCCCACATCAATCGTGCTGAACCAGTCACCTTGTGGGCCACGCCACAAATCCCAGACGGCCTGGAGCGTCGTTTTCTTCTCGTGGGCAATGAACGCCTCGGCCTGCACACTGGTGCCAAGCAGTTTGCCGAGTTCGCGCACAAAGGTGGTGGTATCGCGCATGCCGAATGGCGCCGTGAGCACCGGTTTACCGAGTTCGTTGGCTAACCCCATGCCGAACTCTCTGTAGAGCACCACATTCACTGCGCCGGCGGCCAACTGGGGTGTCTGCTCGGCCGTGGCAGCGTATGGATAGACGAGATTGATTGTGCCGCCAGCACCTTCAATCAGGCGCTTTAGCTCCTTGAGTTCGGATGGTGCGTTGAAGCAGCCGTAGGTTGGGCCAATGATATTCACAGCGGTCGGCTTGACGGCAATCCCGGCTGCATGTGGTTCACCGTATTCGGACCACAACCAGCGCAAGACGCGGTCGCGGCCGGCCCACTCATCTTCGGCGAGGGAATTACTGTAATAAAAGCGCGTGCCTACGCCCAAGTGCTTGACGAGTGACGAGTGGTCGGAGCCAATCATTTCGGACTCGGCGGTTGACACAACAATCACCTGTTTGCCGTCGAGCACCCCACTTGCGGCGAGGTTGTCGTAGGTCCACTTGACCTTATCTGCGGTACCTTTGCCACCAACCTCTTGTTCGGTCATGGTGGCTGGCGTCAAGTTTTCGATGTGCGGGACTGCGTCCGTATAGTCGGGTACGGCTGTGCCAACCAAGTTGAAACAACCGACCGGGGCATCACAGATGACATGGACATCGGGCATGGGACACATGGTCCAAATGGCTGCCCAGTAGCCGCTCGTATCCGATAAATCGCGAATAATTGTTGGTGGCATCGTTTGCTCCTTTGGGTACCAAGTGCGATGAACTACTCCGCAAAAAACTCTTGCATCCAACGATAGCGGTCGCTTTTGGTGAGCACACCAGCCACAAAATCAATCGTGGCTGTCATGCCACTACTCAAGAAGAAGGGGCGAGATGCGAGTTGATTGGTAAAGTACATTGCTGGGATACCACGTTCTTTGGCAACACTTGCAAACGGTGTAGTGCCGAAGACCAGATCTGGCTGATAGCGATCAAGCGCTGAGACGTCTTCTTCGAGCGCCTTGCGGTAGACGACCTCTTTGGTGCCGTGTGCTTTGAGCCACAGTTCATCGGGGAGTACCAACGGATCTTGACCGATGCTGGTTGAGACATACGGGACTTCGGCGCCGGCTTCGACGAGCATGCGTGCATAGGCCAGTTCGGTGCCTTCGTACCCAGTTACCAACACGCGCCCACTCAGTGGACGTGCCGTCACAATCGCTTGCGCCTTTTCGCGTTCTTCGTCGATGACCTGTTGTACCAACTCTGGGTTGAGTTTGAGCGCATTACCAACGCTCTTGAGCCATGCGGCCGTCCCGGTGATGCCTACCGGCGCTCCGCCGACGACTGGCATGCCCCAGGTGCGGGCTACATTCATGCTCTCTTTGTAGAAAGGATGGAGCGGTGCAAGGGCACCAGCTCGACCTGCCCGTCTGAAGTCTTCGAGTGATCGTCCTGGCAAAAAGATCGTCTCGCTGACACCCATGCGGCGTAACACGGCGTCAATGGCCAGCGGATCCGCAGGGAAGACCTCGCCGAGGAGCACCACGCTCTTTTCGTTCACGGCACCTTCGCGCTCTGCTAAGCGGTTGAGTAGGGCGGCTACAGCGATGTCTTTGGCCTCAGGATGCGAATGAATCGCATAGGCCGGCACACGCACCAGCACGACCTCGGCGTCGCCGACTTTGCGGGGTAACAACTCCTCGGGCATGCCGGCTGTCTCTGCTACACACAGCGATACCACGGGAATGAGTTTGGCACCAGGTTCTTTGGCGGCCACATCAATTGCTGCGCGTGTGCCCTCGACCACTTGCCCACTCATCAACTCGGCCGTGCCGAGCGTAGGTGCAACGATGGATTTGCTGGCCCCATAAAAGTGCGTCACGAAGGTCAGTCCGTAGAGACATCCCGTGTCAGTGGCCATCACTGGGTGGGATCCCTCGATGCGGGTTAATATTCGTAACGAGCCGAAGGCGGGACACATCGACTGTGGATGAAGCTTGCATGGTGCGCTCTGTGATGGAGCGTTGCTCCCGTTGAGTGGAATAATTTCTGCCATAATCAAAAGGCTCCTTTTGCCGTCGTACAGAGACCACACTACAGGCACAACACAAGACGGGGCCATCATGTGCCCCGCGTTGTGTGGGTTGACGAGCTATTCTGCGTCGTCGCTTGGCTCTACGCGCAAATAGGTTCCTGTGGCTTGCTTATTGGTATAATAGCTAGCCACAATGAAACCAATAATCACGAGCGCCAAGGGGACGAAACAGAGAATTAACCCTGATGTTGACGTGCCCATAGTGTTCACTCCTTTGACTACATATCGCTACACGTGCTATCACGTGAAAGCTTCAATCGTGTGCAGCGCCTGCCACACCTGCTGCTGCGGCGGCCGCGTGCGAGGGCATGATGAGCTCACGCATTTTGGCCGGATCGAAACGAAAATTCGCCACCAAGTCCAAGACATGTTGAAAGTGATGCGCCGGGATAGTGACAAACAACTCACCCGGTGCCAAGCGGTTGTGCATGCGCCCGCCACCGTCACCCGTGGCAAAGACGCTGTTGCGCTTATTGATGGGCGTCGCAAATATTGACGCACACGCCGATGGACCAACTTCACCGATGGGGAAGGTGCCTTCACGCACCGAAGCGGCTCCTGCCAGTTGCATGGCGTGCAGGGCATCAGTTACCACAATCACAGAATCAATCGTCACGCCGTCTGGCACATCGTTGAGCGGTGCCGCTGCAAGCGCAATAATACTGCCCTCCGGCAAGCGCTCACTCTGGGCTTTGTTGCGCTTGGCTGCCTCTGGGGTGAAGAAGCCCTGCGCCATCGTCAAGTATTCGCCCTCAGTGATGAGCTTTTGGGCATTGGGCAATAACCCCAAGTGCCACAAGCCGACATAACAGTCGTGGTGCTGTGCATCCACATAGACGCGTCGTCCGCTCTCAGCCTCGCGCACAATCCCACAGGCTACAACCTGCGCTGGCTCATACCCAGCCGGAATAGTATCACGGCAGTAGGTTATTGCCACTGGTGGACGCTTGACTTTCATCTGCTCAGTGAGTACCTGATGCAGCTGTTTCGGATCGACACTCATGGCCCATCTCCTAACGGTATGCGGGCGCGTCCATTTCGCGCAAGTCGACATAACTAAAGGTTTGCCCTGATCGGCGCAACGCCGACAAGAACGCTGCCTTGCTGTCAAGATCATCCACGGAACCGATGCGAATTTCGACTGCACCAGACGTGACGGTTACGCCATCACGGTCAGTACGGCTCAAATCGGTCACGTACAGTCCAATCGACTCCATGACGTTTTTGACGCGCAGTTGAATGGGGTCATCGGTCTGCACTTGCGGGATACTCGACGGTGTCAGCGACAACATCGGGATGCCCTTTTTGGCGTTGACCGTGCCCGCAAAGAGCTCGTTTTCACTGGCTGAATCTGGCTTGCCCTCGGGCTCTTCTGCACCAAAGACGCGCAAGAAGTCGTGATACTCGAGTGGCTCGTAATCATCGCACGGCGGAATTTCGCTGTTGGCGATGCGCTTCGACAAATCGCTGAAGATGGCGTCAAATGTCTCGTCTTCGAGGGCCAACCGACAGGCATCTGCCAATTCACGTACGCGTCGGCTCAACGGGATACGCGTCAAGATGGGGAGGCCGACCGCCTTGGCGTATTGGTCTGCCACATCGCTACCGTCGTCGCGGTTGACAATCAACCCGAGGACAGAAGTTGTGCCTCCCATGGAGCGGAAGTACTTTGCTGCTTTGGCGATGTTGTTGGCCGCATACAACGACTGTCGATCGTGCCCAACCACGATAATTACTTGCTCTGCCAGTGAACGTGCCAGTGGCGTTGCAAAGCCGCCACACACCACATCACCGAGGAAATCCATCACGACGTAGTCGAGATTCCACTTGCTCAGGCCGAGGCCCTCAAGTGTTTTGAAGCCCGATGAGATGCCTTGGCCGCCACACCCACGTCCGACTTCGGGGCCACCGAGTTCGCATCCGTAGAGGACTGAGCCAGGTTTGAGTTCGGAGCGATAAATGACGTCGCCTACTGCGAGTTCGTCTTCACGCCCCTGCTCTTTGAAGATGCGCCACTGTTCGCCGAGTGTCGGCAATGAGCGTCCACCAAAGACCGTATTGCATGAGTCGTGTTTGGGGTCGCAGCCGAGTTGTAACACTCGATAGCCATCAAACGTGAGACGAGACGTCAAATTAGAGGTGAAGAAGCTTTTGCCCATTCCCCCCTTACCATAAATTGCCAACATGCGTGGAGCCATGTGTTGCTCCTCTTTCTAGGCTGATTGAGACCAAGTCAGCAATACCTTGAGGCAATCTTGGTCGAACAATGCCGTTTGATAGGCCGCGACCACGTTGTCGATAGGCTGGCGGTGCGTAATCAACGCAGAGACATCAAGTGCTCCGCTGACGATTAAATCGCGACACCGTTGTAAATCACCCTGGGCCCACTCTTTGGCAGTCAACAATTGTGCCTGTTTGAGAAAGAGCGGCATATAGGGTAGATGAAGTTCGTCGTAATAGCCCAACAGGACGATGCGCCCGTTGGGGGCAAGTGATGCAATGGCCCCGGTCAGTGCTGCCATGCTGCCACTGGCCTCGATAATGACATCGCACGCTGCGATCTGATAATCGGTGAGTGTGCGTTCGGCAACGTTGATGACGTGGTGTGCCGTCGCACGTTGGAGCCGCTCAGGCACCCGGTCAACTA
Organism: Chloroflexota bacterium; assembly: GCA_016875555.1. Classification (GTDB taxonomy): domain Bacteria; phylum Chloroflexota; class Chloroflexia; order Chloroflexales; family Roseiflexaceae; genus UBA965. The sequence goes on along the minus strand of VGPG01000073.1, from coordinate 1,888 downwards.
CGGTGACCTCGGCGCCGCGCAACATGGCAATGCGGGCGGCTAGTTGACCGACTGGACCTTGACCAATGACCAAAACACGCTGTCCGGAAATTTCACCAGCGATGTCAACCCCGTGATGTGCGGTGGCTGCGAGTGCCAATAAGACGCCATGCTCGGGACACATGCCGTCAAGAGTGACTACCCGCTGGTGGTCGATGTGGAGATGACTCGATTGCCCGCCCCAGGCTGGATTGACATCGGTGTAGCACCGCGCTCCACCGACATAGACCCATTTGCCCATGAGATCGTGTGCATTGCTCGGCGCATCGATGATGCGACCGACCGTCTCATAGCCTGGCACCACCGGAAATTGCAGCATCGGGTGGGGCATGCGCCCGTCGTACAACATCCGCTCAGTGCCTGCACTTATTGAGGTGTACACGGTCTCAACGACCACATCGCCAGATGCCGCGGGCGTGAGCCCCACGGTGCGCAACTCGATATGTTTGGCTGAAGGAATAACGACTGCTCGTGCCTGTTGCATGACTAACTCTCTTGTGTGGCGCGCCGCCGTTGTTGGGCGGCCATGATACCACGCCGGACAAATTGTGCGCAGTTGATGAGATACGTTGCATAGGCAATCAACATGGTCGCCATGATTGCGTTGTCGTCCCAGCCTAACCAGCGCACCACAAAATAAACGTTGTGAGTGACAATGGCAACGAGATTGCCGATGTCCTCCCAGTAGAATTCCTTGGCGAGAAAGTAATGCCCAAAGATCTCTTTCTCCCAGAGCATACCCGTCAGCGTAATCGCCCATAAGAGGGCAATCTTAAGCAGGATACTGGCATTCGCAATGGCATATCCTTCGTTGTGCTGCCAGGCGTTGTACACGAGTATCACGCTGATGATGAACACCACGAACTGAATCGGCGCCAAGATTCCTTGGACCGTTGTCCAGCCGCTTTTGTTGCGTCGTTCTAGCTGGTCAGCGGTGTACATGGCAGTCATGAAAATGCCTAATTAATGAGAATAAGTACTTATTAACGATTATATTGCCTGCAATTTTCATCGAAAGTCTACAAAAGGTACACAAACACTCTATCTTTGCGGTATACGTGACAACCCAGCCATCGACTGGGTTGTCTCGGTGCGGAATAGTGCTGGATGTAATTAGCGCGGGCTGAGTAGATAGTGTTTGGCTTGGACGCGAATCATATCGCTGGTCATGCGCATTTGGCGTACCCACGGGAGCGGCGTATAGCGTTTGTGCATGTACGACTCAAAGGTATAGCGTTGCACATCAAGATTGCGACACATATCGGTGAAGACTTCCATTTGTCGATTACTTCCGTAGCCCCACTTTTCGAGCCAGCGCAGGAACTTATACATGGTGCCGAATTGGCGCCAGTAGGCTTGTTCGTAGCGACGCAGGGCACGCTCTGAGGTATCAGGGAGGGCATCGATCAGCGTTTGCGCTGCCATTTGACCGGACTTCATGGCCCAGTAGATCCCTTCGCCCGAGGTGTTGACGACCAGACCCGCAGCGTCGCCAATTAGCATGGCTCGGTTGAAGGCCATGTGCGGGCGTGGTGTCATCGGCAGGGCGTGTGCTTCTTCGAGATACATCTCGCCGTGCGTCAAATCAGCGCCGATGCGTTGTTTGAGGTTGTTGAGTAATGCACGGGCCCGTTTTGAGTGTGCTGGACCGGTGCCGATGCCAATGGTGATATGATCTGCTTTGGGAAAGGCCCACGCGTACAAATCCGGACTGACTTCGTCGCCCAAAAAGAGGTCTGCAGTATCACGCCATCGACCTAGGTGTGCCTCGGGGATGCGCCACCGCTCCTGGATGGCAGTACAACGTGGCAAATTGGGCAACCCGAGGAATTTCGCCGTCGGCGAGTAT
>VGPG01000072.1 GCA_016875555.1 Chloroflexota bacterium | reverse complement strand
CTTTCGCGGACCCAGGCTAGTGAATTCGACCGAAGTAGTGTAGATTTGAGCAACTGTTCAAGCGGCGCAGAAAATCCAATTAAACCCACCGTGGCAAGTGTACTGAGTTGCATGCCCATGTCCCACAAGGTTGACGGGTCAACACACGTAATCATTACAACCGCCAGTGCTATCACATTAAACATCGCACGCGGTCTGTCCAGCCATTTGCCGATGACGATAATTCCGCCCATTACACCAGCACGTACTACAGCCGGGGTTGCGCCGGTAAAGAGCACGTACATGCCAAGCACAATGAGTGGCAATAACAATGAGAGCAAGCGCGAAGGGCGTAACCGCTGTATTGCTATTTGACATAAAGCGGCAACGATGGTGATGTTCCAGCCACTTATTACTAAAATGTGAGATGTGCCACTGCGGCGAAATGCATCTGCAGTTGATTCATCAACATCACCAGCTATACCGAGAAGCATGCCTGAGACGACGGCACTCATCGGTTCTGGAAATGCTCGATAGATTTGATACAAAAAGTACTGACGCGGTTGCTCCAAATACGCAATCATGGTGATGTTTTGTTGTACATGATCTACCGTTGCCCCACGAATCTCGCCGATGATGCGTTGTTGTTGGAGGCGATGATGAAAATCAGAAAGAGGCACTGGCCATCGCTTGAACGAGCCTGTTATGTTCAAACTACTGCCACGATAATACGGCGGATGTACGGGGAGTATGACACGATAGAATCGATGTTCGTTGTCACGCACAATCACAAGTTGCTGTTCCCAGTCCGATGACTGATGTGTCACAATGACTGGAATCGATCGCATCACCATCTCAGTTGGCGGCGTGATTTGTGTATGTGCTTCGATGCGTAGCATGCCAAATACACTCATCAGGCAACCAGCAAGCAGTGAGATGTGATACTGCTTGCGTACCACAAATACGGTCACTACCACGATTATCCACAACAGTGGTGTATACGTTTGGAGCAGGAGTCCAAGTACCCAACCGATTAAGAGGAGAACCGATAGCAATGGCATAGCAAAATCTCCATCATATTCTTGTGTGAATACCGATGGAGAAACGAATTAAGGTACGCAGGTGTTGAGGGAATTTATGAATCGTTGAACGATGCTGTTTCGCCATGAATGTGGTTCATGACAATTGCGAACGCATCATGCATGGATGCGTGTGCGAGATGACGATCAGTAGCATCGAAAATATCTACATTCGTAGACGTGGCATCAAGCTTCACCATACAAATACATTGCGGGACCGGCATTGGCGCATTACCAATGCCAATGGCCCCAAGCGTGATTTCGCTCGTCAGTACTGGTCTCCGAAAAACCTCTATCGAAGAATCGCTCATTGTGACGCGCCATCGTTGCGCGTCTGGTCGATTGCGCATGACTCGGTCCAGCTTTTGAAATAAATGAAAGAGTGTCATCAGCGAGGTTCCGGAGCCATGGTGATCAGCATGATAAGTGGTTCATCACCTGTGTTCATGACACCATGGAGCGTGTCAGCGGGAGCCCACACCACATCACCCGCAACCGCCATAAAGGTGTTATCGGCAATAGTAAATTCACCTTGACCGCGGTGTATGAAGTACATTTTGTCATGACCATGGTGGAGATGTGGGTGTTGCACTTGACCTACCGCAATACAGTCAATGCCAACGAGCATGTTATTACTCAGGAAGAGCGTTCCTTTGTAAAATCGTTCTTCGCTGAATTGTATGTGGTTGGAGAGTGAAGTGTGATACATAGGAGGGGGGGTGGTGGAGCAACGGGGATTCGAACCCCGGACCTCCTGCGTGCAAAGCAGGCGCTCTCCCAACTGAGCTATTGCCCCAAGAATACGAGTGTTGCATGGTGGGCGTAGGTGGACTCGAACCACCGACCTCGATCTTATCAGGATCGCGCTCTAACCTGCTGAGCTATACGCCCCAACGCAATTGCAACGTAAGGGAGTATAGCATGTCGACTTGGCCGTGTCAAATAGATTTATCAGTGTTATCTCAATGGAACTTAAGTAAATTCCATTCACAGAGTGCGTATAATAAGAGGAGTAGTTGCGTGAGGAGTGGTCATGTTCACCAAGTTTCGCATCGTGCTAATCCTCGGTTTATTGATGCTCATAAGTAGTATCCAGATGACGGCAGCCGAAGAACGATCGGTTGTAGACATCGGGGTGAGCTATGAAGGTAGGCCGATTCGTGCGTATCGATTCGGTGAGGGCCCACATAAACTCGTGGTGGTCGGTGCAACACATGGTGGAGCAGAGCGTAACACCAGAGTACTCAGCGAGCAGCTAATCGACTGGTTTCGCAATCATCCCGAAGACATTCCAGCAGATGTAGAACTAATTATTATTCCGTTGCTCAATCCAGATGGTGACATCCTTGATGTGCGTCAAAATGCACGCGGTGTTGATTTAAATCGAAACATGAACACCAATTTGGATGCATGTCCAGCGAACGACTGGTCGCAATCGGTGTTTGGTGCATATGGGACGCAATCAAATACGGGTGGTGATTATGCCGATTCCGAAGTTGAGAGTCGAGTCATTCGGAAATTTCTGATGGATGCTTCTGGGGTCATATTTCTGCATTCAGCTGCAGGTTTGGTATTCCCGCCACAATGCGATGACCCGATTGCAATCGAGATGGCTCAGGTATATGCCAAAGCAGCAAATTACAAGTACTCACGATTTTGGGAACTCTACCCAATAACCGGAGGTATGCATGATTGGGCCCGCGGACTCGAATTACCCGCAATAATCCCAGAACTTGAGACCGGTGATCAGCCCGAGTTCGCCCAAAACGTGGCCGGAGTACGTGCAGTGATGCAAAATGCATCACGCCTGCTCCCGCCTATTGCTGATCGCGAAGAATCAGAGACGCGTTTTATACTGCCTATATGGCGATTTTGGAAGGCATACGGGTCCGATAAAATCGGAGACCCTTTGGGGGATTACACATTAGAAAATGGTGTGTATACGCAACATTTCACCAATATGAGCGTCCAATATGATAGTACGTCGTGGTACGCAAACGTCCAACCGTTAGCATTGGACCTACCTGAACTTACCGGTGATATCGTTGATGTGGTGGATGAAAGTACGGTAATCACATTTACACAATCACAATTTATTGTGCATGATGCGTTTGCGCAGTACTACGAACGTATCGATGGTGTGAACGTGCTAGGCTGGCCAACGTCTGCGGAATATCGTGTTCAGGTCAACAATCAGTCGTTGTATCTGCAACAATTTTTATATGGTGTGATTGCATTTGATGAGCAATCAAACGCATTCACACATTTGCCAGTCGTCTGGCAGTCAACGGTTCAATCAAACTTGGTATCTGCTCGTCAACCATTACAGCTACGATAGATGACACGATGAAGCATATCATATTGCCTGGAGCGATCGTCCTATGTGTGTGTAGTGTGCTGTCAATGTTTTGGGGCATCTCGCGACTGAACGCATGTGGCACACCGTTGCAACCCCTCATATTTGATGATCGCGCACTGGATGTCGTTGATGCTGGTTTGCCTGTCGGATGGACGGCCGGTGCTCCCGGCGTGCGTGTTGGTCAATTTAGTGCGGATGGTGTCGGCAAATCGGTGCACATGTTGGGAATTGCCACGTGGTTGTCTCTTCCACGCCAACAAATTGACGCAGGGCGGACCTATTGCGTGCGCACACTGGCACTGGCAGATAGCCCTTCAATGACGGCAGTGCGTAGCCGTTGGATTTGGACCGGCGAAAACGGATTGCGCGTTGAGCGTCTTGGAGCGTGGCAATCAGTTCGGGCATGGGCAGGAACAAGTGATCAACGCCCGTGGAGTACCATTGCGGATCACGATCGTGCTCCGCTGGGTGCTACCCATCTTGAGGTGCGATTCGAACCAGCCTCTGATGATCGCGTGTACCTCGATAAGATTGAACTACGTTCTTCGGTGCTATCTCGACAGCTCGCATCGATTGATACACGTACTACTCCGCTTACCATACGACCGTGGCCTGCAGGTTTCAATGCTGCAGTGTCGTTTTCCTATGATTGGGAAACGACGATGGGTGGATTGATTCACTCACGCTCCATTGATGACCCAAATGTCGGACAAGATCCGTTGATTCGCGGGATGCGCATGCGTGAAGGTTTGACGAATTCGTTGGCCTTGTTTGCACCGCATCATTTTGTGGCGACGTACTACGTCAACGGATATAACTTTTTGTGGGGCAACAAAGAACGTCGTACCTTCATGGATAATCCTACATTTGCATGGGCAAGTGCATCAAATGGCTGGCGCGGCGATAGTTGGCTCTCACAACCGTGGTTTGGGGTTGACCCATATGGCGACTACAAATCACATCCTGAATGGTACTTTGGTGACCTCATTCAGCCGGTACAGCGTGCAGGGCATGACATCCAAAGTCACACGTTCAGTCATTTTTATGGAGGATTAGCTTCACCACAAGAGTGGCGTCGTGATACGACTGCATGGAATGAGATTGCAGCTGAACGAGGTGTTGCACCGGCAACGTCGTTGGCATTCCCATGGAGTAGTAGTGCGGGCATGCGATATGACGCATGGCAGACACTCGTAGACGCTGGAATGACCTCATTGACACGCACATCGTGGAATCCAAAATTACCGCAGTATCATATCGTTTCAGCAAGTGACGCGCGCTGTCGACCGTTGCCTGGGCATTCTTCTATCATGGTGTGTCCAGATTTTTATTTGACCGTTCAATCGCAGGAGCAGGCAATAGCGCTTCTTGAGCGCATCAGAAAAACAGATGGCATGATTGACTACTGGGCTCATACCGAAGAAGTGTATACCAGTGATCAAATACGCGCCTGGAAACTGGTTGTTGATGCAACAGCGGATGCACGTGATGTCTGGGTTGCTTCGTTGCGTGAAATAGCGCACCGACAACAACTTATTGACGAGATTCATGTGCGTTTTGTGAATGATGCAGAACGTGGTATATTTCGTTTACATAATCCGAGTAATGACGGAATAGTTGATGTTCAACTCGAACTTTCGGATTCGTGGGTGTTCGTGTCGTCCCAGACGACTGCTCACGTAGTTACCTTGCCAGCTGGTGGATTCGTTGAGATTGAAGTCCAGCGCGTGTCGCCATAATACTAATGAGAATTAGACACACATGAATCGAATAAGTGTACTCAGTATAGTACTGGTATTTTTAATAGGGTGTTCGAGTAGCAACATCATGGCGGTGACTCAACCCGTAGCAACACCACCACCCGTTCCTACGCTTGAGAGTGGATTAATCGTTGATGCAAATACCTCTGGTCAAGTATCGTCAGACCTGGTCGGTTTGGGCAATTATCCGCGTATTGATGAGGTGGAATTTGGCGTTGTCAGTCATCTCTTTTATACAGATCGTCCGCGTGTCCTAACACTAACCGAAATTGCTGGATTTGAATGGGTTCGACAACAAATCCACTGGAAAGATATCGAAGCTTCGCCAGGCGTTTATTATTGGGATGAGGTCGACAAAATAATCGCCGATACGTCGGGAACAAATATAAAGTTGCTAATCAGTATCGTTCAGTCACCCTCGTTTTATGACGAGACGAACGGTATTCCTGTTGACCCAAAACCGTTTGGCAATTTTGTTGCGGATATGATTAACCGCTATGGTGGACTGGTGACCGCGGTTGAAATCTGGAACGAACCAAACTTAGCCATTGAAAATGGCGGCAAAATTGATGATGAAGCAGTAGCACACTATGCTGAGATGTTAATGGAGGGGTATCGTCGAATCAAAGAAATACGACCGTACACCTATGTAGTTGTCGCCGCCCCTTCTTCAACAGGCGTCAATGATGTCAATCTTGCGATGGATGATGAACGGTTTCTTCGGAAACTGTATGAGTATCGTGGTGGCATAGTCAAAAACTTCTTTGATGCACAGGGAGTCCATCCTGGTGCAGCTGCAAATCCCCCAGATACCATGTGGCCAGATAAACCAGGCAACCCTGTTGGTTGGAATGATCATCCGACGCACTACTTCCGGCACGTAGAGTCGGTGCGCAATATCATGGTTGAATATGGTTTGGCTGAAAAACAAATTTGGTTGACAGAGTATGGTTGGGCAACACAAAACAATACACTGGGGTACGAATATGGTAACGTCGTGTCTCTTGAGGATCAAGCGAAGTATATCGGTGACGCCACGCAGATGGTGTATGAACAATATCGTGATGAGACGGGACGTTCGTGGATTGGTGTAATGTTCCTTTGGAATATGAACTTTGCTGTACTGTGGCAACAAGAGGGTAATCCGATGCATGAACAAGCATCGTTTGGTATTCTCAACCCTGATTGGAGCCCTCGGCCCGCATTTATTGCATTGCAGGGAATCCATCTGCGAATTAAACGCGAACAAGGAAAGATACCTGATCCTGAACCAGAGCCATAAAAAGACCCCCTCGATTATCGGCTGATATTCGAGGGGGATTTTTGAATGCTTACGTCATAGTTGGCGGCGATGTATCGACCGGTGAGTCTGAATCAGGTCCGATCTTTGCACTGCGCTTGCGCAAGTAGTATACGGTGATGCCGACGATGATGGCGATTGTGATGAGCAATAGCCAAATGTTGTGAAAGATTTGACTGATGATGATGACTGTTGTGCCGATGGCAAGTGCAAGCAGTCCATTGATTAATCCGAAGATGCCGTCTACCGCTTTGCCAACAATACCAATGACGCCAAGTATGCGACCAATTGGACCAACGATTAACTGTAACCCGATAAAAATCCCCAAAACACCAAACACACGCACCATCCACACAAAAACTAAGTACTCGTTGTGAAGCGTTTCGAGCGCATCAACACGACTTCCAACAAATACTCGGAAGAACTTTTGCTCTTCCACGGTCACTGGAATGAGCGAATTACCCTGTTGCTGTGCCAAGACTGTAACCGTGATGCCACTTTTCAGTGCATCAAATGAAATACGAATATCGCCAACTTCTGGGGTTGAGGCAGCTGCATCGCGATTGTAGATATAGTCGCCTTTAATCACGTATCCTTCGGGCAGCTGTCCCGGTTGCGGAGAGATTTTTTCACCACTTGGAAGAGAGATTTGCTGAGCATCGAAGGCTAATTTGCCGACAGAGGCTTTGGCAACCGTTGAGGTCAGACTTTCGTAGGGTTTTGCCGGATTTTCGTGTCCGGTTTGAATTTCAAATGAACTTGAATTTGACGGTGATTCAGTCCATTCTTTGTTATAAGTGTATGTGGTTGTTGTCGTTGATCCGCCACCTATCGCATCTTCCGTTTCTTCGGTACGTGATGTCTCGTTCCAAGCGTACATTTCTACACGTCTGTAGAGCGATACATAATTACCAGGTTGCATCCATGGTTCATCACCCAACGTTGCATCGGATTGGAGCACGCCGGTTGCTGCGACGAACTTACCGTCGTTTTCGGCGGACACCTGGGTTGCATCGACAGCAACTGATGCTTCTGCGATTACTGAGAGGTCTGGTTGACCCTCATTCCACCATAATCCCCAAATCGAAAGTGGGATTAACAAAAATCCGAACAAGACACCGATGAATGAATTTGCGACGCGTGAGCCCCAACTGTTGCGTGTCGTCTTGGTGTAGGAATTACTCATTATACCTCCTTTGAGGTGTGCATATGTGTGGAATGATTATATATCACTTTTAATTTACATTGTAAAGTCTTGCGAAATAATTGCAATCTAGAAGTTGTATGTTTGAGTGGTATAATCAGGACGAGGAACAACGATGCAAGTATTCTACACAGACCGCTTCCAATTACCACTTCCTGACGGTCACCGCTTCCCTTCACAAAAATACCGATTACTCCGTGAGCGTGTGGCAGCAGCAACTTGGATGCAACAACACGAGCTCGTTGAACCTGACGCAATTCCGCTCTCCGAACTAGTTCGTGCACATGACCAAGCGTATGTGCATCGCGTACTAACTGGAGCATTGAGTGCCAGCGAAATTCGTCGAATTGGATTTCCATGGTCTGAAAAGATGGTCGAACGCACACTGCGTGCCACAGGCGCGACCTATATGGCAACGCTTGCTGCGCTCTGTGATGGACGTGCAATCACTCTTGCAGGTGGCACTCATCATGCATGTCATGGTCATGGTGAAGGGTATTGTGTATTCAATGATTGTGCGGTTGCTTCACTTTCAATGCATGCCCAACACCGCATTAAACGCGTGCTGATCATCGATTTAGACGTGCATCAAGGTAATGGCACTGCCGACATTATGCGCGAACGCGAGTGGTGTTATACGTTTTCGATGCATGGTGCAAAAAATTATCCATTTCGCAAGATTCCTGGAGATTGTGACATCGAATTTGCTGACGGCACGTCGGATCATGAATATCTCGAAACATTACGTACGGCACTCGATTACGTGTGGGCTGCAGCTCGTCCTGATCTAGTGTTTTATCTCGCAGGTGCTGACCCATATGTGGGTGATGGACTTGGCAGATTAGCACTCTCAAAAGAAGGACTTCGGCTTCGCGATAGTATGGTCATTGACCGTGTTACCACCGAAGGAGTCCCTTTGGTGGTGACTATGGCAGGCGGCTATGGAATCAATATACACGACACGGTCGATATTCATTATCAAACGGTGCAACAGGTGGTAACCACATGATAATTCACCCGCAACCACATCTGGAATTTCATCTGTTACCGATGCGCGCATTATATTGGCCACACAGACAGATGGTCATTATTGCGGATCTGCATCTCGGTCGTGTTGTGCCGCGCATGCCCAAAATTGTAGAAAATGTGCAACAAACACTACTTCGTGTGAGTGAAGTGCTCCAACACACCAACGTAAATCGCCTCTTGTTTCTCGGTGATGTCTTTCATATGCGAAATACTTACCACCAAGAACTGGTAGGTCATTTTGAGCGCTGGCGCGCAACAGTTGCCCATGTTGAGATGATTCTTGTGCGTGGGAATCATGAACGGGCCATGGGCGACCCACCGCGGCAATTGCAATTACAATGTGTTGATCCGGGGTACGAAGAATCTGGTGTCACATTTTTGCATGAACCTCGTCACAGTCATTCATTTGCGATGTGTGCGCATTTGCATCCATGTTTGTTGGTGCCCACTGCACGTGCATTCGCCACCGCAGTTCCGTGTTTTGTGTGGAATCAGGAATACCTTTATATGCCCGCATTTGAAGACACAATTCCGGGACGTGTCATTTCACGACGGATTGATGAACACTATGCCTGTATTCATAATCAACAAGTGGTTGCCCATCCATGAACGTATCAATACATCCGCGAGTCTTCGTGATGCTGATTGTCGGTCTGATATGGATTATCGTGACTAGGCATGATACTGCAACACAACCACAATTCTTCGATGGTAATCGTATTCCTGATATTCAATTAATGGATGTGGCAGATGCCGTTGTGTCAACGAAACCGTCACAGGCAAACCCCGTTGTGTACACACTATGGACGACTTGGTGTCCTGCGTGTGCCGCTAACATGCCGATCCTAAATCAGCTCGTCCCTGAAATGGAAGCGCGTGGAATTCGCATGATTGCCGTGAATCAAGGTGAGACGCTGGTACAAATCCAAACGCATCTTACACATACTCCGATTGCATTAGAAATCTGGCAGGATCCTCAGCGGCAGCTGGGTATGGCACTACAGGTAAATGATCTGCCTTCTACCATATTCGTTGATGCAAACGGGAATATTCGACTTGTGTATCGAGGCCCGATTACTTCGGCACTCTTCCGAATTATGGCCGATGAATTAGTTCACAAAACACATAGGTAATGCAATGATGCCATTGATTTCAATCGGCCCACTACGCATGAGTACGGCGGGTCTCGTAACGCTTGCGGCAGTTGCACTCTGGTGGTGCTGGTCAGAACGACGATTTATTGCGCGTGGAGTGCTGCTCCCAGATTGGGTGTTTGGCGTAGTCATCGTTGCCACCTGGCTAGGTGCACGATTGTGGGTGTTGATCGAGAGTGCCACACCACTCGATGTGTTCGTTCCACAGCTCCTGGCGGTGCGAACCTTGGATTTTTCGTGGTCAGGCGCGTTTGTTGGCGGGTTGTTTGCACTCTACTGGAGTGCAAAGCGCATGCACGCAAGATTGTACACGTGGGTGGAAATCATCAGCGTACCTACGCTTGTTGCATTTTCACTTGGTGCATTTGGAAGTTTCTGGTCTGGTGCGGACGTAGGGCGACTCTGGGATGGTCCATTGTCGGTGTACATGGTCGGTGCGTACCGGCATCCTGTACAACTCTACGACATGCTCTTGTTCGGTCTTGGTGCCTGTTGGTGTGTGTGGGCTGAGCGGCAGCACCTACTTGGTGGGTGGTGGCACTTCGTCATCGCATTGGCGAGTAATCTCCTCGTTGTAGCTAGTTTTCGTGCGGATGTGGCGTTGCTGAACGGTGGAATTGTGGTTGTTCAGCTTGGAGCGTTGCTCCTTTTGATTGTTGCAGTAGAGCGTGTTATGATGTTGCAACGTCAACAGGCTAGGTAGATCATGCAAAAACGCCCGTTTTATTACAAAGAAACACACGGATTTCGCGTCGCTGTTATTCCTGAATACCTCAGCGAAGAATCAGATGCAGATGCGGGGCGATTTGTTTTTTCATATTTAGTGCGTATCGAGAATTGTAGCCGTACAAACGCGCAGTTAATCCGACGGCACTGGGTTATAAGTGATGCAATTGGCGAACAGTACACCGTTTCAGGTGACGGTGTCGTCGGTCAGCAACCGTTTTTGCGTATTGGCGATGTGCACGAATACCGGAGCTTTTGCGTGCTTAAATCGTCACGCGGGACGATGTCCGGGTATTACACATTTTTCCAACATCCAACAGACACGTTCGATGTTGATATACCGCTCTTTGATTTGGTAGTTCCCTTTACCTAGTGGTGGAATGTACATGATTGACTACGCGAATATTTTGCAGTTGCAGTTGCAACCCGGCGTGATTGATTTGGCGTGGGGGCATCCCGACATGAAGGTCTTGCCGGTTGATGCAATTCGACAGGCATCCGACCGAGCACTATCGCGATATGCAGGTGCGATGCTGACATACGGCATTGACCGTGGAGTTATGCCGTTGCGCCAGGCAATACAACAGTGGTTGTTGACACAAGAAGGTGCTACACCTAACGATGATGAACTAATGATAAGCGCAGGTAATTCACATTCGTTAGCACTCGTAGGTGCACTGTATGCGCAACCCGGTGATGTGGTATTCGTTGAGAATCCCACCTATCATCTTGCCTTGCGTATTTTGCGAGATATGCCTATTGATATACGTCCAATCCCGTGCGATCGAGAAGGAATAATTGTTGAAGAGTTGTCAGCACAGGTCCGTGCATGCCAATCTTCGAATCAACGAATTGCATTCATTTATACCATTCCAACTTGTCAGAACCCGACCGGTGTGTCAATGTCGTTATCGCGACGCATAACGCTCAAACAACTCGTTGAATCTGCGCACTTACTCGTAGTTGAAGATGATGTCTATCGTGAGTTGTGGTTTAACACACCGCCATTGCCGTCATTGTGGCACTCAATTGCACGTGGTCACGTCATTCGATTAGGGTCATTCGCAAAATCGCTCGCACCTGGCTTGCGAATCGGGTTTATTGCGGCGAGTGCGCCAATCATTAATCGGCTAGCAGGCTGTGGGTTGCTCGATAGTGGTGGTGGGATGGCACATTATCCTGGATTAATTCTGGCAGAATTGATCCAGAGTGGTGAATATGCGTCAATCGTCGCATCGTATCGAGCGGAGTATGC
>VGPG01000071.1 GCA_016875555.1 Chloroflexota bacterium | reverse complement strand
TGAAAAACACTCCACAGCGTTTTGGTCTTCCCATCCTCGGGAACACATTGTCAATGAGCTTTCGATCACTTGAGACGATGATTTCGATTCAACGCAAATACCCTGACATCGTCGAACTTCACTTTCCAAATACATATACTATGTTTTTTGTGACAAATCCTGAACTCATCGAGGAAGTACTCGTCACAAAACAGAAGTCGTTCCATAAGGACGCATTTCTCAAGGTATATGCGCAAGAGGTCTTTGGTAATGGATTACTGAGTAGTGATGGCGAATTTTGGTTACGTCAACGACGCATGGCCCAACCTGCGTTTCATCGCCAGCGCATTGAAGCGTATGCAGATATCATTGCGCATCATACCGAACAATTCTTAAGTCGTTGCATCGCGGGCCTGCCGTTCAACTTCACCAAAGAAATGATGCAACTTACGCTCGACATCGTGGCGGAAACGCTTTTTGGCGATGTGAAACCACATCAAAAGCAGATCATAAACGAATCGTTGGACGCCATCATGGATCAATTCAGTAATGACGGCCTAGATCTGATTAGCCAGATAACCCGCATACCACTAACCAAACACCGTAACCAGAGATATAACGAGGCTACTGCAAAACTGGATCGAACCATAAACGAAATCATCAAGGAACGCATACAATCGCCGGTCGAACGCAATGATTTACTCGGGATGCTCCTTGCAGCACGTGATGATGACGGCCAGGCGATGAATCTGCAACAACTCGTCGATGAATGCAAGACGATGTTTTTGGCAGGTCACGAGACAACCGCACTGACCATGACCTGGACCATGCGCATTTTGCTCAAACACCCACCCGTTCTGCTGACACTACGCAATGAAATTCAAAGGGTACTTGGTGCGCGCACCGCCACCATGGCAGATATGATGCATCTCGACTACACAGAAAAAGTCATTCGCGAGTCAATGCGACTATTCCCGCCGGCGTACACCATCTCGCGCCACTCAATAGATGCGGTGCAGATTGGCGATTATCACATCCCTGCAAACAAAGACATCAACCTAAGTCAGATCGCCGTTCAACGAGATCCGCGCTGGTATGATAACCCCGACGCATTCGTACCAGAGCGCTGGAGCACGGCATTTCGCGCCGCCTTGCCAAAATACGCGTATTTCCCGTTTGGCGGTGGTCCGCGCCTATGCATTGGTCAGCAATTCGCATTGCTCGAGACGACGATAATTTTGATGCGCATACTGCAACATGCTGATTGGTCGCTCACGGGATGGCAGAGAATCACTGCTCAACCATCAATTACGCTACGGCCAAAGCAACCGGTTATGATGAGTATGCATCCGCTTCGAAACGGTGATGCATCCCCAATAAACGCACACCAACATCAAGACGACGCTGATGGCGGTGACGGTGGAGACGGCAGTGGTGATTAATTAGTCTGTTATGGAGTACGCGGTGGACGTGCAGTCACCGGGACGATAAGATTCACGTCACTTCCTGCACGCACAACAGTCACTTGTAATGTTGACCCCACAACGTCGCGCCTGAGTGCTCTTTGTACATCATAGCGACGCCGGACTGGTAATTTGTTGACTGAGCGAATAACATCACCAACCTGAAAAGGCGATGTTTCGCTGGTCCGCAAGACACTGATAACCTGTTGTTCACTACCATCATCACGCCAAGCCTCACTGATTGAGATGCCGAGATGGCCGCGCACCACGTTACCATAGTTAATCAGTTCTGGCACCACGGCTGCGACAATCTCTGCGGCAATGGCAAAGCCGATATTATCGGCACTACCGAGTTTTGCCACATTCACGCCAATCACTTTACCTTGACAATCAACGAGTGGACCTCCCGAATTACCGGGATTGATAGCTGCATCCGTTTGAATGCTCTCTTCAATGTCACCATAGTCTGTTGGGATTTGACGTGATAATCCACTCACCACACCCATACTCACCGACTCGCGAAATCGGAGCGGTGAACCGACGGCAAAACACAATTCACCAAGTCGCGCAGGTAGGAGCCGCATTTCAAGTGGTGCAGGGAATGGGGCCCCGTCAGCACACATGAGCACAGCAAGGTCTGTTTCAGGATCTGTACCAATCACTCGTGCAGGGATGGCACGCCGGCCAGCAAATTGCACGTTCAGATTGCGTGCCATTCCATCGACCACGTGATGATTCGTTACGATATGACCCTGATGGGAGTAGACCCACCCAGAACCAATCATGTCGCCACGTAATGCAACGTCCATGCCTGTAATGGTTACCGTACTCTCACGAACAAGGTCGACTAAGCCAACTAACTCATCGCTAAACTGGAGTAGACGTTCAAACATCAATCATGTCCCCTGCTTGAGCAACTCCACAGAGTTCACCGCCAAACGTGCGTTGCAATCGATCATCGTAATCATCGGCAACAAGTGCGATATAGTTCACTGTTTGAAGGAGTACACGCTCGTTCAGAGCATATGGCAGCACTGCAGACTCAAGAATAACCACGTTATTGATGGCGAATATGCGGCCAATTTGCAACTGGTGGTTTATGTGGTTGAGTGTTTCGTAGAGATCTGGTGATGGCTGCACGTTTTTGAGCAATACAGCGAACACACGTACCAAGAGCGGATCAGGTACAATCGACAAAAATAGCATACTGCTGCCGACATTCATCGATATATCGCCGTCTTCTTGGATTGTCAACGGATGCTTGGGAAAATTCTTCTGCAGTAGCGTGATTAGATTTTGTCGAAGCACCTCTATCGGGTCTTGACTGGTTGTGGTAGTTGGTGCGGTTGGCGCACCGGTATTGGTCACCTGTGGTGGCGGTGGCGGCGACGCAGGTGAATGTTCAGGAAGATTAGCAGTGCGTTCACCGTAGGTAATAAACTCGAGAAGTACAACTTCGCGGAGTCGTTGCGTGTTGCGACACGTGTGCAGGTACGCAATGTCATCCGCGACTGCAGGATCACCGAGTTCGTGCTGACGTAACGCTAGTGCAATTCGTGCACTAGCAGACACATCATGAACTAACCAATGATCAAGCAAAATCGGCCATTGTTGCTTAATAAATTCGATGGTGGGGCGCTTGCCGAATTTCTTCACGAAATGATCAGCATCAGTCCCCGGGAGTTCCGCACTCAACGCGAGAATTTCACGCAAGGTGTGCGGGATGTGCTGCCATTGAAAACGAAAACGCGGCATAATTCACCACACCAATAAATCAGACAGGCGTTGGTCGTTAAGACCAACGCCTGTGCGTTACGAATTCTCGCTTTTGAGATCAACCGCCGTAGCCGACATAGGCGGGACTGTTACAACGATTGCACCATCTTGATGCGCGAATGATTGCAATGGACGAGCCACAATAGCGTCAGGCGCATCAAACGTGTTATGAGCCTTGGGATTATTACCATACACAGAGACCGCTGCAGTTGCCTTGACCGCCGGCATGCCATCGTCACAGCGGATAATGACGGTCATACTCTCACTTTGGTGGCGATTCACAATGAAACACGCCCCAGTGTTCGTATTGTTGTCCCATGACGCAGAAACGTCAATGTACGGGATGTCAGACTCACTCTTGGTCGAGTAGACTGGTGAATCAACATAGGCATCAAGTGCATTGCCACGCGCGCGACTTGCCATCATCTGGAATGGATAGTAGGTGCTTTGGAGCAACATTTGATCTTTTGTGGTCAAAATCGGGGCAATGACGTTGACCATCTGTGCCAAACATGCAGCCTCGAGGACGTCTGACTTACGCAAGAATACATTCAGCCATTGCGCTACGACCAATGCGTCTTCGAGATTGTACACTTCTTCGATGAGGTGTGGTGCAACTTCCCACTTGCCGTCCATCTGCATGTTCTTGTACCAGACGTTCCACTCATCCCATGAGAGCTTGACGGTCTTTTTCGAGCGCTTGAGGGCTTTGACATACTGTACGGTAGATGCCAACGTATCGACATACTCCTCGAAGGTACGTGCAAGTCCTAAGTACGAAGCCGTATCATCGATACGATTGCCAGCGTAATAATGCATTGAAAGCACATCGACATGCTCGTAACAAAGTTCAAGAATGGTACGATCCCAGGTTGGATAGGTAGGCATACCGTTTGAGGATGAGCCAGCCAGCACCAATTTAATCGACTCGTCATTCCACTTCATCATCTTAGCGGCTTCGAGTGCTTTTTTGCCGTACTCGACTGCATCAAGATGGCCAATTTGCCAGGGGCCGTCCATCTCGTTGCCGAGACACCACCATTTGACACCCCATGGATCGCGTTGGCCATTGGCAACGCGTTGATCGGCCCAGTATGTACCAGCTGGTGCATTGACATATTCCACGTACGCACTTGCTAACGCAATATCTCCGGTACCAAGATTGACACCAAGCATTGGATCAGCACCGAGTTGGGCACAATAGTCGAGGAATTCATGCGTGCCAAATTGATTTGTCTCAATTGACTTCCATGCCAAGTCACGCTTGCGCGGACGCTGACTTTTGGGACCGACACCATCACGCCAATCGTAGCCACTCAGAAAGTTACCGCCAGGATAGCGAATAATCGTTACACCCATGTTTTTGAGGGCGGCCAACACATCGCGACGAATCCCATTGGCATCAGCGTGAGGAGAAGCAGGCTCATAGATACCTTCGTACACACATCGCCCCATGTGCTCGACAAAGCCACCAAACAAATACGGTGAAATCTTGCTGACGATACGTTGTCGATGTAACAACACCTTTGCCTGTTGCGTTCCCATAGCACTCCTCATTGATGATTGGCGGTGCAACTATCATACCGTATTTTTTCAGGTGTCAAACAATAATTCCCCCCACTTTGTACAAAGTGAGGGGATTCAATATTCGCTTATGCAGTTCGACGGCGTGCTACCATATCAAACACCCACCACACCGCAAGAATCACAAGGAGTGCATATGCCACATTGGTCGTGAGTGCAGTAAGCGCAGGTGCATCGGGGAGCATCCCCGAGGTGCCGTATTGTGTTTGTTTGACACCAACACCGTACAAGGCCCATGCGATAACCATGCCATACGCGGTATCGCGGCGGAGCCAGCGCTGACTCAGCGCAAGTGCAGCTGCCACAAATGTCAAAATCGGTGCCCACCATAAACCTAGTACATCATCGGTCAAACCCCATTTGTTCAAAAGTACGGTGACATTGACGACCGTGGCCACACTAATCCAACCGATGTAAATATGGAATGGCAGGTCGACACAAATGGACTCTGCAAATGATGATGCTTTCTGCTTGTTAAGTACAATCACGGTATACACGAGTGACGCAAGCAACGTCAACATCATCACAATGGTGACTTCAACCATGTAGTAGTGCCAAAAGACTAACCACAACGCATTTGCCACGCTACCGATGACATACCACCACCCGATTGCACGTAAACGTGGATTCTCGCGATTCATAGGCAGGGCTTGCCAAACAGAAAACATGATGAAGCCGATATAGATGAAACCCCAGACGGCAAACACGTAACCGGCTGGTACAAATCGCACTAAGTAGCTGTCAGACAATTGTTGAGTGGTCACGTTGTTAAGCGGGAGCGAAGTTGCGGCACCATTGACGGCGAGCGTGATAATGGTAATCAAAATCACAGATACTTGACGTAGAATGTCTCGATTCATACACATACTCCTTGGTGTGATGTACAAAAAAACCGGAGCTTGCAATCACTCACTTCAATCTACCAGATTTCGCGCATAGTCGTTAGCAATGCGATACCACTAGCCAAACTTTTCTCAGCCCCTGTGCCACTGTTATACACCGAAACTAAAGCTTGGGCCACCAACTTGTCACCAGACTCTTGGTGCACACACTGAATCGCCGCCTGCACAGTTGCCATGTCCGGGCCATTTGGTTCAACAGTACCATGATTAGGCACATATCGTCCATCAAGCACATCCTCATCAATGTGCAAATAGATGTAGTCGCATGCTGCCACCAACGTGCTAATTGATGCACGCATGGCATTTGCATCACACGATACAACGGTCACATCGGTACTCTCAATGAGCGTAGCCTCAGCGGGATCGAGATTGCGTACGTCCACCATGACAATGCGATTGGTCGGCAGCGGCACCGTAATCCCAGCAGCTTCGCGCCAGCGCGCCAACGTCAATCCTGCACACACAGCAACCGGCATACCACCGAGCATGCCTGAGAGGGTCGTTTTGGTGGTGTTGAAGTCACCATGGGCGTCAAACCAAATCAACCCAATTCGTGCATCTCCGCCGTGCGCCTTTTGCAGGCCAGCAAATACACCAGTGGTATGCGAACAATCGCCACCAATCAGTATGACGCGCTGTCCCGATTGGCGAATTGATGCAACTGCGTCAGCAATTCGGGCGTTGTACTTACCGATATTCAGGGGAATATCATCGTCGAGAACAAGACCATCGGTGGTGGGGTTTAAAACGATTGGGCGCACACCGTGGGTATCAAGCACACCTGAATTGAGCATACCATCAACGCCACGCTCATCACCTTGACAAGTAGTGGCATTACGACAACGCACTGTAACAACTCCGAACATACTATGCCTCTATTCGCTCTATAATGAAGTGTAACAATTATCCCATAGAAGTAGCATATGCACACACACGGTTTCGCAGGCACATTACAACGTGTCCCGGCCACATTACTCGTCATGATTGCCGTAATTTCAGTGCAGTTCGGCGCCGCCATGGCGCGCGACTTATTCCCAGTTATCGGACCTGGTGGTACCGTTTGGTTGCGACTTGGCGTGGCAATTCTGTTTCTTACACTCATCTTTCGCCCCACAATCTGGCGTACATTTCGCAGTCACCCACGCGTGATGATTCTCTTTGGCATGAGTATTGCCCTCTCAACGCTCTTTTTTTATATGGCCGTAGAGCGCATTCCTCTAGGCATCGCAATCAGTATTGAGTTTCTCGGCCCACTTGTTGTTGCAGTCGCCAATGCACGTCACTGGCGCGATCGACTTTGGATACTATTGGCCGCTGCAAGTCTTGCTATGCTCATCCCCGACATCGGCACCAGCATTGACCCTTGGGGGATGCTTGCCGCCTTGATTGCTGGAGTGTTTTGGGGATTGTATATTGTTATCTCACCCAAAGTAGGTGCCGTTGCAGATGAATTTGATGGAC
The DNA here is from genome assembly GCA_016875555.1 of Chloroflexota bacterium. Lineage (GTDB taxonomy): Bacteria > Chloroflexota > Chloroflexia > Chloroflexales > Roseiflexaceae > UBA965. Next base: position 4,682 of record VGPG01000071.1, on the reverse strand, counting down.
TGGTGGTGGCATTAATTGTGGCATGGTTCATCATGCTCATTCCTGGCATCAGTCAGGGTGGCATGAATCTCTTGCGTGGTGAAATTCTTTGGCAAAGTCTCTTAATGGGATTGGCCGCAGCGGTTATTCCATTTACCTGCGAGTTTAGCGCACTCCAACGCATCCCGGCACGAGTGTATGGCGTACTTGTTTGCACCGAGCCAATCGCAGGAACCATCATTGGATTTGCAGTGCTCAATGAAATGCTCTCATTGCAAGCGCTGTTTGCAGTGATTGGCGTCACCATCGCATCAATCGGTGCCACATTAAGTAACAAGGAGGCTGTATGACTATTTTGCAAAATCCTGCGACGTTGCACAATTTGGCCGAACGCCATCACGCTGGACAGTCTCGCGTGGAATTGGTCTCCGACACACAATCAACGATAGTCGCAGATGACAACCGCGCAATCATCGAAATAAACCCAGATGCACTGCATTTAGCACAACTCAGTGACGCCCGGTGGCAATCAGGTACACAACGATCGCCACTCGACGGCATCCCAATCGCCATCAAAGACAACATTGACACTGGCGACCGCATGCATACCACTGCTGGGTCGGCGGCGTTGCTGAGCAGTCGTCCAGCTGGTGATGCGTTTTTGATGAAAAAATTACGGGCTGCGGGAATAATCCCAATCGCAAAAGCAAACATGAGTGAATGGGCCAACTTTCGTGCAAATCGTTCTAGTAGCGGATATAGCACGCGTGGCGGTCAATGTACCAACCCTCACGATCCCATACGTTGTCCGAGTGGGTCGAGCTCAGGATCAGCAGCGGCGGTGGCAGCCGGATTGGTCTCGGTGGCACTCGGAAGTGAGACCGATGGATCAATTATTTCACCTTCGGCGCGCTGTGGCGTGGTCGGCATCAAGCCGAGCGTCGGGTTGGTCAGCAGGAGTGGCGTCATCCCAATCTCGCCGAGTCAAGATACGGTGGGCACACATGCCAACACGGTGGCAGATGCCGCCAGAGTACTCGCAATCATCGCTGGGAGCGACCCAAATGACCCTGCCACAGTAGGGATCCCTCAGGCGCTCCTCGACGCGTTAGCAAAACCAATTCAGCCCGAGTGCTGGAACACACTGCGCATCGGCGTGGCCCGCAAATATTATTCTGGATTCCATCCAATCGTCGATCAACGCTTTGGCGTACTTGTCGAAAAACTCCAGCACCACGGATTGACCATCATCGACGATGTAGTCATAGAACACACCGACGACGTGCGAAAGAACGACGCAGAGTTTACAGTGCTGCTCTATGAATTCAAGCAAGCAATCAACGCATATCTTGCAACTCGCATCCCTTTTGAAGGCATGCAGGACATCACTCCACGCACGTTGGCTGACTTGATTGTATTCAACAAAACTCACCCAAACCCTGACTTCTATTTCGACCAAGAGTTGTTTGAGCTCGCCGAAGCGATGACAGCCGCTGACAAACGACGCTACCAGAAAGCCCGGCGTTGGTGTCAAGAGCACGCCGGCACCAAAGGGATTGACGCTGCGCTCCAACGAAACCAACTCGACGCCATCATTGTTCCATCTGGCGCACCTGCATGGCCAATTGACCAGATAAATGGAGACCACTATCGAGGCGCAGGTGATAGCACTACCATGGCTGCATGTGCTGGATATCCATTGATTACTGTACCAATGAGCAAAATACAACATCTTCCAATCGGAGTAACTATCATGGGCAGCAAATGGAGTGACGCAACACTTATCAATGTGGCAGCAGCTTTAGAATCCATTATTGGGGAGAAATAGTATTATGTCTATCAACACAGTACTTGAACGGATTACGACTGCACGATTAACAGAACTCGCGCGCACGATAGTTGCTATCCCGTCGGTGACAAACAGCGAAGGAGCAATGAGTAATTTCACGGCCGATTTTCTCGCACAACACGGGTATCGGATAACGCGATTACCTGTTGCAGATTCTGGCGATACGATTGTTGCAGAAATCGGACAGGGAGAACGCTCGTTCATGCTGAACTACCATCTTGATACATTTGATGTTTTTGCGGGATGGCATACCGATCCGTTCACGCCGACAATGATTGGGAATCGAATGTATGGGCTGGGTACACACGACATGAAAGGCGGGGCGGCGTGTGTGCTGGCAATCGCTGAACAGATTGCACCATTTGCGAATCAATTACATGGACGATTGTTGATCACTGCTACCAGCGATGAAGAGAACTGGTCACGTGGTGCACATGCAATCATAAATGGTGGATTTCTCAAGGGGTGTATTGGCAATCTCGTTCCCGAACCAGCAAATGCAGGCACACTAACTGTTGGTCAACGTGGACGACACGTCTTTCATATTCGCTTTTTTGGCAAAACGGTCCATGCGGCATTTGGTGGTGGCGTAAATGCCGCCGCCGACGCAGCACGGGTTGTTGCAGCACTCGAAGAACCAGGTGTAGTCGACCTCGGGTGGAACAATGAGTTTCAACTTGCCGGTACACTCAACGTCATAGGTGTGCACAGCGGCGGCACTATGATTCTTGTTCCTGAAGTCGCAGACGTATGGATCGATCGACACATATTGCCTGGTGAAACGATGGATCATGCGATGCAGCAAATTCGTGCGGTGATAGAACGGACGTGCCGGCACTCTACGTGGGCACTCACCGTCGACGAACGCCCCACTCCTGCACCAGGTCCCTACGTTGTTCCCAAAAACCATCCACTCGTCAAGACGATGCACGCCGCACTCGCCCAAGAATACAACATGCAGATTATGCATGTTCTCGGTAGAAGTGTCGCCGATACAAGTCATTTTGCCTTTCATGGACACGTCCCGACACTCATCTGTGGACCTCAAGGGGGTAACACCTGTGAAACCAATGAATGGCTTGACGTGGATTCGCTGTTACCAACGGCACGTGCTATGGCGCGTGCTACTTGGCAGATGCTCGCAGGTAATTCGAATGCATAACATGTGGGGAAAACCAGAAAAACTAACGCACACCGGCAAATACGTCATCCTACGCCCGCTCGATGCGCAATCTGACGCTTCTGCACTCTATCGTGCCGGTCATGAAAGCGTCGTACACCTTGATACGTGGCGATACTTGCCATATGGCCCATTCGCAGATGTCCATGCCATGTCTGAATGGTTGAATCGATGTGCTCAATCACCCGACCCTCTTTTTCATACCGTGGTAGACCAAAAAAACAATCAGCCGGTCGGCATTATTACCATCATGAGTATTGTACCTGACGCCGGCCGCGCTGAACTTGGACACATTTGGTATGATGCACATGTTCAACGTACACCAATTACGACCGAATCAGCGTATCTACTCTTATCGTATTTGTTTGATCAACTCAACTACCGACGCGTAGAGTGGAAATGTGATAATCGCAATCAGCGGAGCAAATCTGCAGCACTACGAATCGGTTTTCAATACGAAGGCCTTTTTCGCAAGCATTTAATTGTCAAATACCACAATCGTGATACTGCGTGGTATGCAATGACGGACGACGATTGGCAGATGCGTAAACGTGTATTACAAAACTACATACACTATCCGACCGCACATTTATAAGCGTGCAAGCTATGGTGCACATCAGAATAATTGTCAAAGTCATGTAATCATATTTGAATTAGCACATCACAATCGCAAATCACAGTAAATCATGGATAACAGCAATTCATGGTGATACTAGCATACAATAGTATTATCATGTATCATGATTACTGCTATTCTCACGTGTATACGGTATTTGTTGTTAAAGGGGAATCTAATGGTTGTGTTCAACAAGCCATACATGACAGGCAAAGAATTAGAATACATTTCAGATGCTCACTCCATCGGCAAACTCTCTGGGAATGGCAAATACACACAACGCTGTCAACGTTGGCTGGCCGATCAAACAACTGCTGACAAAGTGCTCCTGACACACTCGTGTACTGCGGCGCTCGAAATGGCAAGTATATTGGCAGACCTTCAAGTTGGTGACGAAGTCATCATGCCTTCGTATACGTTTGTGTCCACAGCAAATGCAGTTGTACTCCGCAATGCGATACCTGTCTTCGTCGATATTCGACCTGACACTCTCAACATAGATGAGACACGAATTGAGGCTGCGATTACCCCACGTACACGTGCCATCTGTGTTGTGCATTATGCAGGTGTGAGTTGCGAGATGGACACCATCATGGCCATCGCAACACAATACAATCTATTGGTCATCGAAGATGCCGCACAAGGTTTTATGTCAACGTACAAAGGGCGTGCGCTCGGTGGCATTGGTCATTTTGCTGCGATGAGCTTTCACGAAACCAAAAACGTCATTTCAGGTGAGGGTGGTGCGCTCTTCGTGAAAGATGCATCATACAGTAATTTGGCTGAGATAATCTGGGAAAAAGGCACTGATCGCAGTCAGTTCATTCGCGGTGAAGTCGACAAGTACACGTGGCAACACGTCGGTTCATCATTTTTGCCGAGTGAGTTAATTGCCGCGTTTTTGTGGGCACAGCTCGAAGTAGGCGAACAAATCACAAACAATCGTCTCGAATCATGGGATGTCTATCACAATGCGTTTGCGGCGCTTGAGGCAGATGAGCGATTACGACGTCCAATTATTCCAGCCGAGTGCCAACACAATGCCCACATGTATTATA
>VGPG01000070.1 GCA_016875555.1 Chloroflexota bacterium | reverse complement strand
TACGGCATTACGCACACATCTCATGGCACCCGGTCATCACACGGCACAACACGGTTTGTTGGCACCAGTCTGGCAACGTGAGTTGCGCCGCCTGTGGCCCGAGTTACCTGGTGGCGATCCAGAACCGCTCGGCAATGACAGCGGCGAATCGCGCTTACCCGAAGCGATTGCGCTGTTGCTTCAGCACATCGGGCATCAGCAACGCATCGTGCTTTTTCTGGATGATGCACAATGGCTAGATGACGCCACCGTGCGTACCACACTCGCACTGCTCCGTCGTGGATTGACCTGCCCGTGGCTGGTCTTGTTGACCATGCGCCCAGGTGAACAGGCACTCGGCATGCAACGGTTGCTGAGTTATGCAAGCCGACAAAGTCGACTCACGCACGTCGAACTTGCACCGCTCAACGATACAGAAAGTATCGAACTCGCACGCCAGTATCAACTGCATGCCACTCCCCATCTTATTACCAAGGCTGAGGGTAATCCGTTCATGCTGGTCGAATTGTTGCGGTATCACGACCAACACGATGAGCGCCTTCCGGCTGCTGTGCGTGATTTGATTGCCACACGCATCCAAGCGCTGACGCCGAATGCCCGACGATTCATTGACGCCGCTGCCATTGGTGGGCGTGATTTTGTTATTACAGAAAGCGCCACGCTCGCCGAGTTGTCCGCGCACGAAACCACCGATGCCCTCGACGAATTGAGTCGCCACGGATTGGTACGTCTTATTGATGCGCATCGCGGTCGTTTTGACCACCCATTAACCGTCGAAAGTATTCTGGCTTTGATGGGACCTGCACGAACGCACCACCTCAATCGCACCATGGCACTCCAACTCAGTCAACAAACAGTACCACCGCATGCACAGATTGTGCGGCATTACCAGGCAGCCGGTGATTGTGCGTCGGCGGCACCCCATGCGCTTGCCGCAGCGCGCCATGCTATGCAACTTGGCGCATGGAGCGAGGCAGAATACTATTTGCGCCTTGTGATTGACGCATCACCACCCGAACAGCATGCGGCCTACTGGCTCGAACTCGGCGAAATCCTTGTTATGTCCGGTAGTTTGGTCGATGCGAGTGCCGCTCTGCAACACGCAATCATCAATGATGAAAGCTCTGACGGGCGTACCGCCGACTTGGCACGCCTCGCCCTGGCGCGTAGTTACATCCCGCAGGCACGCTACGACGAAGCCATCATGCTCTGTGAGCCAATGCTCGACCATCCGCAACAATCAATTGCTATGCACGCAGCGTTTGTCTGCGGCACGGCCCATTCGTTGCTCGGCGTCGATCTGACCATGGCACGCACCTATCTTGAGCGTGCCGAACGTGTCAGTCATTCGGTCGAGGACAACGACATTTTGCCGCGTATCTACTTCGAACACGGTGGAATTTTGGCACAACAAGGTGATATACCCGCAGCAATCGCACGCTATCACGCGGCGCTCGCGGCAGCGATTGTCGCTACAACACATGCCGGTCGCATTTGGCAAATCTTTGCACACAATAACCTGGCCTATCATATCCACCTACTCGGTAACTTCGACGAAGCGACGCGTCACGCACGCATTGGCTTGCGGCTCGCGCAACGCAGTGGTGTATACATGGCCCAAAGCTATTTGCACTCAACCATGGGTGAGATTGCCCTCGCACAAGGCGATCTCGACGGCGCCGAGCGGCATTTTTATGAGGGGCTTGATATCGCAGAGCGCTACGGTATGCTCGAGCGTATCGCTGGCATCGAGGCCAATATCGGCCTGGTGGCACGCGCACGCGAAGATGTCGGTAGTGCGACACGCCTACTTGCTAGCGCCATGAGCAAAGCTGATGCGCTTGGCGTCCACCATCTTGCTGCGCAGATTCGTATTTGGCTGGCACCCCTATTGACCGATGATGAGGCACAGCAACGCCTAGTTGAGGCCACCGTATTGGCCAATAACGGGGAACGCCAGCGTTTAATCATGCAAATCGAAGCCATTCGACGCATGCGCAACTTAGCCGGTGAAATCCGCAAGAAGCATTGAAGCGATCATCATCAGCACGAGCACCGCGATCATAATGCGTGAAACGTTTTTGTTCATAAAACTCCTCTTTCTGTATTTCTCACAATTCCACGACCAATCTCACTATAAAATATTCAACCCACAATCTCAAACCACATGACCTTACGGTTTCGGCTTGCGTGTAGGTACCCACGGTTTACGCGTATTTGTTGGCGGTTTGGGTTTGTGCGTCGGATGAATACGTATTTTGGTCGCACTAGGAGTGACGGTACCCACTGCTGTTCTTGTGACGATCGGCGTATTCGTCTTAGTAGCACTGGACGTTTGTGTTGTAGTCGCTGTCACTGTCGCTGTCGCTGTTACAGTTGCACTCGGCATCTGTGTTGACACAGGCGTTTCACTCACATTCGGCGTTTCATTGGGGTCGATCGTGGCAGTTGGCACGATTGTGACCACCTCGGTAGGAGTTGCAGTCGGAACGGTCGTCGCCGTTGCAGTCGGAACTGTATCACTCATCGCCTGACGCACTGCCGCATCAACCTGCATGCGTGGCACCACTAGATTGATACCGGCACGTGTGTCCGTGATTGATACACCACTCTTTGTCAACCACGTGAGCACTTGCGCTACGGATGCAGACGGTACAACACTTTTCATGAGCGCCCATGCACCAGCCACATGTGGCGTTGCCATTGATGTACCTGCATATGCTGCATATCCACCACTCGGATAGGCCACGGATGACACCACCCAATATCCCGGGGCAAGCATGTCGAGCAGTCGATCGCCTTGGGCATTCGCCACATTATTACTCGGGAGTGGCGCATTCGAGAATGAGGCCACGACATCGGGAGTCAATCCATTTTTGGCGAGCGTACTCGCTCCCACTGCAATTGCAGATGAGATACAGGCAGGCGCCGATATACCATCCGTATATCCATTGTTACCACTAGCAATAATGGTCGCAACACCCACCGACCGTAACTGGTCAACATAGTACTTAAGACCATTCGTATCACAGGTTGTGGCAGACTTACCACCGCCCAAACTCATATTCACTGAAGCGAGCGTTTGCCAACTTGCCGTTGTGCGATTGAGATACAGCCAACCCAAGGCAGCTACTTGATCAGATGTATACGACATCACACAATCACTGGTGCCACCACACATACTTGCAGGAAAGCGCGAAAAGACCTGCACGGCAATAATCTTGGCATCCGGCGCAATGCCCGACATGGATTGACCATTGTAGTTCACGCGGTTACCAGCAATCGTACCAGCCACATGGGTCCCGTGGCTACAACCCGAGACGCTCTCAGGACACGGTAATGCGCTATTGACTGCCACAGAATTACTCGCTCCCCCCGGACACAAGGAGGTACTCCCATAGTAGCTGTTTGCTGTCGAGAAACAGGCTTCACTGACAACTCGCCCACTCAAAAACGGATAGTTCTTGGCCACACCCGTATCAAGCACCGCTACAGATGTACCACTGCCGGTGGCACCGACTGTGTGGGCGACGCCTGCACCAGTAAGCAACACGCTCTCGTACATCGTAGGCGGCACCGGCTCATCAATCACCACACTTAACACGGCGTTGTCTTGACGCAAAAGACTCATGTCGCGTTGTGTCACTTCAGCAACGACTACCGGCATCACAGTCATTTGACGTTTTACCGATTTGATGCGGTCTTTTTGGCGCGTTAAAAACGCATTTTGGGCATTTTTGATACGCTGGCGCCGTTAGCTTTTAATGGTATTACTATCAAGTGGTTGTTCAATACCATCAACATTTTTGAGGGTAATTACCACCGGTACACGATCATTGGGTGACGCTTTGGGGAGCGTTACCGGCACAGAAACTGATGGTGCTTGCGCTACAACTGTTGGTGCCAATCCATGTGTTGCAATATGTAGGCCCAATAACAACAGAACGACCCATGCCTGATAGCGCGTCATATGCGCCCCCTTTTTGCCTATTTATTGATAGTATTCTACCACGCTATACTTATATTGAACCTCGCGAAAAACGGCGCAATGCGCCACGCGCCATGCGATGTGTTGATAGCGGCTTGCCCCAGAATTGCTCCGTATCGTCGATGATTTCAAGCGCTGCCTGCTCAGCCTGACCATCATCATCGACATCCCAAAGACCGAGTTGTTGTGGATATGCCCCCAACTGCGAAACCCCAACCGCCACGTGGCGGATCAAACGCCGACCATCCCACAGTTGTGCCAGTATGTGGCTTGCACGCGCATAAATCTCGTCACCCAAATTTGTCGCCCGGGCTAGGCGCGATTGCCGACCCACACCACGCCGATCCTCCCAACGTACATAACAGCTCACCACCCATCCACGTAGCTGTTTCTGTTGCAGACGACGCGCAACATCGTACGACAATGTCAAGAGCGTACTCTCAATGACGGCCGGCTCATCCACATCGCGCATCAGTGTGGTCGCATGCGAGACCGATTTGGCCTGGATGTCGTACTCGAGTTCACTGTGGTCAATCCCCTGCGCCCAGCGAATCAACTCCTCGGCATGGCGCCGCGTAAAGGTGGCACGAATATCGCTCTGGCGCGTCCACGCAATCTCACCCAGCGTGGTAATGCCGAGATCCCACAAACGTTGGGTCGTCTTCGGACCAATACCGCAGAGTGTTTGGACGGGGAGTGGCGCTAAGAACGCTGCCTCTTGACCATGTGGCACCACGTAGATGGCTTTGGGGAGCTCACCGGCACGCGCCAACTTTTTGCCCATATCAGTGGCCGCTTTGGCGACTAGTTTGTTACTGGCAATCCCACATGAAAGCGGGAGTTGTAAATCCTCAGCCACACGTTGTTGGATGTGTTGGGCAAAGGCAAGCGGGCGATGCGCATCATCACTGACATCAATGTATGCCTCGTCAATGGATGCTTGTGCAATCAGTGGATTCTCATGCTTGATGAGTTGGTAGACCTCACGTGCCGCCTCAAGATAGGCCGTATGATCGGGGGGCACCACAATCAAATCAGGGCAGAGTTGCAGGGCCTTGGCAGTCGGCGTGCCGGCTTTGATGCCGTAGTGGCGCGCTTGATACGACGCCGTCGCAACAACTCCGCGTAAGTCGGCGCGCCCTGCGACCACAAATGCTTTGTGGCGAAGGGTCGGGTTACGCCGTTGCTCAACTGAGCAATAAAAGGCATCAAGATCAACATGAATGATAGTACGCATAGGCATTCGTCATGATTGTGTAATCTACATCGTATTTCTATATTAGAACATTTGTTCTATTTTGTCGAGAGGCAATTCTGAGAGAACACCCTATTGCAACTTTTGTGTTCTCTGGTATACTTACAAAGTGAGTACGGTGGTATTCACATTAGCCCATTTACATGAGGAGGTCAGTGATGACGTTGCTCGACCAGAACATTCAGCTGCATGAGTTCGTGCCCACGGCACCAACCGTCAATATTACGCAAGCAGCAGCCGAGCGATTGTTGGCCATGATGCAGGAGCGCGAGTTGAGCGACTACTCATTGCGCGTCTTCGTATCAGGTGGTGGTTGCTCAGGATTGCAGTACGGCATGACGTTCGACAACGAGGCCCGCGATGGTGACAGCACCTGGGACGCACACGGTCTCAAGGTCATGCTTGACCCAATCAGCGCACGCTACTTGAGCGGTGCTACGATTTCGTTCCAACAGGACAACATGTTGCAAGGCGCGTTCAAGATCGACAATCCGAATGCAGTATCAAGCTGTGGCTGTGGTCACTCATTCCGTTCAAAGGAAGAGGGCAGTGCCGAGGCTGATGAATACAGCGAGGGTGGGAGCTGCGGCAGCGGTTGCGGTTGTCATTAGTTCCTTCACACACCCTCGGCTGGCGTGCCAGCCGAGGGTGTTTTTTTGCCTAAAAATTCCCTAAAATTCATTTACGTTTCACACAATCACCCAAATGTAGTATAGACAAACACCGCGTAATTCGTTATGCTAGCGTACAGATTCACGGATTAACTCATTACATATGTAAAGGATCCATGTATGGAAAACCGTAACGAACGGGTGTACGGGGCACCAGTGCGTCTGTTGATTGCCCTGTTATGTCTACTGGCGCTCATCATGCCGGCATGGGCATCATCAGTGAGCGCAGCCAAATCGACGGTCCGCAGAAGCGTCACGATTCGCGCAACGCTGGCACGCCACACCTCAATTAGCGCAACGGACTTCAGCAAGTTCACCTTTGTGATGCTCAACAAGTACGGGCGCGTCTTGGCCACGCACAAGCTAAGTGCGGGGGCCAAAGTCAACAAAACGTCAAGCCTGATTACGTTGGTCAACAACAAATTCCCAGCGGGCATCTCGTTCCATCTGATTGATGGGGGCGGTGACTACTTTGGACCAGTCGTCATCAACTGGAACGCGGCGACACGCGTCACGTCGAACCGCCTTTCGACCACCCTCAAAGAGTTGACAACTGCACAAGCCGTAATCAACTTGGGCACAGTGACGGTCGCCAAACTAAAGCCCACTGTCAATCAGGGGTACGGGTATACAACTGCCAAGATTGTTACCGCTGCAACTCCAACGGTTGAGGCCGACATCACCCGTGGTATCCCGGAGGGCGTAGGCAACGGTGGGCGTTCGGGTGGCAACACGCGATCGGCCACGATGCGTGCCACCGCAGGCGAAATGTACGATGGCATGGATGCCGACGATGATGGCATCCTAAACGCCTTCGACATAAATGATGACGGTGATACCACGCTGGATCATCAAGACACGACAACTGCTACTGCACCTACCACGGGTGCCAACTGTGAGGCACAAGCGTCGTTCACCCTCTTCCAAAATTACAAGGCAACCGATCCAAATTTCTCAGGCACCATTAACCAATACGGTACTGGACAAGCAGAAATCAAGAATGCAGCACAAATTGAAGCAGCGCTCGATAATACCGTCTCTTTTGCGATTCAGCGCATCAGCCAAGTCTGTGGCGAAAATGTGACGAAGATGGAATTCAAGGGCGTTAATGTGCCATATGCACCTGCGGAGTATGTCAGCTTGCCAACCACTGGCTTTGATGTGCAGTGGCAAGTAGGTGCACGAACGTTTAATAACGCCGCAATTAACTGGACGGCAGTACCTGCGGCCACCTACCCCGCCAACCCATTCACCTGTAATAACGCCGGGTGCAACATCAGCGCACTTGATGTGTTCATGCAACGCGTCACCACCGTCTCGGGCAAAGTCTACGAGTTCACCACCACCCCATCGTTTGTGTTCATGGCCCATCCGATGTTGACGTCAATTGCAGTAGTTGATAGTGCAGATGCGTGTGCAAGCGCTACCTACACGACGGTTGACTATACCAACCTCATCAGCAGCCCTGCGCTTGGATCGATGAACAACAAAATTCAAGTGACGGAAACAGATATCAACAACCCGACGAAGAAGTTGTGTATCAAGACACATCGCCCACAACGCCCTGAATATGTTGGTGAGAATACGGGCGCTGACACATCCATCTACAACATCGGCAAGTTGAACTACGCGCCTGACATCCCGAATGGATTCGGTGGATCCGGATCAGGTGGCGGGTTATGTGATGCCATGCGTACATCAGACAGTGCAAATGACACACTCGCAGTCAAGGGTGGCGCTGTAGAAACACCGGTGTTGATGGAATGGAGTATTTCAGCACTCAAGACTTGTTTCGCCAATCGTGGTGCAACGTGGACATCCGGCACCTTGGCCATCGACATCCAAGTGACTGCTCCGGTCAACAACAGTGGCAACTCGGCACAGAAGATTTATCTTAACATCATCCAAGCTCCATAGTTATACCCCACACCGCCCGCACCGATATGGTGCGGGCGGTTTTTGTTTTGGGCATAAAAACCGTATAATTAAGCGATACGAATAGTAAAAGTAGCAGGTTATCCACATGACATATCAACACCTGAGTGCCACCCAAGTTCATCAGATGCGCCAGCGTGGCGATGATATTGTATTAATCGACGTACGTGAGCCGCACGAGCATGCGATTGCGCATATCGAGGGCGCAATACTCTGTCCGATGAGTCAGGCAGGACAGTGGGTTGATGGACTTGATCGCAACAAGTTACTCGTCATCCTCTGTCATCACGGGATGCGCAGTGAGCACGTGGCCATCGCACTGACAAGTCGCTTCGGCTACACCAAGGTGGCCACCATGGACGGAGGCATCGATGATTGGTCATGTCGTGTCGACCCAAATATACCGCGTTACTAGCCCATGAATATCGCACATCTCAGCTATTTGCGGTGTCCAACATGTCATTCGGCGTTGTCACATATGAGTGGTAACGATGAGACCGGATGGGTCGTGTGTGACGCACAACACCGCTTTGCCATTCAATACGGCGTGCTTGACCTGCTCGGTCCTGCGCGCCCCCAGAGTCTCGCAGCGCAGAGCAATGAATGGCCGATTACGGCATGGGCCTACGAACGGTTGTGGCGTCCATATGCGCTGAGTATCTTAAGCGGGCAGTCTTTTCCACTTACACGCGAACTAGACTATATTTGTGGTGACATCCGACAACCACGTGTGATTGTGGATGTGGCCTGCTCAAACGGCCTGTATGCGCGCGCCATGCAGACAGCCTATCGCGATGCACAGGTGATTGGCATTGATCGGGCATGGCCGATGCTGCTCGAGGCACAACGCCGTGCACGGCGCGCGCGACTGCCAATCAGTTATGTACGCGCCGATGCACGCGCATTACCGATACATGATCGCAGCATTGATGTGATTACCGTGGGTGGATCATGGAACGAGATGGAACAGGGAGATGTGGTGGTGCAAGAGCTTACACGTATCAGTCGCCCCTTTGCCTACTTACGTAGCATGGGGTTAACCGCATCAGACAAGCGGGTGGGACAGGTTATCCAGGGTCTGGCCGCATCAGGCGGTGTCCACTTCCCAGCACCAGATGCGTTGGTATCGCTGCTTGCCGCATACGACTGGTCCGTGACCAATCAGCAACAACACGGCATTGTGCAACTCATCAAGGCGCAACAGAGAGGATGACTCACCCATATGGCCAAGGCAGAACTGGTGTTGGTTGGTACGGACGACGGCGTCGTGCTCTTGAGTAACCCAGGCGGTATTGGGCGCTGGCTCAAAGCGGCGCACATGCTCCACGGGCAACAAATTACGGCAACATGGGCACACCCGCTTGATCCCACGCAGATGCTGTGTAGCAGTGCCGAACAGCGCTGGCGTAGTCAGGATGGCGGTCAAAGCTGGCACCCCGTCGCGATCCCAGCGTTTGTACAACTCACTGCAGTACGCACGACACCTGATCGCATATGGGGGCATACGGGTGAGACACTCTACGTCAGCCATGATGCGGGGATTACGTGGTCCATGGTTGCTACGGCAACGCACATGGCAAGTGGCGGTGAACGCACATGGTATCGTGATGAACATCAGAGCCTGCTGAGTGCCGATGGCGGACACACGTGGCAACACATGGATGCCTGGCACAACAGTGTGATTAGCCACGATGGTCAGCATATCTGGTACATGCACCACGCACAACTCTGCTACGAGGCAACCCCAATCCAGACGACGCCACCTACCGCATTTCGCCCACTGATTGCGTGTGCGGGCACAGCAGGCGTGGTTGGTCTCAGCCAGACCGGAGTATGGCGCTTTGTGGATGAGTGGCAATCAATTGCGTCACTCGCAGATGCTCCCATCACGACTATGACGACGACCATCTATCACCCGGACCGGGCGTGGGCCGGCGATACTGCGGGAAATGTATGGTACAGTAGCGACCGATGTCTGTCGTGGCAGATTGTACGTGCCGGATTTGGCCCGATTCGCGCCCTCGCAAGTGCACGATTGTTATGATTTGCACAATTTTTGTCTAGTTATAATTGGTTATTTTGACAATATCTGTGCATCATGCTATAGTAGCGGCGACAGAAAAACCCTTGACGAAAGGAGTAGTAACCATGGCGCAACCACCGTCAATTGCCCAGCTTTCTGCTGCTCCTGTGTTTAACACTAAAGCAGTAGCGATTGAAACAGAAGTTCCTCCAGATACCTTCCGCGCGTGGGAGCGGCGCTACGGCGTGCCTCGCCCACAACGCACCGCAGGTGGGCATCGTTTGTACTCCGAGCGCGACATCGCCGTGATTCGTTGGTTGCGCGACCGTACCGCTGAAGGGATGAACATCAGCCATGCGGTCATGTTGTTGGGGAGTGTCCTCGAAGAAGAGGTCAGTGTTGCAGCGGCCAACACCTCACGTGGGCTTGACCAGATGGTGGCTGAGCTCAGTCAGGCATTGATTAACTTTGATGCAAGCATCGCTGATCGAATTTTGAGTGAGGCTTTTTCCATTCATCCGTTCGAACAAGTCCTGCTTGAACTCGTCCAACCCGTCATGGTCGAGGTAGGTGAGTTGTGGCATCGTGGTGAAATCAACGTGGCAAGTGAGCATTTTGCCACCGAGTTTATGCGACGCAAGTTGGCCAGCCTCATCAATATTTTTGAGTCGGTGGCCACCCGCGAGACGATAGTAGTCGGTTGTGCGCCAGGCGAGCTCCACGACATCGGCATATTATTTGCCAGTTTGTTTTTGGTACGTCGTGGGTGGAAGGTCATCTACTTGGGTGCGCGAGTGCCCGTCAACGACCTTATCGAGACGATTAGCAAGGTACAACCCGACTTGGTCTGTCTCTCTGGCACGACCATTGATGCCACCAATGCGATGCTTGATGTGGCCAAAGCCATACGTGCCCAGCACCCCAGCGTTCATTTTGGGTATGGCGGGCGTATCTTCAACGTAAACCCCGAATTGCGTGAGCACATGCCCGGGTTCTTTATGGGGCATGACGCACGCGAGTTGGTCGATCGGGTAAATGCGGTATTAAGTCGAAATTCGTAATTGTTTGTCAATTTCATACATCCAACATATTCGCTCATACAGTATATAATGTAGATGAGCGAATATCGTTATTATCGCCAATCACCCTCAACACCACGGTTCAGTGGGGGAAGGAACATGCTCACACGTCAACACCCAGGCACCGTGTTACGACCACCGGCAGGTGACGCCACGGCATTGCTTGATAATTTGAAGCACTTCATTGATCACACTGACCACCATCGGCTTGTTACTCCAAGTCGCGATATCAGTGCCAAGGAGCTTGCACATGCATACCACGTATGCAACCAGCTCACTCGGCAGCACTCCAAGAGTTTCTACTTTAGTACGATGTTTTTGCCGCCTGCCAAGCGTCAAGCAATTCGTGCGCTCTATGCGTTTTGTCGTACCAGCGACGACATCGTCGACATGGCTGCCGGCAATGCCCCACATGCACTCGCCCACTGGGTCACGTTAGTACATGCACGCACCACACCGCACGACAACCCGGTATTGATAGCGTGGAATGATACCGTTACCAAATACAACATCTCTCAAGAGCTTGTTGACGAGTTGCTTGCTGGCATCGCCATGGATCTCACGGTGACGCGTTACCAAACATTCGATGATTTGTGGTTATACTGCTATCGCGTTGCATCGGTCGTAGGACTCATCTCAATGCAGATTATCGGTCATGCCGATGATGCGGTTGACTACGCCGTCAAACTTGGTGTTGCCTTACAGCTCACCAACATTCTGCGCGATATCGGTGAAGATGCTGGTCGTGGGCGCATCTACATTCCACAGCAAGACTTAGCACGATTTGGATTAAGCGACGACGACATCTTGAGTGGGCGACAAACGCACCGATTCAAGGCATTGATTCGTTTTCAGAGTGCTCGCGCACATGCACTCTACGAAGAGGCATGGCCGGGCATTGGGCTGTTACATGCAGACAGTCATTTGGCAGTAGCTGCTGCA
>VGPG01000069.1 GCA_016875555.1 Chloroflexota bacterium | reverse complement strand
TATCGGCGCCGCAGTCATGATTGCTCTCATCGCCGAAGGCGCCATGCTCGTTGTGGCATCACCCACACCCGACATCACACAAATTACCCCCGAGTTCGACCACGTCGAGCCCACTGGCGCAATCGCGGCTCTCCGCATGTTGGTCACGCTCATCCAAACAGCGATTGTCGCCACAATTGTGGTCAAGGTCAGGCAATACAATCAACAAAAACGTCGATTACACAAGCATCAAGTAAGCCACTAATATCAGCAAACGCTCGCCCCTCATACGTGGATGGGGGGCGTTTCTGTTACAATCGAAGCAACCTATTATGATTGTTGTGAGGCACCATGCTCGATCCACTAACCTGTTTGTCTCCGCTTGATGGTCGCTATCGTGACGATGTGGCTGCGCTCGAGGCCTACTTTTCGGAGAGCGCCTTGATGCGCTATCGCGTGCGCATCGAAGTTGAATATTTGGTGATGCTCAGCAAAGCCCGTGATATCGCCACCATTGCCAAACTCGACGCCGATCAAGTGGCCCAGCTACGCGGCTTGTATCGCAACTTTTCTCCCAGTGATGCCGCCGCAATTGCGGCTTATGACGCCAAAGTCAATCACGATGTCAAGGCCGTCGAATACTGGATTCGCGATCAACTCGATGCATTCAACCTCGGTCACCTCAAAGAGATGGTCCACTTTGGCCTCACCAGCGAGGATGTCAACAATCTGTCGTACTCGCTGATGGTGCGCGAGGCCCGCGACCTGGTGATGAGCCCCGCCATCGGCGAGGTAATGAATCACCTGCATCGCATGGCCGTCGAAGAGGCCGCCACCGTCATGCCCGCCCGCACCCACGGCCAGATTGCCACGCCAACCACCTTCGGCAAAGAGATGGCGGTCTTCTTGACCCGGCTGCAACGCGCCCGCGACACGCTCAACGCCATCCCACTAACCGGCAAACTCAACGGCGCCACTGGCACACTTGCCGCACACGTAGTAGCCTTGCCCAACGTCGATTGGGCCACCTTCTCACGCGCATTTGTGCGCACCCTCGATCTTGAGCCGGTCATGCTCACCACCCAAATCGAGCCAGCTGATAGCCTGGCCGAGGTGAGCGATGCACTCCGACGCATCTGCACCATCTTGATCGACCTTGATCAGGATTTGTGGCGCTATGTGTCAGACGGCTTTTTGGTACAACGCCCCAAAGCCGGCGAGGTCGGATCGTCAACCATGCCCCACAAAGTCAATCCGATTGATTTTGAGAATTCAGAGGGCAATCTCGGCTTGGCTAGCGCCATGTTCGAGTTCTTTAGTCGCAAATTGCCCATCTCACGCCTGCAACGCGACCTGACTGGCAGCACCGTGTTGCGCAATCTCGGCGTGGCCTTCGGCCACATGTTGCTCGCCTGTCGACGCACCAGCAAGGGATTGGCCAAGGTCAGTCCCAATCGCGACGTGATGTATGATCAGGTGGTTGCACATCCCGAGGTCTTGGCGGAGGCGTATCAAACAATTCTCCGTCGTGAGAATGTTAAGGAACCGTATGAATTGTTAAAGCAGTTGACACGCGGAAAACAGCAGGTCACGTTAAAAGATTTACACGATTTTATTCATTCATTACCAATTTCTGATGGTATCAAAGACGAATTACGCAGTCTAAAGCCAGAGAATTACATCGGTATTGCTGATAAATTAACGAGTAAATTCATCGTGAAGTAATTAATTTGTAATTCAGAACGAATAATTTACCTATAGATTATTTACGTTTTTCCTGTAAACTATAGGTGCAATATTATTTTGCACAATCACCCCCCACACGAACGGCTTGCCACATGGCGAGCTGTTTGTGTGTTGTGGCATGTGCAAACTTAAGCATTTTCCAATTCATTTACAACAAAATCACCGTATAGTGCGTATTACAGATATCAGATGCTCTCCCATCTAATGCACACATAGGGAGCAGATTATGCGATGGTACATTGGCTTACTCGTGGTTCTCTCACTGCTTGTGCCCCAATCATTTATCACGGCACACGCACAAACTCGCGATCGTCAACGAACACTGCGCATCACCGAACACACGCGAAACACCACCATTCGCACCGATGATGCCAGCAAAAACGTAGAATTACGCGTCTCCGTTGCTGGAGGAACACGCCCCTACACGTATACGTGGTACGAGGGGTCAGTAGGTGACACCAGCACACAAGTGGGGACACGTGACCGTGTCAGAATGAATTTGGCACACGGTACCTACACGTACTGGGCAGAAGTCGAAGATGGTGCCGGTGCAACCGTATCGACGCGAACGATTACGATTGCCATCCTCCCACGCACCGTTGGGCCGTTGAGCATCCGCAAGCAACCGCAGAGCAAAGAGATCGAACGTACAGGCGCAACAACGTCGGTCGAACTTGAAGTCTCCGCAATCGGTGGCACCCGCCCCTACACGTACACCTGGTACGAGGGCACTAGCGGCGATACCACCACCATGGTCGACGAAGGTGACGAAATCACCGTTGCTCTTGCCACAGGCGTTCATTCATTCTGGGCTGCGGTCACAGACAGCAACGGCGATACGGTCAATTCACAGACCGCTGTCATCACCGTTGTCGCCTACCCATTAGCCATTGTTGAACGAACCCTCGATCACACCATCATCGCCTACGACGCCACTGCCGATGTAGCACTCGAGATTGAGGCGGACGGCGGTACAGAACCATATACCTATACCTGGTATCAAGGTGCACTCGGTGACACGAGCACTGTCATCGGCAATAGTGCTGAGGTCGAAATCGCCCGTGCGCCGGACACCTACACCTTCTGGGCCGAAGTTGCCGACAGTAACGGTGACACCGTGACCTCCGACCTGATTACCATTGACGTGGTCAAGGCACCACTTGAATTCACTCGTGAACCACGCAACGCAACCGCCCAATGGCGCAACGGGTCTGCACGTACCACGTTGTCGGCCGCAGCGCGCGGTGGTACCGCACCCCTCACCTATGAATGGTTCCTTGCTGGCCTGAGCGTTGGCACGGGTGCGTCACTGCCTGTCGTTTTCACTAGTGCCACAGAGGCACCGCGGAGCTACACCGTGGTGGTAACCGATGCCGCAGGTGATTCAATCACATCACGCGCTGCAACTGTACGCATCTCGCTCCCACCGTTCACCGTGACGAACTACACGCGTACAACCAACGCCCGTTGGGTCAACGGCAACGCCATCGCCAGTGTCTCTGTACGCATCAGCGGTGGAGTCGGCCCATTCACCTATACCTGGTATGCAGGAACGCGCAATAACCCTGGGCCAATCGTCGCTTCTGGTCCCCTTGTCAATGGCTATGCGGCTACCCAAATAAACACAGGCGCCACCACGGCTGGTCGCAAAAACTTCTTCGTGGCCGTCCGTGATGCGGCAGGTACCGTCAAGTACGCCCAAACCTTCACAGTGGTGACGATTCCGCGACCACCCGTGATACGCCCAACGGCAACGCCAACGGCCACACCGTCACCGACTGCCACACCGTCGGCCACCGCAGAACCAACGGCTACCCCGTCAGCCACGCCAGAGCCAACCGCTACTCCATCAGAGACACCAGAGCCAACCGCTACTCCATCAGAGACATCAGAGCCAACCGCTACTCCATAACCAGAGATCCTAGACGCCCGCTCCATCGTGTCATGATGGAGCGGGCGTTTGGTGTATATCAGCCGTATGTGCATCGCACACACTCCGATTTGACTGCTGGTCAGCGCATTTATGCGTGCTGCAAAAGACGTTGAGGGGTATCTACAAAGAGGCGATGTGCGCATTCGGCACCGTAGGCGGTTGTCACCCAGTCAAATGCCGTATCCATAGCAGTAATTCGATAGGTATCACTATGCGCATCACTGGCAACCACATCCACCATCTGCAGATCAAACAGGGTGCGACTATTGGGTTCGGTGACAGCCGCAGCAGTTACTTGAAAGAGGACGCCCGTCTCATGGATGCGACGCAAATCGTCAATATCTTTTTGGTTGTAGATGTACCGTTCGGGGTGGGCCAAGATGACCTGATACCCGTTGAGCATTAACTCTTTGGCAGTCGGCAAAAAGCGCATGTCAACGGCAAATACCGGCATCTCGATCAAGACGGTGCGACTCCCCCCAAGGGTCAACAGTTCCTTGTTATCGAGGCGTTGACGTGCATGCGCAATATAGCTAATCTCGGTACCCGGTTTGAGGGTGATGTCGTACCCGGCAGCCTGCGCTAATTCTTGGATTTCGTGGGCACGTTCTGCAATCAGTTGCGGGCTGTAGTGGCGTGAAGCGCTGGACTCCGGGCTGTGTGGCGTACAAATCACGGTGCGCACCCCTGCGGTATACGCTTGGCGCGCCATGTTCACCGATACTTCACGCTTCCGTGGGCCATCATCCAAATCGTAGAGGAGGTGGCAGTGTAGATCAATCATTATGCGTAGTATCCTGATGCTTGTGTAAGCTCCGCACCATTGAGGACAACACCCACAATGTTTGCTTTGGCTTTTTCCAAAATAGCGCGCGCCTGTTTGGCGTGCTCACGACGCGTACGCCCAGCTTGGAGGACCAGCATCACGCCGTCCACACGCGGTGCGAGCACCACAGCATCGCTGACCGCCAAAATAGGCGGCGTATCAATGATGACCACATCAGCGCTAGTGCGCAGGCTCTGCAGGATTTCACCCATACGACGTGAACCCAAGATATCGGCGGGGCGTGGCGGGAGAGGACCACTTGCAAGTAACTGGAGCCCGGCAATACCGGTGTCTTGGAGCGGCGCTGGTGTACCGTCGCTGGCAAACAACATGCTCGTCAAGCCTTGCTCATTGCCCAACCCGAATAACGTGTGTAACGCTGGGCGACGCAAATCACCATCCACCAAAATCACACGTTGTTCGGCCTGCGCCATGGTCACCGCAAGATTGGCGGCAACCAACGACTTACCCTCATCAATACCGGCGCTGGTAATGGTCAGCAGGTGCAATGAGTTATCGAGACTGGCGAATTGAATATTGGTGCGGAGCGTACGAAACGCCTCAGCCGCAGCCGACTGTGCATCGCTGAGCACCACCAATTGGGAGGCGTTTGTCATGCTGGTTTCCTCGCATTCGTGCGGCGCTCACTTGTGGTGTTGGACGCCGGAATGGCACCCAAAATAGTCAACCCGACATGGCGCTCAACGTCTTCGGTGTTTTTGAGGGTATCGTCAATGGCGTTCAGCACAAACGCCAGCAAAAGGCCAACAACCAACCCCAGGAACGCGCCTGCCAAGACATTAATGCGGGTTTGGGGGCGATAGAGTTGCGGTGGTGTGGCCGGGGTGGTGATACGCATGTTGATTTTGTCGGTTCCCTCCAGCCCATCGTTCAATGAGCTCACCAGGGCGGCCATATTTTCTCCGACTGCATTGGCCAAGCGTGGTGCCATGTCAATGTCGGGATAATCAACCTGGACGATCATTTTGCGGTCATCCGCATTCGCTTGAATGGAGATGTGTTCGAGCAACCATTCGGGGCTACGGTCGAGTTGTAGCTGCGCACTGATTTTTTCGATTTGGGGACGTGCCAATGCCAGTTGTTTGTAACTGTTCATGTTGTTGGTCAACACAATGGACAACCCGTTATCGTTGCGGTTTGGCACGACCAAATAACTTGCCTCAGAGCGATACAACGGCTCTTGGAGCTTACTAAAGACATATGCTGCCACGGCCGTCACCATCACGGCGAGCACAATAACCCAGATACGTCGGCGGATAATACGAATATATTCAGAAAGACGCATACATTCACCCTCACGCTATCGTCGATAAAGGACCACGACCATCCCTACCACGGCTCCCGCACCGGCACGCAACATGATGGACACGAGCGCATCAAGCCACGGTTGCTCCTGCACCGGCACGTCGTCACGGCGTAACACGGCAATATTCACCGCCGTATCGCCAGATTTGCCCCATAGCAGTGTACCATCCTGCGTCAAGACTGCAAGTGCAGCATCACGCACAGGCACCAAGGTGTCAGGATTTGCACCGCGTGCAGTAATGGTAACTTCGCGTGCGTTGTTGCGCACATCGAGGAGTGCACCGACCTCGTCTGCTGTTACCACACCACTCATCTGAGTACTGACTCGGGTACGAAACTCTAGGCCACGACTCACCGCTGGGAAGTCATATGCCAGGGTGTCGCCCGTATCATTCATCGGTGCGCGACTCGTCAACAAAAACGTCACCGATACACGGTACTGTGGCGTCATTTGCACCAACGGCCATACACCCGTCAGCGCCAAGACCACTGCAGGCACGGCGATGTACCACCATCGCCGGCGTATCACCACCAACAGACGTCGCAAATCATTCATGACGCAGTGCCTCGCTCCCTGGTACATGCGCCTCGATGAATGTGCGCATACGTGCAACGAAACGCGCACGACTGAATTGCTCCGCATGCGTACGAATCGCATGTGCGTCCCATGGTTGTTGCTGCATGGCCAACAATCCGGCGGTGACAGCAGCCACATCTTGAGTATCAAAAAACAACCCTGTCGTGCCGTCAATGACCGTATCCAGTGCCCCACCTGCACGATAAGCCAGCACAGGACGACCAGCCGCCATCGCTTCGAGCGGCGTTATACCAAAATCCTCTTCTCCAGGGAAGAGAAATCCACGACATTCGGCAAATAACTTCAGCCGTTCCGCATCGCTCACACGCCCCACAAAACGCACGTTTGGTCCAGCGTACGCCATGAGTTCGGCTTTGTCACGGCCATCACCAAACACAATTAGTGGCACATTGAGTGCCGTACACGCTTTGATTGCCAAATCAATGCGCTTATACGGCACTAAGCGCCCACCCGTCAAGAAGTAATCTCACGGTGGCACGTCTTCAAACGGCGCAAGATCAACTGGTGGTGGGATGACTACTGCATCGCGTCCATAGTACTGCTTGATACGCGCCGCAACGACCTGCGAATTGGCAATGTAATGCGTCACTCGACTCGCGCTCTGCACATCCCATGCCCGTACAAAGCGTAACAAGAACTGCATGACCACTTTGGCAAGCCCACGAATATGTTCGCGGGCAATGTATTGGTCGGTCTGCCACGCAAAGCGCATCGGCGTGTGGCAATAACAAATATGCACTGCACCTGGTCGTGGCCGGACGCCCTTGGCGTAGGCACTGCTACTACTGATAATCAAATCGTAGCTTGCCAGATTCATCTGTTCGAACGCAAATGGGTAACACATGAAGTAATGCCGAAACAATCGTCGCCAGTACGGCAACCGTTGTATCCACGATACACGGATATCCCACGACTGATAAAACGCCGGCATCGCCTGAACATCATAGATGGATGTGTACACCGGCGCATCGGGCATGATATCGTGAATCGCCTCAAGCACACGCTCAGCACCACCATATTGATTCAAATAATCATGCACAACAGCTACTTGCACCAAAATTCCTCAAATTGCCTATTCACAGAATCACATATTGTTATTATAGTATGTAGGCGCAATGATGCGGTCATGATTACTGTTGCTGATTTGGTTGGGAGTCCACCAATGAGTATGTCCGAACAAGAGTTGCGTCAACTCTTTACCAGTGCCAGCATGGGGCAAGTTGCCTATCGTGCCTGGGCCACCCAAGCACGCCGTGAACGGCGCTTCAACATCGCCCGTCTTTTCGATGCCCTATGCGAAGCACGTGGTGCACGTGCCATGCGCGCATTCATACAGACGGGTGGCGTAGGAAACACCCCCGCCAACGTGCATGCAGCCCTCAATGGTAATGAACCCGAGGCCATTGTCATGCAACGCATCACCGGCACCTCCGAACGATCGCGCGAATTACTTGGTCGTGCTGCCACAGCCCTTGCACACCATCGCGATTTGTATGCGAGCGAAATCGGCGATCTATTTGTCTGCACAACCTGCGGTGAAACGCGCGAAGGAGAACTGGTAGGCGCTTGTCCACAATGCGGTGCCGTGCCAGAATCCCACAAACGCTTCTTAACCATTGAGGCAATGGGCACACTGGGACCACACGCCATTATGCATGCACTTGAGCATACCGAGTCCACCTTACGGGCAATGCTCGAATCCGTGGATGATGCCATTCTCTCGGCACCCGGGCCCAATGATACTCCGTCACTCAAGGAGGTGATCGGTCATCTGAACGACATGAACTTTGTCTTCTGTGAACGTGCACGCCTTATCCTCGATACCGATCACCCCGAACTCCCGTCAGCCCATCCTCCTAAGTTGACGGCAGCGTCGCATTACCGCAAGCGCGATGTACGAGCCATCCTGAACGCCTTCCACGAATCGCGCATTGAGTGTCTGTTAATGTTGCGCGGACTCACGAGTGCTGCCTGGCATCGCACCGCCTCACACGTGATTTATGGTGAAATAAATCTGCTTCATCAAGGTAATTGGATGGTCAATCACGAGCGCACGCATTTGATTGAAATGGCCCAACTCCGCCACGATTTACACGTTGCCTGTGGCAAAGGGCAAATTGATGATAATCGCGAAGACCTGATTGGTGAACGACTCAATGAAGGGGAATAATCCGCCGACAGCCTTCGAAGAACTCACTCCGAACATCTTCGTCGTGCACGACATCCGGGTAACGCCTTTTCTACGTGGTGAGGGTGAGCTGATGGGGAACCGGTTCACCCTCACTTCGTGGCGTCGTGACGGGTTATTTGCCCGCATCCGCCAACGTGGCTTATCCGTTGCGAGTCTCGATGACCAAATCGCCGATTTACCACGACTTCCCCATGCACCATCTCTCGGTGACTCACACTGGCACCCCAGTACCGCTCACGAACGCTGGAGCATGTATGACCCCGCCCAGCGCATGCTCGTACCACTCGAACGAACACCACGCAACACCCAGAGCGGTGTGATGATACCACTCGGGGCTGTAGTACGGCGACGTCATGGTCGCGGCATCCCCGAATGGTTTGGCTGCCATGCCCTCAATGGCTATCATCTCGACCTTGTGCCACTCGACGAAGATACGGCCTTGTTGTATGCACTCGCCCAGGCTGCGCCGGTTGCACCAGCACTCCGCTGGGAGCGCATCGACACCTTCGCCCATCTCGCCGTCCCACACCTTCCCCGACCACACATGAACCTGCTTGGACGGCTTGCACGCTTTGATCAGCTACGCCAGACATGGGCAACCGAAATCACCCATCTCACGTTTTTGAGTCAGTTCTTACACCGTGTCGGCATTGCTCTGACCCCGACCGTACCGCCAACACGACTTTCACGCAAAGGATAAAATCAAATGCCCGATTATCGTGAAATCTACCAAGATGCACACCACGCAGAGCGCTACCATCAACTCGTCAGTCGCGAGGATTATCAAGGCAACATCCGCAACGAAATCATGCGCCACGTCGACCTTTCGCACGCCGATGTACTTGATATGGGGAGTGGCACCGGTCGCGTTGCCGCGCTCATGGCACCATATGCACGAACGCTCACAATAAGTGATCGTGCACCCGCCATGCTCGCCGTTGCCCAACGCCTGCTCGGGCCAACGGTGCGCAGTATCACCGCCGATAATCGCCACATCCCACTACCCGATGCCCAATTTGATCTGATCACCGCCGGCTGGAGCTTCGGTCATACCACCGAGTGGGTCCCGGGTGCGTGGCAGGCCGATGTGCGTGCAGCTGTCAGCGAGATGATTCGGCTCCTCAAACCCGGCGGTAGTGCGATTATTTTCGAAACCCTCGGATCAGGGAGTACGGTGCCGCACCCACCCACACAGGCACTCGCTGATTGTTACGCACTATTTGAGCACGAGTTTGGCTTTGTGCGCACGCCGATTCAGACGGACTATCGTTTTATGTCAGCAGATGAGTGTCACGCGCTGACCGGGTTTTTCTTTGGGAGTGTGATGACTGGCACCCTACAAGCCGATGGTTCGATGATTCTCCCCGAATGGACGGGTGCATGGCATCGGCGCAACGCGTAGCTCGTTGATGAATCTCCATGACACGCATCCGGTGGCAATTGTATAATGTGCATAACATCTTCCACCTAATGGCGGTGACAACACCATGCGTGAACAACTGGCAATTTGGCTCGGCAGAGGCGCCGGCATGCTCAGCCGCTGGCTGGGGCGTGGTGGTGGTACCACGCTGCCGGGAGTTATGGCGCGCCGAATTGCACCAAATCTGCTCCAGTACCTGAGCGCACAACTCCCACGTGGCGTATTGCTCGTGGCAGGCACCAACGGCAAGACGACCACTACGCGCATGCTGGCCGACGTACTCACACATGCCGGATGGCGCGTCGTTCACAACCGTTCAGGGGCAAATCTCGTTTCTGGAGTCAGTGCAGTCATGTTGGCTCATGCCGATTGGCGCGGGCGCATGCACCATGATGTGGCACTACTCGAATGCGATGAAGCAGCACTTCCATACATCATCCACGAGACCCAACCGCGCATCGTCGTCCTCCACAATCTCTTTCGCGATCAGCTCGACCGCTATGGCGAGGTCGATACGATTGCACAGCACTGGTTGACCGCTCTCGCCGAATTACCCGATAGCACCATCGTGTGCATTCAAGGCGACGATCCATCGCTGGCTCGGCTTGCCCAATCACTGATGTGCCGCGTGGTGGTATACGGCAACGACGACCTGAGTAGCGCACGCAATAGTGTGGCACATCTCGCCGATGCTGGATTTTGCCGGTGCGGGCATGCACTCACCTACACGACCCGTTTTTTTGCACATATTGGCCACTATACCTGCCCACAATGCGGATTTACGCGTCCCACACCCGACTACGCCATAACCCAGATTCACACAGACGGACTAGCGGGGAGTAGCATCACAATAAACCAGACGGCGCACTGTGTGGTGCCCCTGCCTGGTAGTTACAACGCCATCAATGCGCTTGCCGCCTATACCGTGGCCGATGTGCTCGGTATCGCGACCGCAGTGGCTCCCGCAATAGCACAGATGCAACCCGCCTTCGGTCGTTATGAGGTGGTACAAACACCCCATCATGCACTCGTCATGGCCCTCATCAAAAATCCCGTCGGTGCCAGCGAGACGATACGCATGTTTGTGGAGGCGTGGGAGCAACCGGCCAATCTCCTGATTGTCATTAACGACCGCGACGCCGATGGCACCGATGTGTCGTGGCTGTGGGACGCAGATTTTGAACATCTCGTCCCACACGTGCACCAAGTATTTGTGAGTGGCACGCGTGCCGCCGACATGCGCGTGCGCATGCAATACGCCGGCACGCCGACCACACACATTCACTATCACGAATCGCTGGTGCAGGCACTTGATGCTGGTCTCGCTCAGACGCCAGCCGGCCACACGCTCTCCGTGTTACCTACCTACACAGCCATGCTCGATCTCCGCGAAATTCTGGTCGAGCGCGGGTGGAGCAAACCGTTTTGGCAAGATTAGCGCTTTTGGTATATGGTATCAACAGACACACACGACGTGGATGATGCGCACAGGGTATACCATGTCACAGAAAGGATTGACACTGCGTGGAATACACACTCGATCGGTTTATCCGCCAGGCACATGATGCAATTATCACCAGCGGGTTAGCGCGTGCCGAGCACATTGAACTCGTGGCACCCAAGCCCAATATTCCGGCTGATTTGGCCTTCCCCACGTTCAAAGCAGCACGCGACCAGGCCATACCACCGCCCCAATTAGCCACTCAGTTGGCCAGCCATATCACACCTTCAGCGGATTCGTTGGTGGGGAGTGCCGTTGCTGCTGGTCCATTCCTCAACTTCGCCATTCGCACAGATGCCTACGTGGCCAGTGTGCTGGCCGATGTGGCACGTCTCTCTAGTCGATACGGTAGCGACGATCTCGGTGCCAACAAACGCGTCGTGGTTGACTACTCATCGGTCAATATCGCCAAGTTAATGCACGTCGGCCACATT
>VGPG01000068.1 GCA_016875555.1 Chloroflexota bacterium | reverse complement strand
TTATGATTTGGGTGTACGGACTGTTGTGGATTTGCGCACACATCAGGAGCTCGTCGAGCAGGGGCGTACACAGTTTGATGCGGGGGTTGATGTACAACTCCTGCATATGCCGATGATTGTTGATCATGCGATGCTGTATGAGCTGGGTGCCATGTCACGCTCTGCGGCGCTAATTGCGGGTATTGATCGGATTCATCCGTTTTTTGTGCAATTTTTCGATACGGTAAGTCAACTGAATCACGGCATTGTCTTCCATTGTAGTCTTGGGATTGACCGTACTGGGCTTTTGACGGCGTTGTTACTTGATGTGGCAGGCGTTGCGCACGAGGAGATTATCAGCGACTTTTCGCGTACTAACATCTATTTAGCGCCTCGGTTGCCTATGCTCCGTCAACGTCGACCCGCCTACCTAACACCACAACAGTTTGAGCAACTGATTGTTGCGCATCCACAAGCAATGCGTGATTTGCTCCTATATGTGTATCAGAAATACGGTAGCGCACGCGGATTTTTGACGCATATCGGCGTCCCCGAACGGCAGATAGAGCATGTGGTTCAACGCTTGGTGAAGCAGTAGACTTATTTGTCACTCACAATAGGCATTTCACCGACGTGGTTCCCGTTGACGGCAATGCGTAACATAAAATCCGCTACATTTGTGCGTTTGATGCTGACGTTTAATTTGCGATTTTGTGTGTCAACCACATATTGACCAGTAAATTCGCCCTCGTTGAGCTGATGCGTGCGCACAATACTCCAGTTTATTGCGGTGTGCGATGTAATCGTAATTGCGTACTGCTGGGCAATGCGCAACCACCGTGCCGAGGCAGGCGTGGTGAAAATCTGGCCGAGGCGTTGCCCCAAAGGTGCCTTGAAGTGCGGATGCAGCACAATATACGAATCGCTGAGGGTAACAAGCCGTGTGACACGGTGTTTCTGCATGGATTGCATGATGGTCTGTGCAATCGTTGCAAGGGTGTTCTCGGGCTCATCAGCCACGGGTGCAATCGTGGTGATGACCGCATCTGCATGATGAATTGCACGATCAACATTAAATCGATCACGTGCATCACCAACAATCACGCGTAGCCGTTCATGCGAAAATGGCAACTTGCTTGGCCGTCGTACACACGCTGTCACATCGTGCCCCATACCGATGGCCTGACGCACAAGATGATTTCCTGTTCTGCCGCTCGCTCCAAAAATGACCAAGTGCATACATATACGCTCAATTGTTCAATACTGTAATACCCATATCATACAGCGATTTGCCTGTTTTTGGCAAGTGTGGTTGTTAAAACGAATTAACAAATAATTGATTCAAAGCGCGCGTTTGTGGCGTGTTTTATTCTGCAAAAAATTTTGATTTTTGTTGATTTACATGCCTAATTAAGTATAAAAATATTTACTAATATATGTAAATTTATTTTTTATAATGGCGGATTGTCAATTCAAGTGCGACAACATGAGGGTAAATGCATCCTGAGCTGAGTGCCAGTGCAAACACTTGCGTGGGCGCTGATTGATCGCATGTAATGCTACGGCGAGTTGCGCATCCGATATCGTTGCAATATCAGTCTTTTTGGGGAAGAACTCGCGCAACAGTCCATTTGCATTCTCGTTACTTCCCCGTTGCCATGCCGCAAAGGAATCAGCAAAATACAGCGGAATGCCAAGTGCTCGGGTAATGCTAGCATGCGTTGCAAACTCCTTTCCCCGATCGACCGTCAATGAATGAATTGCGCCAGGCGGCAACTGTTGTTGGAGTCGTGCAATGGCACGATTCATCGATGCTGCCGAACGATCAGGCATGGCAATAGCTGTGTACCAACGAGTCTTGCGTTCGATAAATGTGGCGATACACGCCCGACTTTTGCCACATGATGAAACCATGGTGTCGGCTTCCCAATGCCCAAATGTCGTCCGTGAATCAACCACTGTTGGGCGGTGATGAATGGGCGTCCCAGCCGCAAATTGCCCGCGTCGCTCTGGGGGTTGCCGCCGTTTGCCTTTGTGACGGAGCATGGTGACACCCGCAGGATACAGTTGCATGCGATACAGCCATCGATATATGGTTTTGAATGATACTGACGGGTAATTATGCATACGATGATACGCGGCGATTTGTGCAGGTGACCAGGTGTGTTGCAACCGGTGGGTAATTTCATCCGCAAGCAATGGCGTATGTTTGCCTTTTGGACAGGCACCCTGCCGACGTTGGGCTGCACTTCGGTGGGCATGCGTTGCATCATAGCCGTCAGCCTGACGTCCACGACGAAATTCACGGGCAATGGTTGAGTGATGCCGTCCCAAATGAACGGCAATCTGACGTGTTGTCCATTTGAGTCGGTACAATGCGTCGAGTTGACCGCGTTCAGCTATGCTAAAATGATGATACCCCATTGATGACTCCTGTGTAAGTGTTGCGTAGTAACTCCATTTTACACGGGTTGTCAGTGGGGATTCATTTCCGTTTTCGCTGTCGCACTTCATATTACAATCCATCATATATAAATGATTGCATGGGTAGATAGCGGAGGTGTGAGGTGATATTCTGCATAGAAATATCTGCTGATATATGGTAAGGTTTAGCGGTGGTAGTCGTGTCTGCTACCGGTTGAATAAAATTTAGGAATATATGACAAATCCCATGCTTCAGATTGCCAATGTACGGCATGCGTTACGCCAATTAGGTGTACAGCCGACGCGTGCTATGGGGCAAAATTTTTTGATAGATGGTACGGCGCTTGCAACGATTGTGGCTGCCGGTGAGGTGGATGCGGAGACGTTCGTGGTCGAGGTTGGCCCTGGGCTTGGCGTCTTAACGTGGGAGTTAGTGCGGTGTGCGGGGCAGGTCATTGCTATCGAGCTCGACAGTCGTTTGGCGGCGCGGTTGCGTGACGAATTTGCAATGCACGCCAACTTGACCATTTATCAGCAAGATGTGTTGACCGTTGATGTTGCGCAGATGACACAGGGGCGTGCCTATCGGGTGGTTGCCAATTTGCCGTATGCCATCACCTCACCGGTGTTGCGGCTGTTTTTGGAGGCGGCGCATCCGCCTGATCTGATGACGGTTCTTGTTCAGCGTGAGGTGGCACAGCGCATCTGTGCGGTGCCCGGCGACATGTCGGTGCTAGCGCACGCCATGCAGATTCGGGCAGTGCCTGAGTTGGTAGCTGTGGTTGCGCCGGAGTCATTTATGCCCGCCCCAGAAGTCTACTCGGCGGTGTTGCGTTTGCGTCGTCGTCCTGCGCCCTTAGTTGACCCACAGGAAGAACCAGGTGTGATGAAGGTCATCAAGGCGGGTTTTTTGCATGCACGGAAGCAGCTGGGCAATAGTTTGGCGAGTGGATTAGCTGCACACGGCCTACAGTGCGATCGAGCCATGGTGCAGGAGTTATTGCGCACCTGTGACATTGATCCGATGCGTCGGGCGGAGACGTTGTCAATTGATGAGTGGGTGCGCGTGAGCCGGGCACTTACGGGTTAAGCGATGCTTGTTTGGCGCGTACGTCATCAGGCCAGGATGTTTTGATGTAGGCCAGGATGGCTTTGACATCCGCTTCACTTAAACTCCCCGCAAACCCGGGCATGGCGTTGGTTGGTACGCCGGTCACCGCTGCGCCACCGTAGAGGGTGACATCAATCAGGTATTGATCGCTGTGATGCCATGTATGCCCTGTGGCATCGTGCGGTGGTGCCGGGTAGGTGCCGTCGCTGCGGGCCTGTTGCCAGTTCGGTTGCCCCTCAAAATTACTGCCATGACACACGGCACAGCGTGCGTCGTAGAGGAGTTTGCCGCGTTCTTCTACAGAGATGCTTGTGGCTGGCTGACGTGTTTGTTGGCGGTTTATCTGGTCGATGGCGATAATTGCGCCCACAAAGACACACAAGACGATAGCGAGCAAGAGCGTTGGTTTCATGCTGGTATCCAAATACTAACGACTCCATCGCGAATCAGGAGCCCTCCTAATATGACGAGAAGTGCGGCACTACCAAGCAGAATGCGTTGGTAGAGTTGTGGCGAAAATGCGTTGCGGTTGCGTCCAATCACGTATGCGATGGTCATGCGCACGCCGACTAACATCAAATAAAAGCCACCAATGAAGGCTACACCGCCAATGACGCCGTGCAGGGCATAGGCCTTGACCAGATTTGGTGCGCCAGCAGTGCCCCAGAACAGATACGGGTTCGGGTTGAGAAAATTGACAATCATGGCTTGAAAGAGGGATCGCAGGCTGCCATCGTCGTTCCCGCCACGTTTGGTGCTGAGATCGGCTAAGTCGATTTGGCGCACCCAGGCATCGCGCCAACTGCGAACACCTAGAGAGACAATATAGGCCCCGCCGAGTACGCCTAACCAGCCAAAGATGGTCGGTGGCAAACTGCCCACAAGTAGGGTGGCGGTCGCAATAATTGGTGCATCGGTGAGCAGGGGCGCAAGTGCGACTAACATGCCTGCGCGCGTGCCATCACGCAGTGCGCGTGAAATGCCGAGTGTTAGCGAGGGACCAGGGTTAACACTGGCAGAGAGTCCGAATGAAATACCCAGTAACAGAAAAGCCAACATGCATAAATGCCTTTGGTACGCACAAACTGCATGTATTGTACCGTAGTTTATCGTGCAGTTCGCAATGTAATCACAAAGCACGCACCACTAGGTTGATTGTTGTGGTAGTGGAGTGTGGCGTCAATGGCGTGACAAAATGCCTGTGCCATGCTCAATCCAACACCACTACCGCGGTGCGCTGTACCGCGTGAAATCGTGACAAAAGGTTGGAATATGCGCTCGACCTGGTCGGCAGGAACGCCTGTTCCATCATCGCACACGCGCAGTTGAATTTTGCCTTTACGCATGTGTGCATCTATCTCGATCATGCTGGTATCGGGGGTATGTGCGATTGCGTTGTCAATCAAAATATGGATGATATGCTGCACGTAGGCGGGGTCACTGGTTGTCATGAAGGTGTCAGGCGCAAGCGTGCTGTTGACGCAGCGGTGCGGGTATCGATGGCGCGTCGTGGCGATGATCTCTTCGATGAGTGGCGCCAAATCATAGAGTGCTACGGTTTTGCCGACCGACTGCATGCGCGTGATTCGTAGAAGATTATCAAGCATGGTCGTCATGTGTCGATTTTCGACGATGATATCAGCAATCAACGGTGCAGCAGGATGTTCTGGGTAATATCGAGCTGTGCAACTTCGGCCGATGAACGAATGATACTGAGGGGCGTGCGTTGCACTATGTCAGCTTTGCGGTTTACATCACGGTTGCGCTGCACGCAATTTGGGCAGGGAGTGACACCGAGCGTTTGTATTGGTTGTATGTGGTGACTGCCATGAGTATGCTCTTTTTGGTGATACTCCGTCTGATTACCTGGGTATTTGATCGTCGTGCACAACCGGCAGACGCACCACCAGAAACAGCATAAAGACACAGATGGCGCCGCTGATTAGCGCGAGTGGAGCGCCACTCGCATTGATGGCAGTCAGCGTGTCGCCGCGTCCGAGCCAGGTAGTCATGTTGGTAATCAAGAGTCCTCCGAGCGACGGTACGCCGATGAGTGTGACGGCATGCAGACTCATGACTCGCCCGCGTAGATGACTCGGCACCAACAGCTGGAGCATCGTGGCAATCATGGTCGTTGCCACAGTGCCGATGATGCCAACGAGTATCAGCAAAAAGACGCCCAGCCACCACCAGGGTGCAACCGCAAATCCGGCTAGGGTCAGCGCAAAACCGATGCCGGCAATGCGTAGATTCTGTTGGGTGGGGGTAATCTTGGGGAGTGATGCAAGACCGAGTGCCCCAATCATGGCGCCGGCTCCTGCGGCAGAGAGGAGAATGCCGTATCCCTGCGCACTGATGCGCCAAATATCATCTGCGTATACCGGCAAGAGTTGTTGGTATGAGCGCCCAAAAATTGACATCACGGTGGACGTGATTAATAAAATACCTGTTAACGCATGCCCCCATGCATACAACACCCCACCGAGGAGTGCGTCGCGGAGCGTGCTCCCCGAAGATCCGTGGTCAGACTCAAAAGGCATATGCATGACTGCGTAGATGACGGCCAAATAACTCACTGCATTGCCAAAAAACAACCATCCGGGTCCCATGACTCCTAACAAAAATCCCGCAAGTGCC
Organism: Chloroflexota bacterium; assembly: GCA_016875555.1. Taxonomy (GTDB): domain Bacteria; phylum Chloroflexota; class Chloroflexia; order Chloroflexales; family Roseiflexaceae; genus UBA965. Next base: position 6,031 of record VGPG01000068.1, on the reverse strand, counting down.
GGGCCAATTAATGCGGCACCATTGTAGGTCGCAGAGTTGAGCGCTAGCGCATTCATGAGGTCGTGGCGTGGTACCAATGTGGGAATGAGCGCTTGACGCGTCGGATTATCAACGGCGAGTAGGACGGCCCCTACAAATGTGGCTGCCAAAATGAGCGTTGGTGAATTGAGGTCGCCCCAGGTAAGCAGCGCTTGTACTAGCGCTACCGCCATCATTGACCATTGCGTGATAGTCAAGATTTTTGGGCGAGGGAATCGATCAGCAAGAAATCCGCCAAGCGGAGGCAAGAGAATCATGGGAATAGCAAAGGTGAGACCGAGCCAGCCCAAGTAGCGCGGATCATTGTCAGTCATCTTATAAATGAGCCAGCTCTGGGCGACGTTCTGCATCCAGGTGCCCATGTTTGATACCAACAAGCCACTCCACAATAAGCGATATGGGCGGTGTTGTAGCGCTGGGTAGTGTTTGCCAAGCATGTGTGCGCCCTCTCGCTATTGGTTAATCGAACGAAAGCATGCCCTTGATGACGCCAGTTGCGGGATCGCGCCATGCGGGCATGCACCCAGCCAAGAGGTCGGGTGTGGTGTGATGGGTGACCCAGGCCGGTATTGCAATGGTTGGTAATGCGGCGATGACCGCATCAAAATCCACGGCCGTGGCATTGCGACTGGCTAGAATGGTGATTTCGCGGCGGTGTAAGTCGGGATCGCTGAAACTCACGTTACCTTGTACGAGCCCGACAAACACAACTTTGCCACCATGCCCGGGAATCATGACTGAGCTCTCCATGGCACCGACGTAGCCGGTTGCGTCAAAGACGATATCTGGGGCGTGGCCACCACACAGTTCGCGCGCGGTAGTGTGTACTTGTGCACCTGGGGCTTGGGCATTGCTGACCAGATGGTGTGTCATGGCAAACGCACGGCGCCCGGGGCTTGGGTCAATAGCGTACACCGGTAAGCCGCGGGCACGGGCAGCGAGCGCAATCCCCAATCCAATCGGACCAAGGCCAACCACCACGATGCGGTCATCTGGAGCAGGATTGGCGCGGCGTACAGCATGAAATCCAATCGAGAGCATTTCAACCAAGGCGAGGCCATCGACACTGACGCCGTGGGCATGATGGAGATGCGATGCTGGCAGGTTGATATACTCGCGCATGCCACCGTCAATGTGCACTCCGAGGACGCGCAGTGTTTCACAACAGTTGGTCAAACCGCGTTGACACGCACGGCAATGTCCACACTCTAGGTATGGGCGGACAGCCACGATATCACCAACCGCAACAGATGTCACCGCATCACCACAGGCGACAACCTCAACGGCAAGTTCATGACCCAAAATGCGCGGGTAGCTGAAAAACGGCTGTTTGCCGGCAAATGCATGCAGGTCGGTGCCACAAATACCGACGCGGCGTACACGCACTTGCACATCGTGTGGTTGTGGAGCGTCGGGACGTGCCACGTCTTCGACATGCATCGCTCCTACTGCACGTAACACAATCTGACGCATGGAAGACCTCTCTTGAATTAGACGAGTTGGCGAAAGGGGTAGTGCTCGTGCAAATAGATATCGTGCGTGAGATTGCCGCACGAGCGCCGCACAATCAGGTTGGTGCCCAGTTTGCGGTGCACTGACTTGCTCTCAGGATTGCGGATAATTTGCATGAGTCGTTCTGCGGCGTAAATGCCCATTTGCACGGCTGGTAAGTCGATAACCGTAAAGAATGGACACAGCACACTGGAGAATTCGATGTCGTCGAATGACGCTACAGCGATGTCATCGGGGATGCGGATGCGCAAATCAGCACACGCCTGTACGAATCCCATCAACATCAGATAATTGCCAGCTACCACTGCAGTTGGCCGATCTGGGCGTGTGAGAAGTTTGTGTGCCATCGGGTATCCGTTATCATCTTTGATGACGAACTCTTCGTAGACGAGCGAAGAATCAAAGGGAATCCCGGCGACATCGAGGGCGGCACGATAGCCGTACATGCGATCACGCGAGGTTGAAATACGGTTATCCGTACTAATAAATCCAATTCGCTTGTGCCCTTGTTTGATGAGGTGATGGGTAAGCATCGATGCGGCATGGACATTATCTGCCTGAACAACATCGAGGTTGAGTGCGGCAATTTCGCGGTCAACGAGCACAAGCGGAATATTAAATTGCGTGAATTGTTCGATGGCACTACAAGACAAATCATTGCAGGGTGCCACGATTACGCCGTCTACGCGCCGATGTACGAAATCGCGCAGTGAGCGTTGTTCACGCGCATTTTCACCCTGGGTGCTACTAATAATCACGCGATACCCGTACGTCTCCGCAGCAGTCTCTACGCCATGAGCAACTTTATTGAAAAACGGAATCGTGATGCTGGGCATAATCAGCGCAAGCGTGTGCGAGATGCGACGCTGAGTGTCAGTGCGCTGTGGTTGTGCCGGGGTGTATCCGAGTTCGCGGATGGCCTCTTCAACACGCAATTTTGTCTCAGGACGGACGCTATTAACGCCATTGAGTACGCGTGAGACCGTCATCGGGGATACATTCACCCGTGCCGCAACATCGCGGATTGTGGTTGTAAGAGCAGATTTGCGTGGTGACATTTGTTGATTTCTTTATACACCACTACCACTATAGCACATCGATGCAAGTGGCATCACTGATGCACAGTTTTGGCGCTATACGCACGCTTATCCGCCAAGGGCCGACATACCACGAATAGTGGGCAAAATGCCATCTGGCAGACCATGTCCCCACGGCTTGATGGCCACTGCATGCCGAATTATTTGCATCAGCTCGTCATCATCGACGCCGCTACGCAATGCAGCTCGCAGGTCAACTTCATCGTCGCGGAGCAAACAGAGGTGGAGCCGCCCATCGGCTGTGAGGCGCATACGGTTGCAGGTACTACAAAACGGCTCGCTGACGGAACTAATAAAGCCAATAAACCCTTTGGCACTGCGGATTTGGTAGCGGTGGGCAGGATCAGCGGCGTGCATGCCATAGTCGATAATGGGGCCGAATTCACTTTCGATGCGCCCAATTAATTCGCTACTCGGCACAACGCCATCATTGGCAACATCGGCAACACCCGTCAGAGGCATTACCTCGATGAAACGGATCTCCCAATCGTGTTGTAACGTGAGTGCTACAAGCTCGAGCACATCGTGATCGTTGAGCCCACGCACGACGACCATATTGAGCTTGAGGGGTGTCAACCCTGCAGATTCTGCGGCGTTGATGCCGGCCCACACATCACTGAGGCGTGCACCACGCGTCATCTGCGCAAAACGCTCAGCGTCGAGTGAATCAATGCTGATGTTGACGCGGTCGAGCCCGGCGGCTTTGAGATCGTGGGCAATGGGTGCGAGCTTGACGGCGTTGGTAGTCATGGCGATGTGTTCGATGCCGTCGATGGCCTTGATGTCGCGTACTAACGGCACCAAGTCACGGCGTAGAGTGGGTTCGCCACCGGTTAGACGGATTTTGCGGAACCCGACGGCCGCAGCAGCGCGTACCACGCGCAACAACTCGTCGTTGGTCAACAACTCATCTTTGGGCATGAATTGCATGCCGTGCTCGGGCATACAGTAGACACAACGCAGATTACAGCGGTCAGTGAGCGAGATGCGCAAATAGTCGATGCGTCGCCCATAATTGTCGAGCGCTGGACGATGACTGTCGTAGTGTGGGCGCGAAATGCGTAGGGGATCAATCAGGGTAATCGGCTGAAGACGAGACTCTTCGTATTGCATGATAAACCCTCTTCGTTGCGGGTTATCCACATCACCAATACATTTGGGTATTGGTGATGTGGACGGGTTTTTTAAATATGCTCAAGAACGCTGACGCGTGCAGCAACACGCTGGGCAATGCTTTGAAAGACATCAGCATAGGCGTCGCTGTTCTCACTCAGCACCGCAGGTCGCCCATCGTCACCGCCGGCGCGAATGCTCATGCCGAGAGGGATTTGTCCAAGCAGAGGGACGCCCAAGCGGTCGGCTAGGCGTGCTGCAGCACCAGTCCCAAAAATGTCGTAACGCGCACCGGTGTCTGGTGCTACGAAGTAAGCCATGTTTTCGACAATGCCCAAGAGTGGCACGTTGACTTTGCGGAACATCTCCATGCTCTTGATCACGTCAATGGCTGCGACTTGTTGGGGTGTTGTTACGGTGATTGCCCCGGTCAAACCGACATTTTGCAGTGACTGCGCCAACGTCAGTGCTACATCGCCAGTCCCCGGAGGCATGTCAATAATCAGGTAGTCGAGCGGCGCCCAGTCGACTTGATAAAGGAACTGACGAAGCAACTGTGAGACCATCGGACCACGCCAAATCACCGGTTGACTGTCATCAACCAAAAATCCGACCGACATCAACTTGATGCCATGAGCCTGCAATGGTTGCATGCGTGGCTGGCCGTCGGGGCCAGTCTCGGCATCGGGTTGACCAGTGGTGCCCATCATCAGTGGGATGGATGGACCGTAGATGTCGGCATCGAGCAAGCCGACGCGCGCACCCTCGCGGGCCAGCGCTGTGGCCAAATTTACGGCGACGGTTGATTTGCCCACGCCGCCTTTGCCGGCCGAGACGGCAATGACATGACTGACACCGGGGATGGCGGCTTTGTCGAGTATACCGCCGTGCGTGCGCACTTGGGCGGTGAACTCGACGTTGATGTGTTCACGACTTACGCCGAGAATCTGCTCAATGGCATCTTCACAGGCCGTGCGAATTTCGTGTTTGAGTGGACATGCAGGTGTGGTGAGTTCGACCGCAAAACTGACGCCGTCGTCCTTGATTACCACATTTTTGATCATCTTACGCGACACGAGGTCGCCACCAAGCTCTGGTTCTTGGACGGTCCGCAGGGCGTCGAGGACTTTGGCCTCGGTCAGTTGATTGCGCGAAAACAAACCCATGATTGTCCTACATGCTTATTCAATAAGTATTGTAGGCATTGTACCACAGGATGCGCATGAGAGAGATTACGTGTCGGTGGGGGGGGGCGATGAGGGATGCAAAAACTCGGTGACGATGCGCCCATGTGCGAGATGTGACTCGACGATGCGCTCGATGCGATGATGATTGAGGTGGCAATAGCGGATGGGTCCGGGCCATACCGTCATGTTGGGACCGTCGTCACAGCGACTCTGACATCCGCTCGCGCGAATTTCACAGGTGGTGGTAAGTTGATGCTGTTCAAGCGCCTTGACCAGGGTGGCTCGCAACGATTCGCCGCGACAAAAAGCACCGTGGCACAAGTAGATGCGCACAGAAGGTTGTGTCATGCACCCATTATACGTGATACGTGGGAAGGCATGCGTTTGGAAGACGGGAACGATATGTGTAATAATACCCATATAGATGCAAAAAAAGAGTTGTCTGGTGCCCTCTGCACCGTGTCGTGCATAGACTCTAGTAGGAGCGACCCATCATGGGGATTGCTGCGGATATTGCCTTGATTTTGGTGGTAGCGCTTATTGGAGGCATGGTAGCACAACGTCTTGGTCAGCCACTCATTATTGGATATATCACTGCGGGGATTTTGGTAGGACCGTATACGGCTGGCCCCACCGTCAGTGAGATTCATGATATCGAGGTATTGGCTGAGATTGGCGTGGCCCTGCTGTTGTTCGCACTCGGACTCGAATTCAACTTCCAAAAACTCGCCAAGGTTAAGTGGATTGCCTTTGTTGGTACGCCCATCCAAATTGGCTTGAGCATGTTGATTGGGTGGTCGGTAGCCATTGCCCTTGGCTGGAGTAATACGGCCGCGTTGTGGGCAGGTGGCATCATGGCACTCTCGAGTACTATGGTCATCCTCAAAACCCTTGCCGCCCAAGGAGAGCTCGGCTCATTGGCCAGTCGCATCATGATTAGCATGCTAATCATCCAAGATTTGGCCGTTGTGCCGCTGATGCTTATTCTGCCCGAATTAAATCAACTCGAGAGTGGCATGAATAACTTGCTTTGGGCAGCAGTGCGTGCGACGATCTTTTTGGTGGCAATGGTGGTGGTAGGCA
>VGPG01000067.1 GCA_016875555.1 Chloroflexota bacterium | reverse complement strand
GATGGTTGGATTGCCACGAGTGAACTTACTCGAGATTCCTTCTTGTGTCGCTTACCGGGCATTACAACGGCTGTGCGACTCGATGTGCACTTCTACTGGAATGTCGGTGAGACCACGTTGCTGATTTTGGCAACTCATGCGCATTTGAATGGTCAGAAATTGTTGACGACACATCGCAAGCACGACGTATAATACATGCAGGCACAGCAGTAGCATCAGATATGCAGGGTAGGCATGCAACGTATTCACCGTGAGGCCCGTTGGTACTTACAGTACTTATACCCCAATCAAAGTTCAACTAAATACTTCGTGAGCACATTACTGGTAGCAACAAGCAGCTTACCAGTAATGCTGCTCTTTCAGAGTGTATTTGCCAAATTCGAAGTAATCAGCAGTATTCTGACTCTAATTGCAACAGTGATTGGCGCGATTTGCGTGCGCCGCATCAACAATCAACAGGGCGGTCCATACGCACTACTGAGTGGTGTACTCGCCCTACTCTACACCAGCATCGGTATACTGCGATGGGGCATCACTCCAACGTATATTGACTTCTGGGGTGGTCTCCTCAGTTTCGTACTAAGCGTTGTCCTAGTCGTCATTGCCATGTACGTATGGTTACCGAATCACACCGTTACTGAGGCATCACAGCCACTTACTGCCATAGAATTCGTCGGACTCGTGTGCTTGGCCATGAGCGCTTTTGCACTTCGTTGGTATCAACTTGACACGTTGCCCGCTGCAACAAATGCTGAAGCACTCCAGAGTTTGTATGCCACCACGGCATGGAATTCTGCCGCAACAAATCCAATTGCGCTCACACCATCGATGACTAGTCAATTCACGGTGTTGTTGCAAGGATTGAGTAGCGATCTATTTGGTATGTCAATCAACGCGGTGCGCTATGTGTCGGTGATACTTGGCACCGCAACCGTTGTCATCACGTTTCTGGCCACACGCATGTTTTTCGATGGACGCACCGCGTGGTTCAGTGCCATTGTCCTTATGGCCATGAGCAGCCACATCGAATTTAGCAGACTCGCCATCTCTGTTGTCGCAGATACGACGTTGATTGCCGCCATCGTCTACGCACTTGCAAGTGCCTGGGGCAAAGGGTTACGCCGTTGGTATCTCCTGGCAGGCATCCTTTTGAGCCTGACACAATACACCTACCACACCGGCAAAATCATCCCGGTGATTTTTGCGATTTGGTTATGTTTGTACGCATTACAGTATTGGACAGACGTAGAAAGTCGACTTACCCACTTAACTGCAATGTGGGGGATTACACTGCTCGGGTCTTTGCCTCATTGGTGGAGTATTGTGGTACAGCGCGACCAATACACGACGAGTTTACTCCAGGTCAATCTTTTTGGTACAAACTATCAGACCGGACAAACGTGGTTGCAAACCATTGCAAGCCAGCAACAACTACCTGATTGGCAGGTCATACTGTACAGTTTGCGCGATGCGGCTGCTGGATTTATCGCAGTTCCATTGCGCGACTTGTACGAAATTGGACTACCCATGCTGACAATCCCTGCCGCCGTCGTATTTCTCTTTGGCATTCTTATCATGGCCAGAGAATATGCTGATCCGCGTAACTGGTTGATTTTTCTAGGGTTACTGAGTGCCGTTTGTATTGCTGCGCTGACTATCAACACTCCTTCTGCACAACGTATGATTTTCGTTGCTCCATTTGTGGCAATGGTCATTGGGATCGGCATCGCGGACATGGGTAAATGGTTCCGGATTGACTGGATTCAGCACGATTGGAACATCAATCCGCGCATCATTCAGCTCTTGAGTGGCGTACTTGTTCTAGCCATCGCTGGCTACGATGCGCAATCATACATTGGAACGACGAGAAACGCATTGACGAATCCGGTCGATCAGAGTGCAAACGCAATACGTGCGCACGCAAAAGATTATCCCGCGGGATCTGATTTGTACTTGTTTACCCAGCCTGAGCTGTATTACCACGAGAGTGCACTTCTGCAGTTCTCGCTACCAAATGTGACGGGCATCGATGTATACCCACCATTGCAGGCAGCACCCACTTGGCAACTCAGCGGTGGCACCACGTTGTTTGTATTTAGCCAGGCACGCCTCAATGAGCTGAGTTTTGTTCGGCAATTCTACCCGGGTGGCCGCGAGCGCCGTGTATATGCATCCGATGGTGAAATTTTGCTTGTATTTTATGAGGTGAATGGGATTCATCAACAAAGCACGCCGTAGTGGCTGTGCTACAATGGTGTCGAATAGAACTGCATCACAGTTAGGGTTGCCATATGACCAACGGTCCACAAAAACCAGTACTTTCGGTAGTTGCGCCAGTATACGACGAAGAAGTGCTCCTCCCGGAATTTTATCGACGTGTCATATCTGCCATGGAACCCCTGGGTGTCCCCTTTGAACTTATACTTGTTAATGATGGATCTCATGACCGTTCGGGCGTTATCATGGATGAATTGCATGCCCAAGACGCTCGTGTAAAGGTTGTGCATTTCTCACGAAACTTTGGCCATCAAATAGCAATTACTGCAGGTACTGATCACGCCCAAGGTGATGCTGTTGCGGTGATTGATTCAGACCTACAAGACCCTCCTGAAGTCATTGTGGATATGTTCCACAAATGGCGAGAAGGATACCAAGTTATCTACGGTGTCCGTAGTGAACGTGACGGTGAAACAGCCTTCAAACGGGCAACAGCGAGCATGTTTTATCGACTGATTCGCAAGATTACCAACATCAATCTCCCACTCGACACCGGGGATTTTCGGTTGATGGACCGACGCGTTGTTGACGCAATGAAAAAGATGCGCGAGCATCATCGATTCATGCGTGGGCTTTCGGTGTGGGTAGGCTTCAAACAAACCGGCGTGTCGTACCGTCGAGATGCGCGCAAAGCCGGAGTAACCAAATATCCACTGCGCAAAATGCTTCAGTTTGCACTCGACGCAATAACGAGCTTTTCATACTTACCACTGCAACTTGCCACGTATAGCGGATTCGCGATTGCGGGATTAAGTGTAGTAGCCATACTTATCGCAATCATCTTACGGTTGACCGGGAATGTGATTGCAGGGCAAGCAACGACGCTGGTGAGCGTCTTGTTCCTCGGCGGGATTCAGCTCATATTCTTAGGCATTATCGGCGAATACCTAGGCCGTATCTACGACGAAGTGAAGCGGCGACCACTCTATATTGTTGCCGAACGACATGGATTAGAGGCACCCGACATTGAGTGATATTCCCCAAGAAGTACTGTACGGAACAGTACAAACTGCCCGCGGCACAAAGTTGCACGCAACAAAGCCGCCCCGCGAAAAAGCATTTCTCGTAGGAAGTGAACTCACTGGCGATCGCAGTCCTTGGCCAGCCGAGGATTCGTTGGCTGAACTCGCATTGTTGGTTGACACTGCGGATATAGACGTGGTTGGTCAGACTTTCCAACGCCTCAAACACCCCTTCTCACAGTATTTCATTGGACCAGGTAAAGTACACGAAATAGCGGCGCTTAAAGAGACGTTACAGTATGATTTGGTCATTTTTGATGATGAGCTCACACCTGGACAAACGCGCAATCTCGAAGAAACGTTGAAAACTCGGGTACTCGATCGGACAACGATTATTCTTGATATTTTTGCTCGGCACGCACGCACACGAGAAGGGCGCATTCAAGTTGAATTAGCGCAATACAAGCACCTTTTGCCACGACTACGCCGTCAGTGGACACACCTCGAACGACAAGCGGGTGGTGGCGGTGGGTCAGCTGGTGGCGTTGTTGGTCTGCGTGGCCCTGGCGAAACACAGCTCGAAGTTGACCGACGCCTAGTGAGTAAACGCATCGCACAACTTGAAGAACACATCAAAGATATACACGCACAACGCGAGGTCTACCGTGAACGGCGACGACGCACCGGCATCCAGGTCGTGGCTATTGTTGGGTATACAAACGCAGGCAAATCGACACTTCTGAACGCCATGGCTGGACCATCTGTCCGTGCTGAAGATCGCCTATTTGCCACATTAGATCCGACTACGCGACAAGTCACCACTCCTCGGGGCACGCAGTTCTTGCTCACAGACACGGTCGGTTTCATTCAAAAGCTGCCAACCGAACTTGTAGTTTCGTTTCGCGCAACATTGGAAGAGATTGCCGATGCAGATTTGATTCTCCATGTCCTGGATATTACGCATAAAAACGCCGACCAACAGACTCAAACAGTCTTGGAGACACTCAAACAACTCGGCATCGAGCAGACGCCCATGTTGACAGTGCTCAACAAAATTGACAAACTCCAAGGAGTTGACCAGGCCGAGGTCTCGGGTATGGCCGAAGCTCTCGGTCTTCCCAGTGACTTTGTGGCGGTATCTGCCCAACAGGGGTGGGGAATCGATCAACTTGCACGACGCATCGAGCAGATGCTCGAGCGTCAAATGACAACGCTACGAGCATATTTGCCGTATCGGCGCGCAGATTTACTCCAACTCTGGCGGCAACGTGGCGTCGTCACAAGCGAAGAATACGACGGAGATGGCGTTGTGGTCGAAGGAAGAATACCAGAAGAACTTCTCCCACTTATTCGAGGCGCTACGTCATCGTGACCGAACACGAATCACTCACGCCGCAAGTCATGCGCAAAAACTACTACAAGGGCATCTTCAACGGCGCCGTCTTCGGCATGGGTGAAGCCGCCAGCAGTCCTGGTTTAGTGTTATCGCTGCTGATTCGACAACTCGGTGGATCGCTGACACTGGTTGGCCTGTTACCAGTCATACAAAGCGCCGGGTATTTGCTGCCACAACTCCTTGTAGGCGGTCGAGTGCAAGCACTGGTACATAAACTACCTGTTTATCGACGATTTGCATTTTTGCGATTCATCGCGCAAGCAGCCATGGTCACCGCGTGTTTCTTTGCCGGCGTCATTGATAGCATGTGGGCACTGGTCGCAATATTATTCTGCTACGCTCTATTTAATTTTGGCGGTGGAGTTACCACACTGAGCTTTCAGGATGTGGTCGCAAAAACCGTACCAAGTAATCAACGCGGACGTTTTTTTGGCACACGTCAGCTTCTCAGCGGTTTACTCGCATTTAGTATTGGTGGACCACTGGTACGCTGGATGTTAAGTGACGAGAGCCCATTCGCATTTCCACATAACTTTGCGTTAATCAGTGCATTCAGTTTAGTCTGTTACGCATTGGCGATGTCTGTCTTCGCCACGGTTCAAGAACCACCAGCGCAGCACGTTGTGCCGAGTATGTCGTTCAAAGATACACTCAACGCAGCACCAGCGATGCTCCGAGAACATCACGATTATCGCCAGTTTATTGTCGTGCGCTTATTTTTGTTGATAGGCCGCATGGCTGAACCGTTTTTTATCATTTATGTGACTGAGCAACTCGGGCTTCCTGCCAGCATAGCTGGTGTTTTTGTGGCAAGTGCAGCCGTTGCCGCGGCGATTTCGAACGCGGTATGGGGACGTCTCGGCGATAGTCGCGGTAAACAGTGGTTATTGCGCGTAACCGGTAGCGTTGCCATGCTACCACCGTTGATGATGTTGGTTGCACCGTCGATAGGTGCCACACACGAAACCTTGTTGATAATCTGGCTTTTGTTGTTGAGTTTAGCATCGGGGACATCAGCAGACGGTGTGAGTATCGCGAGCATGACGTATTTGCTCGAAGTGGCCCCTCCGGAGCAACGCCCATTGTTCATGGGTCTCGCCAACACCATCCTCGGCGTAGGGGCACTCATTCCCGTCGTTGGCGGCATGCTCGTTAGCACCTTCGGATATCAAACCGCATTCGGAATTGCAGCGACCTGTAGCTGCATCGGCGTCATCCTTGCACGCCGTCTCCGAACGCCCCGTCCTCAAAGAGCTTGATCAATTAACTGCCACGTCTCTTCGGCCGCCTCAACATGTGGCAAATGCCCACACTGTGGGACAATCGCGAGATGTGCATCCGGCAATTGGTCGACCAATTTGAGTCCATCCGTGGCCGGAAAGACAGGATCACTATCGCCCCAAATTACATACACAGGACAGGTGATGCGTGCGAAATGCCGTGGCACCGGCATGTCTCCATCTTTGGGCGATACGGATTGCACAATTTGCCCTTGAAGGTGGCCCAACACACGCACGGGCATGGCGTATCGCTCTACCTCGGCCGCAGTTACCCATGCTTTGCGACGACTCACACTACGCAATCCAATGCCAATTAGTGCTGGCGCAGTAGACCAGTATGCTAGGGCATAACCGAACAACGGCAGACCGACTAACTTGGCCATCGGTGGTCGATCAGTGGCAAATGCCTCAGGGGCAATTGCGATTATTTTGTGTACTTTTGCACTGTCCAAGATTGCCGTTTGCATGGCCACACGCCCCCCGTAGGAATGACCGATGAGGGTTGCATTTTCGATGCCAAGCTGGTGCATGACCGATAAGAGTAACCGTGCTTGCGCGTCTGTTGCGTAGTCACTCGAATTATCCGAACGCGCAGAAGCACCTGCACCGATTAAATCGACGGCAATGACTCTTTTTTGGCGTGTGACTAATCGGGTGACCACTTCTTCCCACGTGTCGCTCCACCCCGCAAATCCGTGGATGAGCATGACCACATCACCTTGTCCGTAGTCACGCACGGCAACCGCATTTCCGTGTATTTGCAGTATTCGTGTTTGGGGCGTATTGAGTTGTGCAACCGTGTATTTTTCGCGTAGACGGATTAAGATAAATGGTACGAGTAGCACGGCCACAAACGCCACCAAAAGGACTTGAGTCAGCACAATATTACTCCTCATCACCGTTGTAACACAGTGCCACTGCACTTGCAATCACGTATTCACCATCGTGACTTATGCTTATGTCAATTTGCTTGATATGTAACTGTGAAGCAACAACCTGCGCATGATCATAGAGTTGAACGATCGGCTTACTCAGGTCATCACGACTTATTTCGACACTCTTCCAAGAGATGGCATGTTCACCACTACCAAGACCATGAAATCCTGTGCCCAGTAATTTGGACACTGCTTCTTTGGCAGCCCATCGCCCTGCAAGTGCATGTACACGATCTCCGCAGATCTGCTGCTCATGAGCAGTGTAGATACGCGAAACAAATCGCTCGCCATATGTTCTAAATGCAGCCTCAATGCGCGACACGCGCATCAAGTCAATGCCGGTGCGGATGTGCAAATGTTTCATTGCCTACCAATCAACGCCAAGTCAGTGATTTCGGCCATATAATCGTTGCCGCGCGCTTCAATGCGTATTGATTTCAAAAATCGCGCTAGCTTAAGGTATTCATCCTCACGGAGGTCTACATCAAGCTGGTACCACTCATACGGCGGCAAGGCGCGATAGCGAATACGACCGGTATCCGTGACCAACGTGTCGCCTGATTTGAACGCGTACAAACAGAAGTTGCGCTCAAGTTGCTCGTCAGAAGGACTGACGTATTTATACACGAGCGTAAACATTACAGGGCATTCGGAACCAGCGATGCCATCTACGGGCACCGATTGAGTGAGCACTCTGACCCAAGCGGTTAGACGGAGCGACGTGTACTCTGAGACATCTGCATCAAGTGATTGCTCAACTCCTACCGCAAATGGACGTGTCTGACTCCCATCACGGCGTAACCGCAAGATTCGCACTTGTTCATCCGCAGAACAGAGATCGGGGGATTCAGGACGACAGCCCTGCACCACCGAGATTCGCCCATTGAGTTCATCAGCCCGCATATTCGGCGCTTCAGCGCGGCGAAACTCATTCCAGCCTCCAATAGTTGTAGTACCACTAGCATCCGCAGAAATATCTTGCCAATCAGCATCTTCGATGATTTGCCAAGATGCTGCAATAGGTTGATCAATCTCACCGTTTTGGGATGCAACCACGAGTTGCCCCTGCGCCACACTCACGGTATTCTCGCCGTGTTGCACCGTCGCACTACCCGATCGCACGGCAACCTCGTAGCGCTGGTCTTTGTTTTTGTCGAGTACGTGTACGCTATAACTACCACCTGGAGTCATCCAGACAATAATGCCATCGGGCAAAACTACGTTGTACTCGACGCGTTTGTATGGTTGAAATTGTGCGACATCGTATCGCGCATAGCCACTGTGTTGTTGTAAGCTGACGATTTGACGCTGATTATTCCAACGTGACACTTGGTAGGTATGGTAAACCAGGTCGCTCCCTTCATCCTGTGCCCATAATTGGATGTGTGTGGTATCAGGGAGTACCAAAGACGCGACCGGCCCATACCCTGCAGCAGGCAGGGTGCGTACGCGGTCGCCAGATCGCAAGGGTATACAGATATCTGATTCACCAGGGCATGGATCCACGTTGCCTGGCAATCGTTCAATAGCACGACTCGTTACGCTGCGCGGTTCTTGGAGCAATACACCAACGGTTACGTGACTACGCAGCATGGCACCTTCTTGGGTGCGCATGGCGTCGTTGTACACTTGCCAAGCAACTTGTGCGCTCACATTTGCAATTGCGACAAACACGACAAAGGCAATTACAAGCGTGACCCACGCACTGAACTCTGGCTTACGCCACCAGGAGGATTCGGGCATATTTGACTGTGACGGTTGCGATGACGACGTCATATGTTCCACTTCAATATATTGGCAGGTAGCGATCGAGTTCCCATGTACTTACATGTTGACGATACTCTTCCCATTCCTTTTGTCGCGACTCAACAAAGCGCTCAAAGATCAAAGGACCGAGTGTATCAGCGACCACTTCATCACGTTGCAACGCCTGAATTGCATCTCCGAGTGTCATTGGCAGTGGCACATGAATACGTGAACGGGCGTTCATGGTCACCAAGTCCTCTTCCGCTGCAGTTGGCAACGGAAGTTCACGACGAATACCGTCCAAACCAGCTTTGAGCATGACCGCGTACGCCAAATACGGATTACACGATGGATCTGGAGAACGCACCTCAATGCGTGTAGTTTGAGGTCGGTCACTGAGTACACGTGGCACACGAATGAACGCACCTCGATTGGTGCGCCCCCAACTCACGAGTACCGGTGCTTCGAATCCCGGCACTAACCGTTTGTACGAGTTCACAAGCGGTGCGAGCACCGCCAACATGCCAGGGGCATGTGCGAGCACACCTGCAATAAAATGCTTGGCCAACTGTGACAGACCATAACTGTCGTTCGCATCCGCAAAAAGATTCGCACCGGTGACGGAATCGACCAGACTTTGATGAACGTGCATGCCACTGCCAGGCAAACCGGTCATCGGCTTTGGCATAAATGAGGCAAACATGCCTTGACGCAGGGCGCGTGACCGCAACACTTGGCGCATGGTCATCACCGCATCAGCGGCGACAAGTCCAGACTCAAGTTGCAGGTCAATTTCATGCTGCCCAACGGCACCTTCGTGATGTGTTGCATTCACCTCGATGTGATACGCCTGGAGGGCTTTCACCACTTGCCGGCGAAATTGAGTGTACGTATCATTCGTTGCATCAAAATACCCAACGGAATCATTTGGCACAAGAACCGGTCGACCATCACCATCTGCTTTGAACAGGAAAAATTCTACTTCTGCACTTAAACGATAGACAAAGCCCATGGATGCGGCTTCTTCGACCGCACGACGGAGTACACGCCTAGGGTCACCTGCATACGGGCGGCCATCTGGAGAATGCACATCACAGATCAAGCGTGCGGTCGCAATCCCAGCATCACCATCTGGTGGCGCAACAGCAAAGGTTGAACGATCAGGTATCAAGTACATGTCGGTCTCAGCCACGCGTGCTGGCCCTTCAAGCGCTGAACCGTCGAACCACACTCCATGGTCAAGACAATCAACCAGATTACTTACTGGGATGGTGACATTCTTGAGCATGCCTGCAATATCGGTGAACTGCAAACTAATGAACTCAACATGATGTTGCTGCACCAATTTATGAATGTCATCATTTGTCACTACAATGCTCCTTTCGCGCTCAGGGAGACGCTGGTTGACCAATTGGCTCAAAGCGTAACTGATACTCGCCTCCGCGAGATTGATAGGTCATCTCCTCAATCCGTATTGTACCCTGTGCATCGCTCCGAACCACATAGTCGGCAACAGCCACTCGGCCAGGTACGACCACAAGTGGATCACGCGTCGTATCATCACCGTCAAAGCGCAGTTGCATGGCGCCCGATGTAAGCTGTGCCTGTACTGCTAGCTGGTAGGTAATATCAGGCAAGAGTCCATCAATGGAACGCCACATCACCCCCTCGGACCCAACAAACCGCACCGCCAAAGCGGACGGCTGACGTTCAGCGGATTGCAAGAAGACAACCTCTTCGCCAGAACGAATGGTACACGACACACAAAGCATCATACACCAGAGTAAAAACAGCGATTGTTTAACCGTACGACTCAGGACGTGAATCAACAGTGTACGTTGTTGTGGCATCGACTTTCTCTAATTTCAATGGAGTAATAGAAACAACACGGAGTGTGGAGCGACAGTCCACGCACACCACAGATGTACCTTTGATGACATGACTTTGCACAGCCAAACGTCGTCGACACACTGGACATTGAGAAACTTGCACGGCCATCTCATCACCTCTCGTATTCTTATGCTTCTCGGGCAAAGAGTGAATCAACAAAGGTCGTTGCGTCAAACATCGCCAAGTCGGTCATCTTCTCGCCGGTACCAACATAGCGGACAGGGCGTTGAATATCTTGCGCGATCGCAAACGCGATACCGCCTTTGGCAGTACCATCCATTTTGGTGATTGCAACGGCGGTAACATCTGCAGCAGCGGCAAATGCTTTAGCCTGAAGGACACCGTTCTGGCCGGTGGTAGCATCGATTACCAAGATTACTTCATGTGGTGCATCCGGAATTTTCCGACGTATGATGTTGCGTAATTTGGTGAGCTCCTGCATGAGGTTGATTTTGGCATGTAGACGGCCTGCCGTGTCCACAATTAATACATCACACTCCTCGGTGGTGGCCTGCTCAACTGCATCATACACGACTGCACCGGGATCAGCACCTTGACCGCGAGAAATTACCCGTACTCCGACGCGCGATGCCCACGTCTCGAGTTGCTCGGTGGCAGCCGCACGAAATGTATCACCAGCCGCTAATAGCACTTTTTGCCCGCGTGTGTGATAGCGATGTGCTAACTTTGCGATTAACGTCGTCTTTCCTGCACCATTGACACCCACTACAAGTACTACATGCGGTTTCGATTGGGTGTTGACGAGGATTTGTTGTTCGGTCAGCACCCGCACCATCTCCGCACGCAACATGTCACGCACTTCTGCAGGCTCTTTGACATTATTGCGACGCACACGATCTTTGACGCGATTCACCAAATAGAGCGATGTCTCTACGCCTACATCGGCTTGGACCAGAAGCGCTTCAAGATCATCCCACAAATCATCGGTGATTTGGCTAGCACCAAATAGCGCAGTAATCTGACCAAAAAAACTTTTACGTGTGCGCGCAGTTGCATCTTTCAGCTGAGTAGCCTCACTCTGCGCCTCTTGCTCATCACGTGGTGCATCTCGACCTTGACCAAATAACCGCTGCAGTAATGACATAAACCCCTCTAACGCTGGGTGGGTATTAAATGAAGTGCCTGATGAACCACCTCGATGACATGCGACACCTCGTCATCGTACAGTTCTGGGAAGTTGGGCAATGAGAGGACCTGAGTGGCCATCTGTTCCGTAATCGGCAGCCCATTTGGTGGTGAAAATTGCTGATACACCGGCTGTCGATGCGTTGGCAATGGATAATGAATGTCGGTGCCAATACCAGCTTCTTTGAGCGAGTGTTGCAGCGCATCGCGATGTGGTGTTTCTATTACATACAGATGATAGACTGATTGATAGCCTGACGGAACGACGGGAGTCACCACATCAAGTGGTGCAAACGCATCTGAGTAGCGTTGTGCAATTTGTTGACGGCGTAAGGTGCTTTGCGGTAAATGGCGCAACTTGACGCGCAACAATGCCGCTTGTAATTCATCTAACCGTGAGTTGAACCCAAACTCTTCGGTCGTATAGTACTTGCGTTCCCAACCATATTGACGAAGTTTACGAACTCGTTGCGCAATGGCATCGTCATTGGTGACCACTGCACCGCCATCACCGACTGCACCGAGATTTTTGGTGGGATAAAAACTAAATGCAGAGACATCAGCAATACTGCCT
>VGPG01000066.1 GCA_016875555.1 Chloroflexota bacterium | reverse complement strand
CGTCGTTGCCGTCGCCGTCGGGGTCGTCGTCGCCGTCGCCGTCGGCGTCATCGTCGCCGTCGCCGTCGCCGTCGGAGTCATCGTCGCCGTCGCCGTCGCCGTCGGAGTCATCGTCGCCGTCGCCGTCGGAGTCATCGTTGCCGTTGCCGTCGGAGTCATCGTTGCCGTTGCCATCGGAGTCATCGTTGCCGTTACCGTCGGAGTCATCGTTGCCGTCGGAGTCATCGTTGCCGTCGCTGTCACCGTCGGAGTCATCGTCGCTGTCGCCGTCGGAGCAGGTGCTATCTGGTTGAAAAGGCGTATCACGTCTGTGGTTGTCAACGCCTGGTGTGTGACTAACACACGGGCTAATCGGCCGGCAAACCAGGCATTTTGTACCGGTCGTGAGGGTGTCACGCGATTCGCAAAATGTCGAGCACCGATGGCCAATGTTTGTGCACCATTGCCACGCATCGCATTGCCTTTTCGTTGTACGGCCAGCTGTTGATCAACATAGAGGCGGAGTTGTGTGCGGTGCGCATCAAAGGTACACGTCAGCATGTGTGCATGCGTATCGAGTGGTTGCGCAGCGGTAATCGTTACGCCGGCACTCGCACAAAACGGTACGTGTCGTGATGTAAGGCCGATCACAAAGGTATCGGCACCATGCACACCATGACTCACAATGACGCGCTCGTGGGTCGATGTATCACGACGCACCCACACACTCACTGCAAAGCTCCGTTGGTCAAAGTTGACCCCTTTGTGACTCAGCAAAAGTTGTTGGCGTTGTGCGGCGAACGTAATGCCTGCGCCCATGGCAGGCGCAAATTCCGCAACAAATGTGGGACAGCGCTGGCACTGCAGGTGATTGCGGTTGGCCGTATGATCGCGAAATGACCGTGCACCAAACAAATAGTCACTCACGATTGCCCGAACTGGTATTGCGGTAGGCGTGGCCGTCATTCGACGACGCAGTTGTGCCGCAGAGCCATCCCCTTGCCACAGTGTGACAACACACAACAAACATATCGTTGCACCAATCATCCAGGTACGCATATGCGATCTCCTTTTCGACGTTGCTGATGTACGAAAACAGGACCGTAGCCATACGTGAAACACGTTGGAAGATGCGATAAACGCTTTGTACTTGTGCGGTAAATTACGTAATACGTATATTATTCAGGTTATAGTTTTTGTCAAATTTTACAAAAACAGGACAGCACGGCAAGGTGCGAAGAGAATCTATATAATTCATGTAACACGAGGTTTGCGTATGTCCAGGAGCTCAGATGCTCATCATCATCGGCGACATC
This sequence comes from Chloroflexota bacterium, assembly GCA_016875555.1. GTDB lineage: Bacteria > Chloroflexota > Chloroflexia > Chloroflexales > Roseiflexaceae > UBA965. The sequence continues at coordinate 10,942 of VGPG01000066.1, read as the reverse complement.
AACATCGATATCAACTTGGCACTCGACCACTGGCCGCACGAAGGTGGCGACGCAACTGCGCACATCACCACCTGGAGCAACGGAGGCACAGGTCTGAATAGTGCGATTGCCGTGGCCTGCATGGGCGGGCATCCACGCCTCTGGGGGCGTGTCGGCACCGATCCGGCTGCCCACCAGGTGCGACACGCAGCCGCACAATTTGCCATTGACGTCGACGATATGCAAGCGGATGCCACCGTCCCTACCGGGCTTTGTATCATCCCAGTCACACCAACTGGCGAACGGACGTTTTTGAGCTATCGTGGAGCAAATACGACATGGCAACTCCCCGATGCATGGCCGTCCGGCACTCATTGGTTACACGTGTGCGGGCATGCGCTTTTGAGCGGGACACAACGTCAAAGCGCCATTGCGGCACTGCAACGTGCACAAACGTATGGTTGGCAGACCTCGATTGATCTGTGTGAACCACTCGCACCGCAACTAAACGAATTGTTCGTGCAATTACCACAACCGCTGACCGTCTTGCTCGGTAACCACGATGAAATGCGTGTGGCACAAACACAAACCCAGCATCCACTGGCGATACATGCACACACGGTGATTACCAAGCAGGGAGCTGATGGATGTACCGCACAGGTGGGTGCGCACCGCACGCATTCGGCCGGGTTCACCATCGATGCCGTTGACACAACCGGATGTGGTGACACGTTCGCCAGCATTTGTGTGTGGGCGTTAATGCAACACCATCCACTCAACGATGCACTCCTCGTTGCCAACGCTGCCGGCGCAATTACCGCAAGTCGCCGTGGGGCAGCCGATATCATGCCTCGGCGCGCCGAGGTGGTAGCCTTGATTCGAGCACAACGCTCCGCAGTACCAGATTGGCTTATCGCAGGATAACAGCGCAGAATGGTACAATACGCACAACAATATGAACGAGGACGACCATGACGCCGAGCTGGAAAGCACGCCTAGACACACTCCAAATCACCTCACTTGCAGATATTTTTCGCACGCCGAAGCCCATCATCGGCATGGTTCATTGCTGGCCAATGCCCGGTGCGCCTGGCTACACGGGGTATGGCATGCACACCATCATTGATCATGCCAAAGCTGACACAGAGGCGTTGTTGGCCGGTGGTTGTGATGGTGTTATCGTCGAAAACATGTGGGATATCCCGTTCCGGGCCGGAGCACACATCCCACCCGAGAGCATTGCCAGTCATGCTGTTGTAGCGGCGGCAGTGCGTGCAGAATGTCATCTCCCCATGGGCATTAACCTGGTTCACAATGGTGGAGTCGCGCTCTTAGCAATTGCCATTGCTGCACGCGCAGAGTTTATCCGTGTCTGCATGTTCACCGGGGCCGGTGTATGGGATGCCGGGAGCTTCGACGAGGGGTGTGCCGCCGATTTGATGCGCCGGCGCAAGGAGTTACATGCCGAGCACATCAAAATCATTGCCGATGTCGACAAAAAGCACTCCGTGCGCTTTCCTGGGATTGATTTGGCGACTCACATCGAGTGGACACGATTCTTTGGTGCGGATGCGCTGATTATCTCAGGGCGTATGACCGGTGATGCACCAGATCTCGGCAAGGTACGCGAGGCCAAAGCGTTGGCAGGCGATCGACCAATTATTATTGGCAGTGGTGCCGATGATCGCAATATCGGTGCGTTTATGAGTGTAGCTGATGGGGTGATTGTTGGCTCAAGCATTAAGTATGACGGACAAATCGCCCAACCGGTCGATGCCGAGCGTGTGCGGCGCTTCATTGATGCCGCACGGAGTCATGCATGAAGCACGCACGGCAAATCTTGCTCCCGAGCGATGTCTTCCCGCCACGTTGTGGTGGAGCTGGGTGGAGTGCGCATGCCCTGGCGCTCGCCCTGCAGGCACGTGGCGAGCAAGTCACTGCACTCGTGCCATCCACAAGCTCCTCGGCACTCTTTGCCGAACCCACGACTACCGTCGATGTGCACGGCGTAACCACCGTGCGCAGCGCAGTAGCCAATCATCCGTGGCGCATTTGGCGTCAAAGTGCGATGATTGCACAACTGAATCAATCGTTACGTAAACTTACAACGCTCACACCGACAACAATCATTCATGCACAACACATTCTATCTGCACACGCTGCGATACCATTGCAGCGGACACACATCAAGGTTGTGATTACGGTGCGCGATCATTGGCCCTGGGACATGCGTGCCACCGGCATGCAGATGCATGGCGACCAGCGCACATGGCGTGGTATGCACGCCACCATGCGTGCACGACATCAATCACGGGCGATGCAGGCGCTTATCCCCGCATACATCATGCAGATGCGTGCACGCGCACGCCTACTCAATGACGCAGCTGCCGTCATCGCCGTCTCGGCGCACATGGCTACGCGCATTCGCCAGCACGTTCCGAGTGCTCGCGTGGTAGTCATCCCCAATATGGTTGACATCCCCGCAATTCACCACAAAATTGCCACACCACCGACCATTCCCGTACCAGAGCGCTTTGCGCTCTTTGTGGGCAAACTCGAAGCCAACAAGGGCGCACAACTCGTACCTGATTTGATTCGCCAGATTCGCCCACCTGCGTTGGTAGTTGCCGGTGACGGCCCTCTCAAGGAGCACATCAAGGCGGCAGCACACGAGGCAAACGTCCCCTGCTACCTACTCGATTGGGTCGACCACGACGACGTACTGCGCCTGATGGCACGTTGCGAGGCCCTCTGGTTCCCATCTTCGTGGGATGAACCGCTCAGTCGCGTGTTACTTGAGGCACTCGCCTGTGGTGCACCGATTGTGGCCGTGCCGACCGGTGGAACACCCGAGATTATTGTGGATGACGCAAGTGGCTTTATCGCCCACGATTACGCCACGTTCGTTGCACGGGCACAACACCTCCACGCATACCCCGAACAACGCGAGCGGCTCCGACGTGGTGCGATTGCCCATGCCACGCGCACCTTTGCGGTACCCGTGGTCATTGATCAGGTACTCAACCTCTATGCACAGATTGCGAGTACCGAATGAAGCCATTACGCGTTGCCATGCTCGCACGTGCCGTATGGCCGTTGCACGGATACGGTGGCATTGAGCGCCACATCTACCATCTCACCACGCACCTGGCCAAACGTGGCGTAGAAGTCACGCTGTTCGTACAACACAGCGATGATGCGGCAGGACTAGCCATGTTGCGTGAACAGATGCACGTAGAACTCCTGCGCTACGACTATACATCGCCTTATTTGCGGCCAAACTCGATTCTAGGCCGGCAACTCAACTACCCGCGGTACACCTTGGTACAAGCCGAAGAGGTCATTCGACGGGTGCAGCGTGGTGCGTTCGATGTGGTGCACTCGCAAGGACTTTGTGCCTTCGGCTATGGCTGGCAACGTCGTCATCAACCCGATATTGCGCATGTGCCGTTTTTTGCGAATCCGCATGGACTTGAGGAGTATCGAACGCCCGATTGGCGCAAGTGGTTGGCCTACGCACCATTTCGCTGGATGTACACCAAAGGGCACCAACTCGCCGATTATGTGATTGCCACTGATGCATGTACGGCCCCAGATCTACCGAAGTACCTAGATGTACATCCCGCACAGGTAGTTGTCATCCCGAGTGCAATTGACATCGAAGAAAATCTGGCACCAATTCGTGCGGAGCGCGTCCATCAGATGCGCCAACGCTTTGCACCAGATGACGAATTGCTCATTCTGAGCGTCAGTCGTCTTGAACGCAACAAAGGGTATCATCTCTTCGCTGAGGCGTTACAACGTGCTGTCGCCCACCACATTCTACCTGAGCGGTGGCGGTGGGTGTTGGTGGGTGACGGCAAAGAACGACGGGCACTCGACGCACAAATACAACGGCTTGGCATCGCATCGCACGTTACCTTTGCCGGACGCCTCAGCGACGAAGAGCTCCAAAACGTCTACGCCGCAGCAGACTTTTTTGTGCATCCTACCCTCTACGAGGGCTCATCACTCGTTACCCTCGAGGCCATGATTCATCAACGCCCCGTTCTGGCAACGGCTGCCGGCGGAATCCCCGATAAAGTATTTAATAATGTAAATGGTATACTAGTAGCACCAGGGAGTGTCACGACGTTATTCGATGGGCTCACACAGATACTCGCAGCACGACCGCACTGGTCACGCTGGGGCGAGGCCGGCGCAGCAATTGTCCGTAACCAATTCGACTGGAGTGTCGTCGCTAGGCAGACCCACGATGCGTATTGTAATGCCATCCATGCTCATACGCGCCGATGACAGAAAAGACCACCACTATGCACGTTGTACCGTTCCACATTTCAATTGGTTCAGAAGATAACGTGACGTTTGCGTTGTATATCTCAACGCCCACCAAAACGTTTGCCACACCGGTCACCATCCCCGATGAGATTATCCAACTCGGCATTCGACTCCTGCAACCACACAACATGGAGCCGCTCGGCGATGCTGGGGCCCTCGGACGCACACTCGGTGGCATTCTCTTCCCAGCAGTGGTCCGTGACTTATTGATTAGCAGCGCCCGTGAAGCGAATAGCGAGAATGGACGCATCCAAATACAACTGCAAATTGCCGTGCCCGAACTGGCCGCACTCCCGTGGGAATGGGCGGTCATCGAAGGCACCCGTTCGTGGGTGCCATCTGTGAACGAGGATTACGGGGTTGTCCGGCTCTCGTCGGTAACCGAGCCAGCACCTCCTATTGGTGTGGATGGACCGCTTCAGGTGCTCATGTGCGTACCACCCAACCAAAAATCCGAATACAGTGCCATTCACACCCTCCTCCAGAACGAAATCGCCGAGCAACGAATCCATATCACCATCATAGAGATTCATGGACTTGCTGATTTGAACAACACGCTGAGTCGCGAGGTGTACCACGTGGTACACCTCGTCGGCGATGTCACGCTCAATCACGAACAATACATGAACATCACCTTTGGCACTGAGATTGATGTCTTTGAACTGCAAGAGGTACTCTCGACATACAGCGATATTGGTTTAGTATGTGTCACGTGTGGTGGGCTCGAAGAGCCCCAAATTCGTGCCATTCCACAGATTTTTGCGGCACTGCTCCTCAGTCGCACAATAAATGCAGCGATTACCTTTAGTGGAGTAAGTTCACCTGATATCATTGTGCGCTTTGCGGCCACCTGCTACAACGCAATTATCGACGACATCCCGCTCGATTTAGCAGTAACACGCGGTCGGCGCGCCTTAACCAGTGGACGACGCGATACGAGCTGGGGCTTACCGCAACTCCGCATTGTCCCTGGCACTGACCGGTTATTTTTGTTTGAGCCGCCACGTGACCCGTGGCGCTGGATTTGGTCTGTGACGGCAGTGGTCGGGATTGCCGCAGCCATTATTGGGGCTATTCTCCTCGGGCGATTCCTAGTTGAGGGGAGTACGCCACTCGACACACCACCCACAATAATCATGCCCACACCGGAACTATAACGATGAACGCCTTACGCCGCCTCCCGTCCGTCGATCATGTTGTAGGCTTGCTCGATGGAACGATTGATTTACCTCACTCCATCATCGTGCACCAAGCCCGCCAATTACTCGACGAGTTGCGTCGTACGCCCGACGCTATTCCCTCACACGAACAGATTGCCGCGCTTCTCCAACAGCGCCTACAGCACCTGGTCGTGCCGTCGTTACGCCCCGTAATTAATGCGACCGGCGTGCTATTACAGACCAATTTGGGCCGTGCACATCTGAGCAATGCGGCACAGCTGGCACTCCACCAACATGCAGGTGCCGCATCGATTGAGTATGATCTCGAAAAAGGACAGCGTGGTGAACGCAATCATCACGTCACCAACGTATTGACGCAACTCACCGGAGCAGAAGCCGCAGTGGTCGTCAACAATAACGCAGCAGCAGTCCTGTTGTTGTTGTCAACATTTGCGGTCGGCAAAGAAGTCATTGTCTCACGTGGGCAGGCAGTTGAGATTGGCGGTGGCTATCGCATCCCCGATGTACTGCGTCAAAGCGGCGCCACATTGGTAGAAGTGGGCACAACCAATCGCACCTATGCCCGTGATTACGAGGCGGCCATCACCGAACGCACAGCTATGATTTTGCGCGTGCATACGAGTAATTTTCGCATCCAGGGATTTGTGCATGATGCCACACTCGATGAACTTTCGGCAATTGCCCGTAAACATCACGTACTGCTCGTTGATGATGTCGGCAGTGGATCGTTGCTTGATGTGGCGCAATTTAGCTTGACCAAAGAACCGTTGGTGCAAGAACGGATTGCGCAGGGTGCAGATTTGGTGTGTTTTAGTGGGGATAAGCTCATCGGCGGACCACAAGCAGGCATCATTGTCGGGCGCGCACCGCTCATACAGCGCCTGATTGCGCATCCCCTCATGCGCGCCATTCGAATCGACAAACTCATCATGGCCGCATTACATGCCACATTACAGAGCTATTTGTCGGGTCGTGCGTGTGCCGAGATTCCTATTTGGCAGATGATGAGCACCAGCCTCGATAATCTCAATCAGCGAGCACAACGCATACACGCCCAGCTACCGTCTCACTGGCATGTTCATCCCTGTGAAAGTACCATTGGCGGTGGTTCACTCCCCGGCGACACGTTGCCGTCGTTTGCGCTCGTGCGCCCGCATCAGGCACCGCAGCACCTAGCGCATCAACTCCGCATGGGCACACCTGCCATCGTTGGACGCATCGCAGAACAAGCGCTCTGGCTCGACTTGCGCTCCATCCTACCTGCGTATGACGAATCTCTCATTACCCGCATCAGAGAGATTGAATCCGCATAACGCGCCACACCGCAAAGGTACTGGCTGGGCACGCTTACACGGCCGTTTGTGCGGTCAACAAACGACTTCGTACTAACATGATCAGATCGGTCAAATTGGCCGGTGCAGGCGGGATGTGTTCATCACCTGCGAGCATATCGGCATAGGCCATCAGCCGCCGCACGATGCCATCGAGGGCCTCGCCACGAACAAGACCGTACTGGTCGCGCACAATGGTACAGGCGGTAGCAAGTCTAACCGCCGTCACTGCGTCACCTTCGGCAAGACTTATTGCCGCAAAGACATCAACGATGTAGAGCAGATCATTGAGGCCACCACTACGCTCAAGCACCTTGAACGCTTTGGTAATGTAGTGACGCGCATCATTTGGTTGATTATTCAGAGCAAAGACCGCCGCCATGCGCAGGTGAACAGCAGCGTTATTACTCGGAGCTTTAAGTTTGCTGTACATGCCGTCAGCGGTGAAGAGTTCGTTACGCGCCATTTCGTAGTCGCCCATAACCATAAAGATTAAACCGCGATTTGCATGGAATCCGCAGCACCAAATGAAATCGATTTATAGCCATATATCTTTAGTGCCTCATCACTCATCTTCACGCTTTGATTGGGTTGACCGGCAATCAAGTAGATATACGAAAGGGTATCGTAGCATCGTGCCACCCACCCCGGCAGGCCGAGGATATCGAACTCGGATAGTGCGCGGAGGAGTAAGCGTTCTGATTCTTGCCATCCAATTGACTGAAGACCGTGCAATCCGCATTCAAGTGCCGACATGGCCCACAATTGCGACTGTTGCATGCGTTCAGCTCGGACCATGGACTGATTGAGATACCGAATCGTACTATCCACGATACCACGATGGCCATAGTAACTGCCGATGGCAAACAAAACGTCGCCGTAGAGTGCATGGGATTCACCGATAGCCCGCAGAATTTGATTCGAAATCGTACAAAGTTCGGCGCTCATACCATGCCAAATCCACACAATCTGCCACTGAATGACCAGATGTGCCGCATGGTCAAACATCTCGCGCTCATACATCTGTTGGAGCAAATCGTAGGCAGCGAGCACATCGAATGTCGTAAGTTGCCGGGCAAATACATCTCCTTCGACATCAACTTCGTGAATAGACTTCGTGAGTAACCGACTCATCTCGGTCAGCACATGGTGACGCTCGGCGTCGCTCATCAACGCCATAATCGAACCCCGCATCACGTCGTGGATAACGACCCCTTCACTCCGGCGGTTTGAAATCACTTGGCGCCGTTCGAGTAATGAGAGTTGGCTTTTGATGATGACGTGATTTTGCACCTGCAAATACTCACTCAGCAGATGCCAAAACTGCTCACTGAGTGGATGTCGTACCATGACCATGATGCGCAATATGCGTTGCGCCAGCGGAGAATAACTGTAAACGAGGCTCCGGTACACGTCAACGCTAGAAGGATCAAGCCCAGCCGCAATACTATTGGCTGCCACAATAATATGCATGGGATACCCGTGTGTCTGTTCGATGAGCGCGTTCACCTTGGCGGGATCCATATCACCACCATCAGCACTGCGGTATACGTTCCAGAACAATTTATGTGCGTGTGTCGTGTCGAGTGGCGGCAAGACGATTTCGTGGACTTGGTCAAACGCATGGGCGAGCCCTGCGACTTGGGTGGTCACAATCATATGCAGATTCGGTAGTTGTTGAAAGAGGTGATAGAGCACATGTTTAGGGGTAATTTTTTCGTTACCATTCAGATCATCGAGAACGATGACTGCGTTCTGAATACGGTCAGCCGTGCGCAAGCGCATCAACCAGGTCTCGTTGCCGAAGAGTTTCATGCCCGACGTCAAGCCAATCGCACGGTAGACATCATCAATATGCGTCATATTGGCTGGCACGGACACTACATAAACTTGGTGGTCGTACAGCGGTTCGATGCGCCGGGCTGCCATCATGGCGACCGCGCTCTTACCCACACCCGACGGACCACTGATAACTACGTGTTGGGGTGCATCGTGCACTTGACGACGCCAGGCAGTCATGATGACGTCGACCACGTCGTTGACGTAGTCGTCGCGGTCAATTAGTGTGCCATCCTCACTCATACGAAACGGTACAATGTCGTAGTGTTGTAGCGCTTTGCGCCAATCATCGCTGGCAAAGTACTTTGAAAAACGCGAGACATCGCCGATAGGGAGACGCATCAAATTGCATAATTCTAATAGTTCGATGGCAGAAATCACCGGTGGATTGACCTCCAAGATGACTTCAAATGTTGTAATAAGTTCATCAACACGCGCATTGACTACGTGATTCGGCCGTACCAAAAAGATATCCGAAAATCGCCCTGGCGTGATATCACATCCGCGCGCTTGGACCATTTCGACCAACGAGAGGGCAGGACGTCGTTTGTTTTTGAGTGTCGAACTAATACTCTCTTTGTCGACTACGATATTGATGTTTTGCTGACGCAACCGCTTTCGAATGACCTTCATCAGCTCGACAATGCGATTTTTAATTTGTTCGTCACTTAAATTCACTAAACTCAGCATGACGTTCCTCATTTTGCATCAAATCAACTACATTCCGCGTTCCAACGTTCATACGATGTTTGCTTCTTTACGATATGCGTAGCGTACCACGCATAGAATCTATATATTTCGTAATTTTTCACAACTTTATAATTTTATACGAATAGCTTTTGTAAAATTTCACACCTTTATGACAAAAAACGCTCCTGGGTCGGAGGGTGGATGCCGAGCGCACGCACAATACGCTCAACCACATCACGACGGCCGGTAACCGTATGTGCAAAATCAAGTTGGTCAGTGGGGATGGCCAACACGGGACATCGATCAAAGCTCCCCATCCATTCATCGTATCGTTGATTCAGACGACGCAAATAGGCCGGTGGAATATGCATTTCACTCGGCCGAGCACGTTGTGCAATCCGGCGTTGTAGTGTTTCGATCGATGCCTGCAAATAGACCACAAGCGTGGGCGGTTGAATGCGCTGGACGAGCGTTGTATAGAGACGACGATAGGTACGAAAATCGCGTGCCGAGAGAATCTGTTCTTCGTAGAGCCCTTTGACAAAAATCTCATAATCCTCATACATGCTGCGATCCTCGATGACCGATCCGGGCATGTCGCTAATTTCAAGATGTTGCTCAAAACGCTGTGTTAAAAACCAGATTTGGCTATGAAAGCCCCAACGCTCACGATCGGCGTAATAGTCATCAAGATACGGGTGATCACCGACAAGCTCGTAGTACGGCTGCCAACCGAGTTCTTCCGCAAGGATGCCAACGAGTGTGCTTTTGCCAACACCAATATTGCCCGCAATCGAAAGATGAATACGCCGTGTGCGCAGGGGACTATCCACCATGACGCTACCTCACTACACTTGCATGGTCTGCCATTTATCCTGACGGAAACGAATATACGCTAAGAGTGCCTGACTACAAAAATCGACGCCCATGGCAATCCAGACACCAGTCAAACCGAAGCCGCTCAACAAGAGCACGTAGGTGATGGGCAGACGTAGGCCCCAGGTACTGATGACTTTGGTGTAGAGGGGCCAGCGGGTATCACCTGCGCCACGCAAGGCACCTGACAAGACAAAATTCGCACCCATGGCAATTTGAAACGCGCCTGCGATTTGTAGCGGAATAATCCCAGCCGCAATAACCGTGGGATCATTGACAAAAAACGTGAGCAACGGCTCAGGGAATGCGACCATCACTCCGCCAAGCACGAGCATCATCACCGATGTCTGCGTGAGTGCCTCGTTGGCCGCAGCCTTGGCTTCGTCGGGTCGTTTGGCACCAAGCGCTTGGCCGACCAATGCGGACGCCGCAATACCGTAGCCCCAACCTGGTAAGAAGGCCAATGACTCAATGCGAATTACCAAATTATGGGCGGCGTAGGCGGCTGTGCCGAGCTGATTAATCATACCAATGAACAAAATTAACGCACATTGAAACACCAGTTGTTCACCAGCAAAAGGCCAACCGACGCGCACAATACGCATTATCATGTCGCGTTGTACTTGGAACTGGATTCGCAGCCATAATCCGGCGCGCCCACGGAGTAGTAACACCAGCGTGATAATGCCACCAACCGATCGTGCCACG
>VGPG01000065.1 GCA_016875555.1 Chloroflexota bacterium | reverse complement strand
CGAATCAATCTCCAACTCTGCTCATCATTGGCACACCCAACGTTGTACGGCATGGGGTGGTTGCCCTCGACAATCGGATTATCAAGGCATCCGACTTCGAAACTTCAGCAAATCACCTGACGTACTCATTGGTTGAGGCCCCGGCACATGGAACGGTCTTGCTCGGTGGTCGAACGCTCACAGTCGGAGCACATTTCACCTTGAATGATCTTGTTCGCAAACGACTCGCGTACCACAACAATGGTGCAACTGCACTCAGTGACCGCATCGTCATTCGTGTGCATGATGCCGCAGGGGCGACTACTGACGCGAATGTGCGCATTGCTGTCAGCACAACTTCACTCTTCCGCAGCATGTTGACACATATCGCACCCTGATTCATTCCTCTGTAAACAATCACGTCACGCCGGTAATGTCATTATTACCGGCGCTTTTTTTGTGTCACTATATTGTTACTTGAAATAGTATTAAGCAGTGTAGTAGTATTGTATCAGGTTTCTATAAGCAAGGATTCAGCTGTATGACAAGCGTGATTGGCACCTTATCCGTACACATCTTTGCGATTGGGCTAACGATCGCGGCACTCAGTCACATACGTGCACTTGCCGGACGACGCAGCGTGCGTCGTGAAATGATGAGCAACGCAGGGGTTTTTATCATCGTCGTCGGACTCATCTTCAAAGCTGCAACGCAGATCCCAGATGTACCATCTGTACAGTTGCACGACTGGATGATTTTTGCAAACCCGATTATTGCCTCGGGGTACATGTGTATTTTGTCGGGATTTATTGGGTGGGACAGAGTTTCGTTGAACATACCAAGTTGGTGGCGCACAATCATTTTGTTTGTGATTGTCCATGGTGCCACGATATGGGCATTCGTTGAATACCCGAAGTACTGGGCATTTATTCCGATTGTCGCCATCTCAAGCGCATTATTGATTATCGACTTCATGTTGCTGAGCTATATTCTGCGGCAGCGATATTTGATTGCACTACCATTCTTTGTGTTACACATTATCTCAACGATTATTTCGGGGCTCATGGAAATCAGTGGCACGCAGAACCTAAACTTTCTTGAGGGAATGTTGCTCACGAGTGCTACAACTGCGTTACTGTTCTACATCAACATGCGACTGGTAATGCGCCTCTCCAACCGTGGCCGAATGTTAATCGTGTGAATGCAATCGACATTTTCGATTTGACATTCAACGCGCTGTCGGTTATACTCCTAATTCGTAAGTGATGCGCGTGATGCACCAGGCGTTACGAGCCGGAGTGGCGGAATGGCAGACGCGATGGTCTCAAAAACCATTGAGGGCAACTTCATGTGGGTTCGACTCCCACCTCCGGCACCAATTTGTTAGCGGGGCGTGGCTCAGCCTGGTAGAGCGCAGCGTTCGGGACGCTGAGGTCGGAGGTTCGAATCCTCTCGCCCCGACCAACTTGAGATGTACCGGCTCCTCAGCGGAGTCGGTTTTTTATTGGGGTTACACAGATGCACACCAAAGGGATTGCACCGTTATGGCTGTTGGCCGCACTTTTGGGGCATAGTGCATGGGGGATATATCCGGTACTTGCACGATATTTACAAATTGAAGCAGGACTACCTGGATTAACGCTCTTGACCGTGGCGAACGGATTTGCCATGATTGTGATGTGTGTTGTGGTTGGTCTGCGCGGTGAATTTCGCCAACTGTTGATTCGCGCAGGATGGATGGTTGCAGTATTTGCTGCATTACGTGCAATCACGAACGTCTTAGCAGCGCGCTATGCGCCAGCAGCGCAAGTTACATTAATTGGGTTACTTACTCCTCCTCTCGTCGCTATCATGGGCAAATTCTGGTTCGACGATCCACCACCCGCAAAAACAGCATTAGTCTTGGGCATATCGATGACCGGAGCCATCATCATGTTGAGTTCCGAAATGCAAGCGGAGTCGTTCTGGCAGGGTGGGAGTACCAGTAGTTGGGTAGGTGTGGCACTCGCAGTGACAAGCAGTGTTATGTTAGCCCTCTACATGTTGTCGGTCCGACGCACGCACAAACACAATATTTCGAGTGAAGCGACTTTTTTGCTCCAACTCATTGCGGTGGTCGCATCCTCGATTCCACTGAGTGTGGGAGCGAACGAAGATTGGAGCCGCTGGCAACAACTCACTTCGTATCAATGGACTATTTTTTTAATCTTTGCGCTAGGGATTGTAATTGGCGCGAATTTGTTACAAGTCTACACACTCCGAAAACTCGGTGCACCACTTGTGACCTCAGTGCAGGCATGGCGTTTACCGGTTGCAGCAATCGCCGGCGGAATCGTGATGAACGAGTGGCTTTCTACGCCAGCTGAATACATTGGCGCACTGATTACTGCAGGGAGTGTGACGTGGTATTTGATTGCGCAACGGTCGCAGCAACCTGCAAAAAGTCGAGTATGATAGAACAGTCAAGCCAGCTTGACCCACGTATGTGCGGGTGCTATTATTTGCATGTGACTCCGTAGCTCAATTGGATAGAGCGCAACCCTCCGGAGGTTGAGGTTGCTGGTTCGAACCCAGTCGGAGTCGCCATTTGTAGCCAATACACCGCATGTGGTGTGTTGGCTTTTTGATGGAGTAATCTATGCAGCCAATGATTCAGGCTCGTACACTCGCCAAACGCTTCGGCGAAGTGGTGGCCGTACGCAATATAAGCGTGTCCGTCATGCCAGGGAGTGTGTATGCGCTACTCGGACCGAACGGTGCCGGAAAAAGTACGACCATCAATATGCTCACAACCTTGCTGAAACCGGACCAAGGGAGCATCACTATCAACGGCCACGATGTGGAACGTGAATCTGACTTAGTGCGACGTGTAATAGGGGTAACATTTCAAGACCTAGTCCTCGATCGGGACTTGACGGGACGTGAGGCATTAGATTTTGCTGGACGGCTCTACAACATCGAAGCGTCGAAACGCCGTGCGCGCATCACTGATTTGGTTGAAATGGTTGGACTAGGTGACGCCATCGACCGCATGACAGGCACATATTCAGGCGGTATGCGTCGTCGGCTAGAATTGGCCCGTTGTCTGATGATGGAGCCCAAGGTGCTCTTTTTGGATGAACCTACGCAGGGGCTCGACCCACAGCATCGTGCGCTCATCTGGGACTACATACGCATGCTCAAAACACAACAAGGTATGACGGTGCTGCTGACGACGCATGGAATGGATGAAGCTGAAGCACTCGCCGATGTGGTTGGTATTATCGATCATGGCAAGATGATGCACGAAGGCACCCCAAGTGCATTGATTGGCCAACTCGGGAGCGACTTGATTCGCTTGTCAGGGACATTTACGCACCTACATACACCGGAGTGGACGAGCGAACAGTGGGTGACGAGTTGGCAGGCCTCAGAAACTGAAATACGGATAGGTGTCGACATCGGGGCACGCCGCATCACACAGGTCATTGAATTCGTCAATCAATCGGGTAACACGATTGAAGAAGTGAGTATCACCCGTCCAAGTCTGGGCGACGTCTTCTTGCAGGCAACTGGGCGTGCCTTGCGTGACGAGCGATAGGAGCAGCTGATGTACACAGCAACACATACCATATGGCTACGCCACATGCGCAAATTCTTTCGTAATCGCGAAGAATTGGGCGGTTTAATTATTCAACCAATATTGTGGGTTGCGTTATTTGGCATCGGTATGGGGCGTATGCTCCCCGGCGATGGCGATTATGTGAGCTTCATGTTACCGGGCATCTTGGCGTTAACTGCGCTGGGGAGTGCTACTGGAGGTGGCATGATGTTCTTAGATGAACGCTTGCGCGGTATATTGCGTGAATACCAGGTGGCACCCATCCCACGCATGAGTATCTTGCTGGGCCATATCCTGGCTACCGTAAGTAAATCGTTTTTTCAGATATTTATCGTGTTAAGTGTTGCGTTCGTGGCTGGTGCGCGGATCTCAGGTGATATCGGCAATCTTGCGATGAGTGTGGTTGCGCTCATCTTATTTGCGGTGGGATTTGCCAGTATTGCTTTGGCCGTCGCAATGCGATCGAAGAGCATCATGGGCTACCACGGAATGATCTTTCTGTTTAATTTGCCAATGCTGTTTGCGTCGAATGCGCTTTATCCCCTCGAAAATGTACCGACCTGGATGCGTTGGTTGGCTATGTTTAATCCCGCAACCTGGTATATCGAGGTGGCTCGACCTGCATTTGCCGTGCATACTCCGATTATGTCATCCCTCATCGCATTAACGCTCCTTTGTGCGTTTGTAGCCTGGAGCATCCAAATTGCCCTGTCGCGCTTTCGCGCAATGACCTCTTGAGCTACCGCGTGAAGAGGTCACATGCAGTGCATGTGACCTCTTTTTTTGGCGAACCGACATGCTCACCAACCCTCCTAGGATGAATATAGTTAACACTGTGTGTGTAGTGTATTTATTTATCACATAAAAACACAAAAACGAGTACAATACAAAAAGTAGCACAATTGTTCACCTCCGGTAGATAGGCGTGATATGGCACGAGACAGCATCGTGATTCGCGGCGCACGCGAACACAACCTCAAAGGCATTGATCTGACGATTCCGCGCGACAAATTGGTCGTTCTGACCGGAGTCTCCGGATCTGGTAAATCATCATTGGCATTCGATACGCTATATGCAGAAGGTCAGCGTCGTTATGTAGAGTCATTATCTGCCTATGCACGGCAGTTCTTGGGTCAGCTCGAAAAGCCCAAAGTCGACTTTATTGGTGGATTGTCGCCGGCTATTGCAATTGAACAAAAAAGTGCCAGCAAGAACCCACGCTCAACGGTGGGCACGGTCACTGAGATATATGACTACATGCGTTTGTTGTATGGTCGAGTCGGTACACAACACTGCCACGTGTGTGACCAACCAGTTGCATCGCAAAGCGCTGAGCAAATGACCGATCGCGTGCTTGATTTGCCGACTGGAACGCGATTTATGGTACTTGCCCCACTCGTATCACGTCGTAAAGGTGAATACAAAGAAGTCTTTCAAGATGCGCGCGCAGAGGGATTTACACGCGTGCGCGTCAACGGCGAGATATTGGACTTGAGTAGCGAGATCAAGTTAAACAAAAAAATCAAACACTCAATCGAAGTGGTTGTGGATCGTCTAGCTGTCCCGGCACGAGACCAAGAAGATGACCGAGGTGCGAGTGGTGTCGGTAAAGCAGGCGCAGGCACGCAACGTGCTTGGAATGCATACGTGACACGGTTAACTGACGCAGTTGAGTTGGCGGTACGCACTGGCGAAGGCGTCTGTATTATCTCGATTGTTGATCGCCCCAAAAGCGACGAAGAGCAAGCCGATCAAGTCAACGAGTGGATTATGAGTGAAGAGAACACGTGTACCACATGTGGGATTTCATTCGGTGAGTTAACTCCACAACAATTCTCGTTTAATTCGCCACAAGGGGCATGTCCAGATTGTACGGGCTTAGGCGTGCGACTTGAGGTCGATAATGCATTGCTAGTGCCGAATGATTCATTGTCGTTGCACGACGGTGCAATCCCGTACTGGGGTGAATTGCGCAAAAAGAAAGATGGTTGGGGGTATCGGTCGTTATTGGCAATTGCTCAGCAATTTGAGATTGATCTTGACATGCCGTGGCGCGAATTGAGTGACCGCGCGCGTAACGTGATTCTCAACGGTAGTGGCAAAGAGCGCATCAAATTCGCCTGGAATAACGAAGAAAGCGGCGCGCGCGGTGAGTTTATGCGCACGTGGGAAGGTCTTGTTGCCGAGATTAACCGACGGTATCACCAGACTGGTAGTGACATGACACGCGAGTTTTATGCGTCCTTTATGAGCGAACAACCGTGTCCAACTTGTCGAGGCGCTCGTTTGCGTGCCGAAAGTCGCGCAGTGCGCGTCGGTGGTTGGTCAATCAGTGAGGTATGCGCGATGAACATCAATGATGCGCATCGCTGGGCAAATGCACTCGCCGGTAACAACGATGCGGATGTTCGTAATCGGCATGTTATGGCCCTGACCGGCAATGCACTTACCATTGCTGATGACATTCTCAAAGAGATCCGGGACCGACTTGGATTTTTGTTGAATGTTGGCTTGCATTACTTGACACTTGAACGTGCAGCACCAAGTTTGTCTGGTGGTGAAGCACAACGCATTCGATTAGCCTCACAAATTGGCTCCGGTTTGGTCGGCGTCATGTATATCCTCGACGAGCCGAGCATCGGTTTACATCAACGTGACAATCGAAAGTTACTGAACACGCTCATCAAATTGCGTGATTTGGGCAATAGCGTGATTGTGGTTGAGCACGACCTCGAAACGATGCAAGCAGCCGACTTTTTGATTGACTTTGGGCCGGGAGCAGGCGTAAAAGGGGGCACGGTGGTGGCCGCAGCCCACCCAGACGAGGTTGCCAAAAACGAGTTATCGGTGACAGGCGCATACCTTTCTGGCAAGTTGACTATTGAGACGCCTAAGGTGCGTCGCAGCGGTAACGGTCACTGGATCGAAATGACCGGGGCAACCATGAACAACTTGCGGGGCGTAGATATCAAATTCCCCCTTGGTACATTCGTGGCAGTGACCGGCGTTTCGGGATCAGGCAAGTCATCCGTCATCAATGGAACACTGTATCCGACACTTGCAAATCGACTGAGTCGCGCACAACTAAGTCCGGGACCGATTACGTCTATACACGGCTTAGAGCATCTCGACAAAGTAATTGATATTGACCAACAGCCCATCGGGCGTACACCTCGATCGAATCCTGCAACGTATGTTAAGTTGTTTGATTTGATTCGCGATTTGTTCGCACAAACACCCGAAGCCAAAGTTCGCGGGTACGAGGTAGGTCGCTTTTCATTTAACACCAAGGGCGGACGGTGCGAAGCGTGTGAAGGTGCCGGGGTACAGATGATTGATATGCAATTTCTCGCTGATGTCGCTGTACGGTGTGATGTCTGCAAAGGTAAACGATACAACCGTGAAACACTGGCAGTAAAGTACCGTGGCAAAACGATTGCAGATGTCCTTGAGATGGATGTGCAAACCGCGCTTGAGTTCTTTGCGCATATTCCACGAGTCACACGCATTCTCAACACGCTCCACGACGTCGGTCTGGACTACATCGCCCTTGGGCAACAGGCAACCACGTTATCAGGCGGTGAGGCACAGCGCATCAAACTCTCACGAGAACTCGCACGCATGGATACGGGTCGAACCATCTATATTTTGGACGAACCGACAACTGGCCTGCACTTTGCTGACGTACAACGGCTATTGACGGTACTGCATCGACTTGTCGATGCCGGAAACACGGTGCTTGTTATTGAGCACAATTTGGACGTCATCAAAACCGCCGACTGGATTATTGACATGGGTCCCGAAGGCGGTAGTGGCGGCGGAAGTGTGGTGGGCATGGGAATTCCAGAAGCGGTAGCGACAATTGACGCATCACACACGGGATTCTTTCTCAAGGAGATCTTTGCGAGCAACAAGTGATGCGCAGATTTGCCCCTCGGCACAAACTGGGGGGCATTTGTTTGGCTGCCAGATTAGGGTACAATAGCGACATCAGGGCATACCATGGATTAAGGAAACGCACGTGTCAGACCGGTTCAAGATTGGCTTGGCGTTGTTGGCGACCTATACGATTTGGGGTTCTACGTATTTAGGAATGAAATTTGCGCGAGAGAGCTTTCCACCGTTGACCATGGCAAGCATGCGCTTTGCAATTGCCGGTCTTGGCATGATGCTCTTCATGCGTTGGCGCGGTGGTGAATGGCCGTCATTGCGACAATTATTGGGCGGTCTCGGCATAGGTGTGATTTTGTTGGGTCTTGGTAATGGTGGTGTTGTGCTTGGTCTCGGATATATCTCGACAAGTCTCACTGCGTTGATTCTGGCAAGCTCACCGATTTGGGCGGCTATTTTTGCGGGATTTTGGGGATTGTGGCCCACTCGTCGCGAGGTCGTCGGTCTGGTCGTTGGATTTGCCGGAGCAGGTGTTTTATCATTCGACGGCAATATTCAGGCAGCGCCATTTGGCTTTATGATGCT
Source organism: Chloroflexota bacterium (assembly GCA_016875555.1). Lineage (GTDB taxonomy): Bacteria > Chloroflexota > Chloroflexia > Chloroflexales > Roseiflexaceae > UBA965. Next base: position 4,290 of record VGPG01000065.1, on the reverse strand, counting down.
CATCATGGCGGCTATGGGGTGGGCATTTGGGACGGTCTTGATTCCGCGCGTGAATCAAGCAGAAAGTTTCATGGGGAGTGGCGTACACATGCTGGGGGCGAGTATTTCATTAGGAATTGCCGCTACACTCTCCGGTGAACACTTCACGCAAGTACCGACTACGACATCGCTGATTGCATTCGCATATTTGGTCATCTTCGGTTCATTTATTGGGTTTACTGCATACGCCTACTTAATCCCGCGCGTACGACCATCATTAGCAATCAGTTCTGCATACGTCAATCCGATGGTGGCGATTTTGTTGGGGTTTTTGATTGCTGGTGAAACAATTAGCTCGACCATGCTCCTCGCCATCCCGTTGATTATCGGTGGCGTATTGCTCATGTCAATGGCCAAAGCCAAAGCCAAGGTCAAAGAAATAGAAACCACGGCGTAATTACGCCCCCGGTAGATACAAAGCGTGCTGCGTATCTACCGGGGGTGGTGTTATTTACCGCGCCGCACAATACCTTCAGCCACGCGATACGAATTCGCCATGATGGTCAATACCGGGTTGAAGCCACCATTGGTGACGTGCAGTGAACCGTCAGCCACGTACAGGTTGTTGATGGCATGAATTTGTCCATGGCGGTTGGTGACCGATGTGGCCGGATCATCGCCCATGCGACAGGTACCCGCTTGATGCTGACCAGCACTCAACCACGACGACGGCGGCTTGCCCCAGATACGTTCTACGCCGGCAGCCTGCAACCACTCTTTGGCGCGTTCATACATGAATGTCGCCGTCCTGACGGACTCGGGATGCACCTGTCCTGAAAGTCGTGCAACGGGGAGGCCGTAGCGATCGCGCACAGAAGCATCGATGGTCACGCGTGATTCAGGATTTGGGATATCTTGGATGGGGCCGGTGATATCAATGAAGCGTGGGTAGGCGTGGCGCATGAACTCCTTGGCAGCCTGCCCCCAACGGGGCACTTCAGGTGGCATGAAGCGCTTCCAAAAGATGATTGGCAAGGTGATAAACTCATCGGCCAGCATGCCCCCGCCGATGATATCGGGGTTACCATGACTGAACTGCGTGGTGCAAATACTCACACCAGGACCTTGGCCATCCCAGATAGGCTCAGGAGCGAGGCCAATGGCACGCGGGTACATGTGTCCCTGAAGATGACGCCCCAGGTGCCCTGAGTGATTGCCCAACCCGTGCGGATGGTCAGAGGTTGCCGAATTAAACAGTAGCCGTGGCGTCTCGATGGCGTTACTTGAGACGATGACCAATCCGGCATCAACCGTATGACGTTGACCATCTGCGCTTTCGTATGTGACACCCGCAGCCGTACGCGCGTCATGCATGTTGATGTGCAAAACCATCGTTTCGGTGAGCAATGTGCAGTTCCCAGTTGCGAGTGCACGGGGAATCATCGTGTTATGCGTGCCGTTTTTTGCGTTGACATGACATGCAAAGCCGACACAAAGTGTACACCCCGTACATGCAGGGCGCTGGTTGTACGGCACAGAATTAATGAGCAACGGCGGTGTGAATGTGTGCCATCCGAGTGCATTCGCCGCGTGTTGCAGATAGGTGCCACGTGCTGTTTTCGCAACCGGCGGCATGGTATATGGATTCGCACGCGGCCAAACTTGCGCGGCCAGTGCACTATCGCCTGATACACCTACTTCGTATTCAACCTTTTCGTAGTAGGGTGCCAGTTCTGCATAGGTAATCGGCCAATCGGCTAGTGAACTACCTTTTGGAACACCATACCGTGAAGCCATACGAAAGTCGTCGGGCAAGAATCGCCACGCTTGGCCACCGTATACGGGCGTCCCACCACCGACTGCCATGGCATTATTGTTGTAACCACTTTCGTATGGTTGTACGATGTGTTCAACCCCGTCTGGAGTTACAAATACGCGTGGATTGCCTTCGCCAGGTCCAGTATTTTGACCGTACTGCGATAGACGATGATTGCGAAGGTGGTCAGTTTTTTCGTCGGCAAACGTGTGATGTTTGCCACGTTCTATCAAAAGAACTTTGGCACCAGACTCGGCAAGCAGTGCAGCGGTCACACCACCGCCGGCACCGGCACCCACAATGATGGCATCATATTTCATCGGCGTTCCTCGAATCCAATACTGATCCACGATACGCCGTGTGCGTTACCACCTTGACGAGGATCCGCATAAAACCCCTCAGCACAGTGCTCAGCCATCGTGGCCACAAAGGCGCTTGGTGAGGTGCGCCACACTGCTTGGGTCTCGTTGCGTTCTAGCGCATGCAGCAGATTGGTTGCCTGTGCCTGCGACAGCTGTGCGAAACTGGCGGCATGGCGGAGTTCAGCCTCATGCTGGAGCGCAGTTAATGCTGATTGGTACTGGGAGACAAATCCAACCCCGTCATGTTGTAAGAAATGAATTAAATAGCGATCTACCCCAGCCATCAAGCCTCCAGGGGCTTCATCGGCAGGGATCATGCAGTCGACGACGGCACGCAACGTCGCGTACTGGGTGGCATCAAACATAGACACCTCTCATCTGGTTTATCCGTGGGGATATCTTACCATATTGGGTTGGCCATGCAAGAGAGCCACAGCGGTGCTGTGGCTTTACGGTGAATACGTCGGTTATGTAGCGCACATGCCCTTTGGCCGACATGCAATGACGTAGGTGTAGCCATTCGCTGCCGTGCAATCTCTTTGGGCGCATTACCCCACACGGAGATTGCACGCCGGTTCACTCTTTCGACTCCCACGTGCCTGGCCGACATGCAACGACGGTAGTGTGATCCTTCTCAAGCGCCGTGCGAAATGCTATAACAACGATTTGAGTTCTTCGGCAGATTTACGAGTCATACCCGGGATAGCCGCCAGTTCCTCGATAGATGCGTTGCGGATGGCGTCGAGGGACCCAAACGCTTTGAGCAACGCCTGACGACGCTTTGGGCCTATCCCTGCAATTTCTTCGAGGGTAGAACTCTTCATCGATTTAGCGCGGAGTGTGCGATGGTAGTTCTTGGCGAACCGGTCGGTCTCTTCGTCAATAGTTTGAACCAGACCAAGTGCAGGACTATTGCGATCGAGCACAATTAGCTCTTTTGCGCCGGGCAGAAGGATATCGAATCGGTCACGATTCGGACCTTTGACTACGCCCACGATGGGGATGTGTTGAAATCCGAGGATCGTCAGTGATGCCACTGCCGCACCAAGTTGTCCGACGCCACCGTCGATTAATATGAGATCCGGGAGCAGTGACCATGCTTCCTGCTCCTTTTGTTGTGTAGCGTCATCCTTGGCATTATCAGCGGCTAATTCACTGACCGGGATAAGTACATCCTCACCTAACGCAGCCGCTGCGCGCTTGAAGCGCCGTTCAATCATTTCGCGCATTGCACCAACGTCGTTGGGGGTGTCAACCGATTTAATTCGAAATTTGCGATAGTGCGCTTTTTTGGCCTCACCATCTTCAAAGACGGTCATTGCCCCAACCGAATTTGTCCCTTGCGTATTAGACACATCAAAACACTCAATACGACGGGGTAACTCGGCAAGTTGCAAGATGGTGGTCAATTCACGAAGACCGAGGAGTGAACGTTTTTCGCTGTCCATCCAGCTCGCACGTATTTCGGCGAGTTTACGATGTGCATTTGCCGTTGCCATTTCGACCAATTCACGCTTTTCACCTTTACGGGGGACGCTGATTTCAACTTTTTGGCCACGTTTTTGTGTGAGCCAGCGTTCTATGATCATCGGTTCTTCAACGTGCTCGGCCAGCAAAATGTTCGGTGGAACCTCAGCAGCATGGTCATAAAATTGCGTCAAAAAGGATGCGAGCAACTGCGCATCATCTTCATCCTCGGTATTCTGCAAGGCAAATGGTTCTGCGCCGATAAGTTTACCGTTGCGGATGTAGAAGATTTGTACGACTGCTGAGCCATCTTCTCGGGCAAAGGCTACCACGTCTTGATCGGTATTCACGGTGCGCATCACCTGTTGGCGTTGGCCGATTTGTTCTATTTCTTTGATTTGATCGCGTACAAATGCGGCACGTTCAAAGTTCATGTCGTCGGCAGCAGTACGCATGCGTTTACGCAACGTCTTAAGCACGTCTTCGGTTTTGCCTTCAAGAAAGCGACACACCGAATCGATTGTCTGTTTGTACTCGCGTTGATCAACCAACGCGGGGACACACGGCCCCAAACAACGGCGCATGTCATAGTACAAACATGGCTTCCCCATGCGTTGATGTCTCCGAAAGCGGTCATCACCACAATCAAATGGAGGACGAAAGGCA
>VGPG01000064.1 GCA_016875555.1 Chloroflexota bacterium | reverse complement strand
GGCAACAACACTGAGACCACCAAAGGTGGCATCGTATGTCCAACGTGCTTGGCGGTAGAGAATGATGATGATGCCAGTACTGACCCACCAGAGAATGATGGCATAGCTGATGGCAATCAGATAGTGCATGTATACCCCTTAGTAAAGAAGTTGGTCTGCGGGGATATCCTGCAACCCACTCCACGGTGAACGAATTTCACCGTTTGCAAGGCGGCGATCAACGCGGCGGATAATCATGTAACCGACCATAAGAATGAGGAACGCACCGGCTACCAAGTACACGCCGACATACCCAAGCACAACATTATTAGTTGCTGCTTGGATGTAATCGCGAGCAACACCACCGCCGATCGTCCCAAAGCCCTGTGCGAGCGCTTGCACAACACCCCACATCCCCAAAAAGAGCCCCGTGTGTGCGTTGTCGGCGAGTTGCATGACCGTGGCGATGCTTCCAACAATAAATAAACCGCGCCCCATACCAATGACGGCTACGCCAAATTGGAAGAGTAGCGCACCACCCCCAAATCCGCTGAGCGATACGATGCCAAATCCAACAATGCCGGCAATACCTCCTGCAATGAGGAGTTTGCCACTTGCCTCGCCCCGCCATAACCACCAACCAGCAATCACGATAGCAATAATCATCGCGACACCCCAGATGGCCGTCAAAAATGTCGTTGCGGTGACACTCATGCCGAGTACTTCACCACCATATGGCTCAAGCAAAATATCGTGCGTGCCAAATCCGAGTGTGGCCACAAAGAAGATCAAAAACATGCCACGTAACGCCGGTCTTTGCCAGACCGTTTTGATAGATTTGCCGAGACTTTGTCGCGCTTGTCGGCTCACTTCGGCAACTAATGTACCATCTGGGCGCATTTTTTCTTGATTGAACAGTGCGAGGAACGTACAAATCAAAAAGATGACTGCACTCCCCTGCATGACGCGCACGAGATTGTAATGCGTGTAATTGGTCAGTAATAGACCCACAACGAGTGAGCCAACGACAGTGCCAATCACCAACATCAACCATAATACCGCTAGCGTTTTGCCACGCTCTCCATCACTCGTGATGTCACTGACGAGTGCAAGATAACTGGTTTCAACGATGTTTACCCCAACGCCATAGACAAGAAAGATGGCAATACAAAAGGCATATACCATCCACCCTTGCAAATTACTCTCAGGACTAAAGAGAATCAATGAAAAGGGTGCGGTTGCTAATCCACCATAGGTCAGCATAGCGCCAAGTACCAGGTACGGCGTTCGCCATCGCCCTTCCATACGCTTTTGATCGGAGATGTGGCCAACGACGGTACGGATAGGTGAGACAAAATAGTGAATGGACATCAATGCCGCCACGAATCCGGCCGATATGGCAAGTTCGTGAATGAGTACTCGGTTGAGTGTGCCGGTAATTGGTGCTAATGATACGCCCATGCCAAATTGAAAGAGTCCAAGGCGCAATACCCGTAACCACCACGGTGCATCGGGATGCTGCATAATCCATGCACGGAACTCATGCCATCGTGCCTGAATACTGCGTGGCAGAATGGTACGTTCACTTGCCATGTTGACTCCTTGGTGTGCTGTTGAATACGCCATAGCTTATCTTTGGGGCAATCATAGCACATCAATTTTTTGAATTGACGAAGATTCAAAATGGTGTATCTTTTGTGTAACAAATGTATATCAAATGTGTGTACGAACATCATGCGGTCAATAAGAAGTTAAAATGGAGTTATGAAGTACAACGATACGATAGTGGCGTTGGCCACCGCAACTGGTCAGGCAGCAATTGGCACGATGCGCATCAGTGGCGCTGGTGCACTGTCGATTTTGCAACACGTGATGATACCGCGTCGGCCCGGCGTATGGCGACCACGAGTGGTGCGCTACGGGCATGTGCATGATGTGGATGGTCATGTAATCGACGAGGTGCTGGCGTTTTATATGCCAGGTCCGGCAAGTTACACCGGCGAGGATGTAGTTGAGATTTCGTGTCACGGTGGGCGCGTTGCTATGACGCGTGTGCTACAGCGCGTCATTGAATGTGGCGCACGGAGTGCTGATCCGGGTGAATTCACGATGCGCGCATTCGTGTCGGGTCGGATTGACTTGAGTCAAGCCGAAGCCGTCATGGATGTCATCCAGGCACAAACTCCGCATGCACTGCGACAGGCGCATGCACAACTTGATGGCTGGCTTGGTGCGCACGTAGCACAGTTGCGTACCAACATTCTCTACGAAATGGCCGCGGTGGTGGCCCGCATTGATTTTCCTGATGAAGTTGAAGAGACGGCCATCAACAGCGACGCACTATGCACTGTGGTATCAGAAATCGAGAGTATGATTGCTGAATCACGTGCTGGGATGATTGTGCGCGATGGTGCAAAAGTAGCACTCCTTGGCCGTCCTAATGTCGGCAAATCTAGCCTGCTCAATGCATTTCTGCGTCATGATCGTGCCATTGTTTCACCCATCGCCGGTACAACTCGTGATACACTCGAAGAGTATGCAGACGTGGGCGGCATACCTGTGCGTTTCGTGGATACTGCAGGCATTCGCGCAGATAGCCAAGACGTCATCGAACAGCTCGGTATCGCTCGAAGCCGCGCAGTCGCCGCTGAAGCAGATGTTGCCCTGATACTCGTCGACGGATCAAGTGCGCTGACCGAACAAGATTATGCGGTTGTGCAAGCACGCGGAGAGTTACCAGCGATTTTGGTGCTCACCAAATCTGATTTGCCGTCGCTTCCAGACACCGTGACTGCGGCGCGACAATTGCGTCAGCAATCATTTGCTGCCGTTGTGCACGTCTCCACACGTACGCATGATGGGCTGTCTGATTTGCACCACGCATTAACGATGTTCTTGCTTGATCATGCGTCACCGCACGACCGTCGTGTCAGTAATGCACGGCATGTCGATGCATTACGCCGTACTGCACAATCCCTTACTGATGCCATAGAAGGGTTACGTGCACATCAAACAGCTGATCTCGTTGCGGTTGATTTGCATGCGGCTATTGCAGCACTTGGGGAAATTACCGGAGAAGATGTGAGTGAATCTTTGTTAGATGTTGTGTTTGCGCGATTTTGTATTGGAAAGTAACTCATGCGCATAGCCTCTCCCCTTCAACGTCCTTTGTGGTTGTTGGCACTCGCTTTCCTTGGCGTTATCGCTGCTCAAGGGACAGGGCAGATGATTTTTGCCCGCCACGGATACCTCCTTTTCGTTCTTCTCGGGAGTTGTGTCGTGTGGTCGCTCTATGCAGTGCGTGGTATCACCATCGAACGCCAAGTGCTTACGCCGCGTGTTGTTGTTGGCGATACCATCCGTGAACGCATCTCCATCCGCAATGAATGGCCCATACCACGGACGATGATCGAGGTCATTGATGATTCGTCACTCCCCGAACGCATGATGGGAGTTGTGCTCGATTTGGGTGCACGGCAAGAGCGTCAGCGTGTCTGGCGCAGTCGTGCCGTGATCCGCGGCGTCTATACGTTGGGACCGACCATTATTGTGGGCAGTGACCCCTTCGGACTCTTTCGGATTGAACGTCGATTTATCTCGTCCGAACGTGTCATCGTCCACCCGCGCCCGCAATCCGTCCGGTTATCAGCCATTGGTCGGGCCATGCTGACCGGTCAACGTAGTAGTGGCCGACGTACCAGCGATGATGCACCGCAGGTGGTATCTGTGCGGGAGTACCGTCCTGGGGATAGCATTCAGCGTGTGCACTGGCGGTCTACCGCAAAACGCGGTCAACTGATGATCAAAGAGAGCGTAAATGAGCCGGGTGTGACTGCGTGGATGCTATTGGATGCAAACGTCGCAGTTCAAGAATGGCGTGGATTGAGTTTTATGCCGGGGAGTATGCCCATCCCAGATTCCACCGAAGAATACGCCGTGGCGGCGGCTGCATCTGTTGCACAACAGTGGCTTGCACAGGGGCATGCGGTAGGACTACTGGCACACGGATTACTCCCACTCGACATCGAACCTCAACGCGGTATTGCACAGCGACTTGCGCTGTTTGATGGATTGGCCGCATTGCGATGTGGTGGAAATACACCGCTCACAGACCTCTTTTCACAGCGCAAATTTTATGCCGGAAATACACTTTGTGTGATTACCAGCGACACAAATGCTGAGTGGGTTGGTGCATTAACATCGTTGAAACTTCAAGAAATTGATGTCTTTGTAATGCTCATTGAGCCACTGCAATTTGGTGGTCGTCGTGATATGCAAGCGGTTCGTAACGCATTAGCACAAGCAAATATCGATTATAATAGGGCGTCGTTCGTTCAATGAGGAACAAGACGCTATGTTTATATCATTTCCGACAAAAATTGACCTCACCGCCTGCGAGATTGACTGCCACTTTGCTAACGACCATCAAATCACTGCTGTAGATGTTGTCATGTCAGAGCGACAAGTTGTCTCGATATCACAAATCAAAGCCATGCGTCACGTACTCCATACTTACGGTGTGCGCTGCGCATCATTCAGTCTAGTTGGTTGTAATCATTTGGTCGTGCATGCTGAACAACGTCAACAGGCACAGACACTCCGTTAACGTGCAAGCGAGTATGCCGCGTTACTCGATGCGTCGGTGTTTGTCACGACCAGTGGGATGCGATCGTCTGTGCTCGATGAGAATGCATACATGTTTGCCCAAGAACTTCGCCACACAATTGCTACGGTGTAGGCTAGTGGCATGCGTTTTGCCGTACAAATGGATACAACAGGCTTCGTGGATGGAATTACGGCGTATGAACGTATCTGGTCGCTGATTGGACAAGTGTATTGCGTCTTCGATCCGGTTATATTGGGGCAACAGGGTGATGATGTACTTGCATTTGCGCACAAACACACCAACAAAATTGCGCATGTACGTGCCGCAGATGTCTTGAGTCATGGTGACGTGCGAATTGCTACACCACCGGTGGGCATGGGCGATCTGCGCTGGGGGCCAATGCTTTCGCTCCTGTATGAGGGTGGCTATAATGGTGCCTTATCTATTACACCAGATGGTAGCTACTGGAATCGCAATGCACAGCGACATCGTATGATTTTGTTATCACAGCATCACCTCAACCAGTACCTGTTTGATGCGGATGATGAGACGTTGCTTGCGAAAAAATCGACATCGTTGTATGGTAGGATGATGTAAGCAGAACGTGACGCACACGAGGAGGTCGTGATGGCACATGAAGTGCGGATTGGCATTATCGGATGTGGTGGCATGGCTCGTCATCATGGGCGCATGTTTGATGCGCTTCCTGGTGCACGTGTGGTGGCATTGGCAGAGCCGTCGCAGACCAATCTCGATCGTTTCATTCTCGAGACAGTCTCTGATAAGACGAAGCTACCTGCAACTTATGCCGATTACCGTGAAATGCTCAAAAAAGAACAACTCGATGGTGTAGTCATTGTCACTCCCCATAATCAGCATTTCAGTCAAGCTGTAGAGGCGATGCAGGCCGGTGCGCATGTGCTCGTTGAGAAGCCGATGGTCATTGATACTGAGGATGCCCTGGCGCTCATCGAAAAAGCCGAACAGCTCAACAAAGTCGTCTCTGTGGCCTTTCCAGGGCCATTCACATGTGAGTTTCAATATATTCGTGAAAGCGTTGCAAGCGGCGATTTGGGGCATCTCTCACTGGTCACCGGTGTGTGCGCACAGCCGTGGATTCAATCTCAAAAGGGGACATGGCGTTCAGACCCAGTGCAATCTGGTGGTGGGAACATGTACGACAGCGGTGCACACATGTTTAATGCCATGCTCTACTTGACTGGGCAATCCGTTACTGAGGTCCAAGCCTTCGTGAACAACAAGGGCGAAGCCGTTGATATCGCTGGTACCGTGATTATGCGCTTTGCGGATGGTACACTCGGTTCGGCAGCTGTAAGCGGCGATTCCACGGTATTTGAACAAGGGATTTATATCCAAGGAAGTGCGGGGAGCGTCAAAACGAGCATTTATGGTGGGACCATGGAACATTGGCAAAACGGGAAAATGGTGAAATATCCGAATGTCCCGGTCACCGATTCACTCCAGGAGAATTTTCGTGATTGTATATTGGGGATCGCCAAGACCCCAAGCCCTGCTTTGTTGGGTTTGCGTCAGGCGCGCCTCATGGATGCAATATATGCGTCTGCTGCAAGTGGTAAACCAATTGCAGTGGTCGCCGATTAGCGAATCCTCGGCGGAGTGGCGTCCGTCGAGTATGTGTGTGCCATCTGTTTGTTTACAGAAAGGTCTGTCATGAAAGTCGGTATTTTGTCGGTTCCTGTGCGTGAAATGCCCATTGCCGAGATGATTGCGTGGGCAGCATCGATTGGTGTGCAACAAATTGAGCTGAATGTCGAGCCAGGCGGCAACTTTGATGCAACCAAGGTTACCGATGCGGACATCGCCAATCTTAAGTCATTGCTGGCCAAGCACAACATCAGCTTGTCAGCCGTCGTTTGCTACTGGTTCAGTATGATGACCGGTGTCAGTGACGAGCATCGTGCCAAGTCCAAAGAAGTCTTTGCCGCTGCAATCAAACTAGCTGCCAAGCTCGACTGCAAAATGGTTGGCGCGTTGGCCGGATTCCCAACCCCGGGCAAAGACCGCAACAAGACTATCCGCGAAGACTTGCCAGCGCATATGCGCCCCATGGCTGATTTGGCCAAGCAACACGGCGTCAAAATCATGTTCGAGAACTGGTACGCCACCAATCTGCAGAATCTCGAGAACTTCGCCACGTTGTTCGAAGTCTTCCCAGACGCCCATATGGGTCTCAACTACGACCCATCACACCTCGACTGGCAAGAGATTGACTACATCGATGGTGTACGTGAATTCAAAGATCGCATCTTTCATGTGCATGCCAAGGATGTATGGGTCAACCCGACCATCCGCGCGCGCATCGGTAGCAACGCATCAGGCTGGTGGCGCTACGTGTTGCCCGGCTACGGTCGGATTCGCTGGGGTGAGTTCATCACCACCTTGCGTCGTGTCGGCTACGACGGCGTCATCTCAGTTGAGCACGAGGACGATGCGTTTGGTGCACAAGAAGGCTTTGTTAAGTCTGTGCGCTACTTGCGCTCATTGACTGACTAAACACCTAGGTATGTGTGCATGGCGGCGGTGCGGATGATTGTCATCCGCACCGCCGTTCGTTGTATGGCAGTATAATTCTTATATGCATATTCCTGATCCGACCGTCGAACAACTTGCCGTCATCGCCCATCCACTCCGCCAGCACGCACGCGTCTTGGCGGTGGCCGGCTCCGGCAAAACTACCACCATCGTATTGCGTGTCGCTTATCTCATCAAAGAATTGGGTGTTGATCCACGTGGCATCCGCGTCTTTGCCTATAACGCACTTGCACGCAACGAACTCAAAGAGCGTATTAGCCTCTTATTGCCCGACAAAGCCGACCAACCGCGTGTTGATACGTTCCATTCATTTGCGTTTCGCTGGATAAAACAAGCCATCAGTGAGCAGGTAATTGCTGAGCCACTTGAGTGGTGGCTCGACGACGAGAGCGATAAATCGCGTCTGTTGATGCATCGCGCCATTCAATCACTCGTGCAAGAGGGGATTATTGAGGATGGTGCGGTTGACGTTGATGCCGTATCAGCAGCTATAACATTGTGGAAGGCTGCACTCATTCCCGCAGGGAGTGATCGTGCCGCGCATGCGAGCAGTAGCGATATCCCACTCGTCTACGCACGCTTCGAAGAGATGCGGCAGTCATTGCAAGCGGTTGGCTTCGATGATTTTGTTGGCATGTTGATACATCTTGCCGATAATCATCCTCAGTTTTGGCGCAAAGTCGTGGGTGGCTTGCGTGTCCTCATCGTTGATGAGTATCAGGACGTCAATTTTGGTCAGCAACTGCTCATCCAAAAAATCGCCGCCACAAATGTTGATGTCATGGTCGTCGGCGACGACGACCAGACAATTTATGAGTGGCGTGGTGCGCGTCCGGACTATCTCATTCAACGCTTTGGTCAAGGACTCACGCAGCGCAACATGGTTGATTATCCATTGACTGTCAGTTTTCGATTTGGCCCGCTCCTCGCACAAGTCGCCCACAACGTGATTGTGCGCAATAGTGTGCGCTTTACCAAAGATCTGGTCTCAGCGAGTTTACAACGGGCGACGGCAGTGCAAGTCATCGAAGATCGGAGTAGCCAGGCTGGCATCATCGATCAAGAAGTATGTGAGCAACTGCAACGTTGGTTGAGTGATCACCCAGCAACGTCGGTGGTGGTGCTGGGGCGAACGCTCGGACAGTTGCAGGCATTTGAAATGGCCTGTCTGCTCAACGGTATTGCGTATCGAGTGCTAGGGCGTGGGCCATTTTATCAGCGTCGCGAGCACACCATATTGGCCGATTACATGACGTTGGTGACACAAATAGATGCACCACTCAATGATGAACTCGGCCAAGTGTTCGTACGTATCGCCAATACACCGATGCGCGGTTTACAACGAGACTTTCTTAAGCAACAGCTCCGCCAAAGCATCCATCAGGGGCATACGCTGCGCCAGCTTCTCACAGAGCTTAGCACGAGTGAGTCGTCGTCAGTACAGGTGCGCGCGCGTCTTGATGACCTATTGGCTATGTTTGAGCAGTTGACACGTCTGCTCAGTGATAACGCGAGTGCCTACGAGGTCTTGACTTGGTTGACGCAACAGCTCCGCCTTGATGAGCATTTTGTGCGAGCCTACGGTCGCGGAGAGGCGGCTGCTGAGCGTTCGATTGCGGTGCGCCAGTTGATTGCGGTTGTCGAGTATCTTGCGGTGCCTGCGGTTCAATTTGTGGCGTGGTTGCGTGGGTTTGATCATACCGCCGGCAAAGAAGAGCCTGAGCAAGTGTTGTTGACGACCGTGTATCGGGCCAAGGGGCTCGAGTATGACCATGTCATCATACCGGCGGCACTTGAAGGGTATTTGCCGGCATACGGACATTCACCAGAAGTGTATGATCGGAGTGACCCGGCAGCCGTACCAGCCGGGTCTGATGCCATCGAGGAGGAGCGTCGACTCTTTTACGTGGCAATAACGCGTGCTAAGGAGTTGCTGACCATAGGCGTGCCTCTACCCAAACCGGGACTCGGGTGCGATGCACTCCCGACGGCAACACCGTCGCGCTTCGTCAAAGAGATGAAACTCGAACCCACCGAGCAAATTTTGCAGAGCGCTGCCTTTGATGCACAGTTGCTCAAGGTCATCCAAACATTTAATGGTGAGATTTGGCCGATGCGGCCGTTGAAATTAAAGAAATAAATGTATGCGTGTGGAGACGCAGCATGCTGCGTCTCCACACGCATGGCGGTTTTACCAGTCGAATGGTTCATACAGCGGAATTTCTTGCGGTGGTACGACGCTTTTTCCATCAGGGCAGATAGGTCGTGCCGGACAGTGACGACAGAATGTATATGCAGGTCGTGCCGGGTACTCACGTTGCACGATCATTGCGGCACCATCAGCAAGTAATTGTTGTGTCTGACGCATGGCCCGTTCGTCATTTGGAATCTGATGTAGCGTTCCTGAGCGGGTATGATACACCGCGATGTTGGGTATCTGAGTCTGTTTTTGGAGACGCATCCACGCTTGTGCATACAAGCGTAACTGATCACCATGCCGTTCTACGATGCCGTCCGTTGTTTCATCGGTCTTGTAATCGATAATCATGTTGTTCCAGTGTCTGTCAATGACACCCGACATTTCAATGAGCGCATGCGGTGTCTCGACACGCCAACGCATGCGTTGTTCGACCTCTTGAACGCGTGGAACAGACTGACCGACAGGGGATGCAAGATAGGTGGTTAGCATCTCGGTTAAGAGACGTTTTGTCTGATGATCAACGGCTTTCGCATATCGTTGCACCGCCACCTCGGTTAGTTGCTGTGCGGTCGCTTGTGGATGGTAAGCATGTGATTCTGCGGCCAGATGAAACAAAGAGCCAATCGCACGCGCATTCTGACCAGCAGTGTATGGATCATCTGCCGCTTCGAGCTGTGTCGGTTCTACATGGATGCCCGTCCATGCGTCTTGGAGTTGCGGCAACGTATAGTGGCCTATGGACGGCGCATCTGTCCAGTACATCGGCGCCACATCTTCGGCATGGTCAAGAAGGTGGTCAAGACCACTTCGACGCTGATAGCGAAAGCGTTGCGGACATTGAACGAGTTCATGGAGTGCCGATGGTGAAAGGGTGATGATCTGTTTGCTTGCAATGCGTGTCACCGTGTGCGTGTGTTGCTCCGGCGTGGGTAATGGCAGGGTTGCCACGGTTGCATCGGTGGTGTGTACAAGCGTGCAATCTACGCCAGCGATTGGCGCGTCTTGCAATGATTCATACATGGCCGTAAAGAGACTGTTCTTTTCGAGGCCAACAGCACTCACCATCAAATAGCACTTTGCACGCGTGAGTGCAACATACCATAACGCGACCATCTCGTTGTACTTTTGCCGTTCGAGTTCGACCACCGCCTGCGCTTGTGTTGATTCATCACTCTGTGGATCAACAAGTACACCACTTTGAAACGTCATGTGTTTGTTGGTGCGTGTATCAAATGCGTGTGCATCTGGTACAAATACCGCCGTAAATTCGAGTCCTTTGGCGGCGTGTACGGTCATTATTTGCACGGCATTCGCATTGGTTTTGAGTTCTGGTGACGCACTATCTGGTTCATAGCGGATGCGCTCAAGCAATTCACGCAGTAATTCACGACTTGACCCACTTTGGAGTGCACGGCAGTCATTGATGAGTTTGGTGAGCATGCGTTGTCCATAGGCACCGTCGCGTTGCCACAAGCCAAACTGCTCGAGCGTTGCTGCAAACCACTCTGCGGGAGCAAATTCCCATTGTTTGCGTTGTACAGCGATGAGATTGTTAACAAACTCCTGAATGCGCGGATAGTTCTCACCGTGCGCTCCGAGTAATTGCCACAACGATGCGTCACGCCGTTGCTGGCGGATGGCGCGCAAACTCACATCATCACAGGTGCGTGTCGCCGAAAGGAGAGCCCGTGCGAGTGATTGTTCGTTGGCAGGGTCATAGCACGCATTCAGGAGATGAATTGCATCAAGTATCAACGTGCGGTGGTAGAAAGGGTCATTTTTACCCCGGTCAAAAGGAATCCCTGCACGATGCATGGCGTCGGCGTAGAGATCGAGGTGTGTTCGTTGACGGAGCAGTATTGCCATATCGCCATAGGGAATCTGTTGATGCATGTGTAAATCACGCATGCGCGTTGCAACGGCATCTGCCTCTTGTAGGCGATTGCTCATTTGCCATAGACGCACACAATCTGCGGGGGCTGGCGCGGTTGGTGTAGGTGGATGAAGTTGTGCGGATGCGTCGTATTCGGTCGGATTGCCGAAGCGATACGTCATCAAACTACGATTTGCAACGGCGAGAATTGGCGCAAGTGATCTGCGGTTTTCAGTTAAGTTGACACAGACATCGCTGATTTCTTTCATTTGGACGATGTTTTGCACGTTAGCCTGGCGCCACACATAAATTGCTTGACGTGGATCGCCAACTACCGTACGTGCCGCTGTGCGACCATGGGGGCGTGGTGTGATGCTGTCGAGAAGGTCAGCTTGTGCACTGCTCGTATCTTGATACTCGTCCACCATGACATACCGTATGTGCGCCAATAATTCGGGGAATTGGGATTTGATGATTGGCACAATTTGTATTAAGTCGTCGAGATCGAGCTGTCCGCGTTGACTTAACTCTTGCGCGCGTGCCACAAAATTCCATGCCAATAGTTGGCCATACAATTCGTGCTTTGGGCTCAGCCTATTTGTCTTCGCAATTGTCGCGAACAGGGCTTCACGTGTGTAACCAAGCCCTTTTGCGTCGGCAATCATTTGATTGATCTGCGTGAAGAGTGTGTCATCGTTCCAGTCATATTCATCGATATATGTGGAAAGATGGACAATCGCATCATGCCAGCCGTTATCAAGAAATCGTTCCCAACATGCTTGACCGATGTCATCACGTTCTAGTTCTTCACAAAATGGTTCATCGGGATTCAAGTTAAGCGCAATACTTCGTTGTAATGCCAAGCGTGCTGCAAATGCGTGAAATGTTGAAATCTGTGCTTCGGCCATGTCTATGCGATTAAAGGGTAATCCTTGATTGGTTACGGTATACATAATACGGGCACGCATTTCGGTTGCCGCTTTTTCTGTAAACGTCAGCACCACAATGTTACGTGGGTGTAGATGGGCATCATGTGTCAACAATGTGACATATCGTCGTGCTAATGTCTCTGTTTTGCCGGTACCAGCACCTGCAATAATGGCAAGTGTGGTATCTGGTGCAGCGTTAAGTGCTTGTTGTTGCCCCGG
>VGPG01000063.1 GCA_016875555.1 Chloroflexota bacterium | reverse complement strand
ATGGCCGTTGCGCCACGGGCTTGAGGCAACGGAGTGCGTGGTGTAGCGTGACGGCCACAAACAGAATCCGTCGTGGTGTTTGGCGGTCAGGATGAGCCCGTGCATGCCGCCGAGTTTGGCGCTTTCGACGATTTGATGCGCGTCAAAGGCGGTGGGATTGAACATGTCAGGCGTTTCGTCGCCCAGCCCCCACTCACGGTCGGTGAATGTGTTGACAGTAAAGTGTAAGAAGCCGTAGAACTCGCGGGCGTGCCAGGCGCGTTGACGCGGTGATGGCACGGCGCCATGGGGCAAGAATGGGTCAATGTGCATGGATACTCCCTAGGCCTGTGCCACAGCACGTGTGAGGTTTTCGAAGCCGACTTCGAGCGCCCACTGGTTCTCTTCGAGTCCTTCGAACTCGAGTGACACTGTGCCGGTGTAGCCGGACTTTTTCATGATGGAGAGGCATTGAACGACGGGCACCACGCCAAAGCCGACCACGGTGCCGGCCAGGTAGTGCCCGGCGCGCGAGGTGAACCAGCCCTTGCCGGGATTGGGTAGGGCACCGTCGCGCACGTAGAAGTCTTTGGCGTGCACGTGGAAGGCGTACGGCGCGAGTTTGCCGAAGGCCACGGCCGGTGATTCATCGGCGCACAAGAAGTTACCCATATCAATCAGCAGACCAAAGTTATCGTGCGCTACGCCACACACGAGTTGTTCGAGGCGGTCGGCATCCTGCACCAAAAAGCCGTGGTTCTCGACCATGGTTTTGACGCCGTGGGTGGCCGCGTAGCCGCTGACCTCACGGCAGGCGCGGATGAGCGTGGGCAATGTGTCAGCAAAGCTTTTGCGGCGGGCATGGGCAGGAAAGCCAAAGGTGGCGTCGTGGCGCATCCCGGGTGATCCGAGGGCCACGGCTACGGCGATTTCGGCTTTGACGCGTTCGATCTCGCGGTCAGTATCACCGCCACTGCCCGTCAAAAAGTCTGCATCGATGGTGTAGTTGCCCATGGTAATGCCGATGGATTGGCAGTGCGCTCGGAGTTGTTGCGCATAGGTGATGCGGTCGGTACCGTCGGGGAGGCGCAGAGCCTGCACCTCGAAGACGTCGTACCCCATGGCTTTGGCGCTGGTGGCAGACTCGATATAGGTCATACCCTGTCGCATCAGGCGGGCAAAACTATAGCTACTGATTCCGATGTGCATGTGGTACCTCTCATGGTGTGGTGAACTACACTTGAAATTGTACTCGAAGGTCGGGGCATAGACACAGGGGGTAGGCTACGTGCCTACCCCCTGCAAGGTGCATTAGCGGTTGCGTAATTTCATTTGACGATCAATGTCACGCTTTGTGTCGCGTTCGGCGATGGTTTGGCGTTTGTCGTGTTGCTTCTTGCCCTTGGCGACGCCGACTTCGACTTTGACGAACTGATTATCGAAGAAGATGCGCAGGGGCACGAAGGTGTAGCCCTGGCGGCTGACCATACCCCAGATCTCGTTGAGTTGGCGACGTTTGAGGAGCAACTTGCGCTTGCGCGTCGGTTCATGGTTGAAGTGGGTGCCTGATTGGCTGTATGGGCTGATGTGTGCATCGTACAACCAGGCCTCGCCACCTTCGATGCGTACGTAGCTGCCACGCAGCTGACAACGACCAGCGCGGATTGATTTGACTTCGCTCCCCGTCAGTACGATGCCAGCGGTGTAGCGTTGTTCAATAAAATATTCATAAAAGGCATTGCGGTTGTCAGCAATTGTTTTGCCTGACAGTGCCTTTCGTTCAGTGCCCATTTTTACTCCACAATACAACTATTTAAGAAGTCAATAATACCACAACGAGAGCTATTTGTAATCTCTCGTTGTGATGCGCTGTATAGAATGACGTGATTAGGCCAGATGTTGTTGCAGGCGCTGCTCAATGGTGGAGCGATCGGGGATGGCAGAGATGCCGAGGCCTTCGACGCTCGCGGCAGCGACGACAGCCGCAAAGTAGGCAGCGTCAATTGGGTCGCGCGTTTCGTAGTAGCGCACAAAGAGTGCTGCCGCAAAGACATCGCCGGCGCCGGTCGGATCGCGCTCAATGGCGGGGTAGGCGGGGATGTGGTGAAGCTTGCTGTCCAAAAAGAGCTCAGCGCCATTGGCACCGTGTGTCAATGCCACAATACGACAGTGTTGCGCATATGACTCTGCTACCGTGCGATCACCCTTCACATCTTCGATGCTCATGACGAGGATATTGACGCGTTGCAAAAAGCTGGCTGGCGGTGTAAACGGCAAGTATTCAATCTGGCTGGGGAATGTATGCTGCCATCGGCGCATCATTCCCTGTGGTGTCATGCCGATGAGTGCGTTCGGGAACGAGTCGACGATGGAGAGTGGTGTCTCGGCCAGAATTGGTCCAAGATGCACAATCGGTGCACTGCGCCACTGGGGTGGCACATCGTTGATGGTCAATGGGTGGGCATCGCCGTGTAGCAGTTGGACCCGCCCATGCGGGGTATACCGATTTTCGAAAATAGGCGCATAGCTATGATGGACGCTGGCAACGGGTACTTCGGCTGGCCAGTCGTGGGGGAGCGTCGCTTGGGCTGAGACGATGGCCGGGTGATGGCCGAGGCGTTGGGCGGTGCGCGCTGCGTACAGCGATGTCCCTCCGGGGATGTAGCTGCCATCGGGTAGGAGGTCGCTGGTGACGTGGCCAAGGATGAGATAGTTCGGGTTCATGGGATACCACCTAATCAAAAAGGAACAACGCGGTCAGTTGCTTGTGACACTGACCGCGTTGGGGTGCTGACAGGGATGGGCATCAAGCTGTTTTGGCAGGGAAGATGACAATCTTACGATTCTCTCCTTCGCCTTCGCTCTCGGTATACACGGTCGGGTCATCGCGCAGTGCCAGGTGAATGGAACGTCGGTCAGCGCCTGACATCGGCTCAAACGGATGTGGTCGACCTGTTTGGCGCACACGTTCTGCCATGCGTTTGGCCATGCTCTCGAGCATTTCTTGACGGCGTTGGCGATAGTTGCCCACATCAACGACGATTTGTGGCCAGCGACGACTGCTACGACCGGCAATGAGGTTGACCATGAACTGCAACGAGCGGAGTGTCTCACCACGCCGCCCAATCAAGAGTCCCATGGCCTCTTCATCCGCACCTTCAACATGCAGAGTGATTGTCTCTTCGACGCCACCATCTTGTGCCGGTGATGAGGTGCGCACGGCTGTGACAAACCCTTCAATATCCATACGCTCAAGGATATCTTCTAGGATGTTTCGCGCGTGTTTTACGATGTCATCTTCGCTCATTTGTTCGTCGGGTTCGTCATCGACTACGGTGACACGTACGAGCGCCTCTTCTTCGGTGTTACCGGCGATCAAAATCTCAATCGAAACCTCATCGCGATCACGACCGAGTTGCGCCAAGGCCAAATCGACGGCCTCAGCAACGGTCTGTGCACTGATTTCAATTGACTGTTTTGGCTTTTTCATGAGCATCTCCTCGCACATACGGCGATGAAACTACGACGGGCGTTTCTCTTCGTCTTTCTCCGTGAGAGGGCGTAATACATCCCAGAAATCGACGTGCTTGGCGGGCTCAGCCTGTGCCAAGGATGCCTCGTGCTCGCTGACACCGACGACCACAGGCGGTGGGAAGAGCCCTGCATTGGTAGGAAGAAAAGTCAGATGATTGGCGAGTGATCCCCAGCCGGAGATGATGTACTGTTGAATCATCGACAAAATGCTACCAACGACCCAGTACAACACGGCACCTGATGGGAAGGTAAAGCCGATGTAGCCGAACACGAGCGGCATGAACAACAAGGTGCGCATCATGGCTTTTTGTTGTGGATCCTGGACACGCGGTGTGGCCATTAACTGCACAATCAGTTGGAAGACGATTGAGAGAATCGGCAAAATGTAGAGCGGGTCGGTTTGACCGAGATCAGGCAACCACAAAAAACCACCCGACAAACGCGGTTGATTCAGGATTTCTGCTGACAGGTCGGTGGCCATGTTAGCTTGTTGCAGTACCGAAATCATCCCAGCTGCAGCATGCTCTGCCGGTGAAACGCTCGTTAAGTGGAAGACGGCCTGATAAATACCCAAGAACAACGGAAGTTGAATGAAAATGGGTAAACATCCCGAAACCGGGTTTGCGTTGTTTTCGCGGTACAAACGCATTGTCTCTTGTTGGAGTTTCTGGGGGTCTTTGCCGTGCTTGCGCTGGAGCTCTTGGAGCGCCGGCTGGAGTGCCTGCATTTTGCGACTCGACTGGAGCTGGCGAATGGTCAGGGGCAACAAAAAGATGCGTGCAATAATGGTGAACACAATTACTGCGAGGCCGGCACTCCCGGTCCATGCGTAGAATGTCAACAGTACATTCTCAAGAAAGGTGACAAGCGATGTCCATAGTGCCATACGGTATTACCTTTGGTTGTCTGATTGCGGATGAATGTCGTGTTGCCACGCATTAGCCCGTTGGAGCAATATAATCACGACGTCAGTGATACGTGTGAATGGGAGTGTGGTGAGCGAGCGCGACCGTGCCACGATCACAATGTCGCAGTGTGGTTTTATGAAGTCATACTGACTCCGTAATGCCTCACGTATCCGGCGTTTGATGCGATTTCGGATGACTGCACCACCGAGACGCCGTGCCACAATAATACCACACCGACTTATACGTTGACGAGCGGGCGCGACGCTGATAGACAGCACCGCACCGTCGTGGTGAACCCCATTTCGACGCACTCGCTGGAAGTGTGTCGGTCGACGCAGACGATACTGCCGTTTCAACGGTCGGCCCGCTCTCAGTACAAACTAGCGTTGTGTGCGCTGTACGGCACGACGCTCACTGCTGACGGTCAAACGCCAGCGGCCAGTCAAACGACGGCGCTTCAACACGTTGCGCCCGTCCTTGGTCTTCATACGCTCCAAGAAGCCGTGCTTGCGTCGGCGTGGAATGCGCTTTGGTTGCCACGTTCGTTTGGGCATGGTCTAACCTCTCCATCAGCCAGAATTCTGGCGATCATATTCATCGTGTATTGTCGACGACACGACACAGACATTTAGGCATTATACCGTTGCGCCGGTATGCATGTCAAATAAACACGACGGGTGTGCACACAAAGGAGATACACACCCGTCGTCGGATAGCAGACCTATTCGTCGTCACCCTTATTGAGCGTACGGCGGATGACATCGCGGGGCAACACGCCCTTGCGACCATCTTCGTACTGCGCATCGTTATCGCGGGTGCGCTTCTCGCGGCGAGCGCCGCCAAAGCGCGACAGCAGATCTTCGATGGTTGCATTCCCATCAACACTCTCTTCGCCGAACGACGATGATGTGTAGCTCTCTGGCGTGCGCGGTGCACTCCCACCCTCACGGCGTTCACGGCGGGCTGGACGCTCTTCGCCTTCGGCTCGTGGTGCACGTGCAGGGCGATCGGTGCGAGCTGGGCGTTCTGCGTTCTCGGGGCGTGGCTCCAGATATGCGCTCAAGCTAATGCGATTTGTGGCGGTATCAACGCTAATCACACGGACTTGAAGTTCGGTGCCTGCAGCAGGCTTTTGCCCACCGGGGATCTCGGAGATGTGCACCAAGCCATCGCGGCCGACGCCGATATTCACGAAGACGCCAAACGGGGCATGTCCGCTGACCTTGCCGGTAAAGATTTGGCCGACGTTCAGTTCTGCGGTAATTCCCTTGCTCTGGGCTTTGCGCAGACTCAGGCTAATCCGCCCTTGTGCCACGTCAATTTCGAGGATTTTGAAGGAGTAGCCATGGCCGATTTGCACGGCATCCTCGACTTTTTCGATGCGGGTCTCTGATAGCTCGGAGATATGCACGAGTCCATCTTTGCCGACGCCGATATCAACGAATGCCCCAATAGGCTTGATGCTCTTGACCACACCCTCGACGATATCGCCGACTTTGAGGGCGGCAATAGCCTCCGTGTTGACTTCGGGGCGGCGACGCTCGGGGCGTTCGGTGCGCTCGGTACGGGCGGGTCGTGGTTCGGTGCGCATCGTCAAACTGATACGTCCCTTGGCATGGTCTACTTCGAGGACCCGTACGGAGACCTCTTGGCCGACCTGCACCACATCTTCAACCTTCTCAACGCGGGCATTGGCCAGCTCTGAGATGTGCACAAGGCCATCGCGGCCGACGTTGATATTAATAAACGCACCATAAGGCGTCAACGACTTCACCTTACCGGTCAGCTCCTGTCCAGGCTTGAGCTCAAGGAAGGCTTGATTGTTCTGGGCCTCACGCTTGGCCTTGGCAGGCGTCTCAGTCGCAGGTGCACTGGCAGGGGTCTCTGCTGCTGAGGTGCTGGCACTCTCGCTGGCGGCTGTTTGCGCCGTGAGCTGAGTATCTTGCTCGGTCATCTTCTCACATCCTCCTAAAACCGTAACTGTTGTTGAGCGAACCCAATTATTTGCGATTGAGTTCGGACCGTACGAGATCGACCAATCCACCCTCGCGGAGATCATCGAGACGGTAATAATTGCCTTTGAGGTGATGCGCAAGTTGGCGAGCCAAGCCGCGCTCAAACACCGGATGCTCAGTATCAATGACGACGGATCTAATCTGATCGGCCGCAATGAAGTCGGCAATCGAATAGCTCTCGACCTGGGGTGGCAGGTCTGTCATCGAGACATTCGCTTGGCCATCGGTGAGGAGTACCATCAAGGGCACCACCTCAGGATCTTGGCGCCAAGCGCGTTTGAGTACCTCATATCCCATCATCAAGCCGCGGGAGAGCGGTGTACGCCCACCAGTCGGCATGGTCTGGAGCATCTTTTGCGCCATTTCGACGCTGTTGGTCAGCGGCAACAAGAGTGTGGCGTAGTCGCGTTGGAACGAGACCAACCCCACTCGGTCACGGCGCTGATAGGCATCGCGCAAGAGTGACAACACCGCATCCTTGGTGGCACGCATGCGCTCGTCAGCCGCCATCGACCAACTGGCATCCACCACAAAACAGACGGCATTGCGCGTTTTGCGGACACGCACCTTTTGACGTAAGTCGCTCCGCTTGAGCATGACCGGCCGGGCTGGTTTGCCCTCGGCCAATGCGTCCGCTCGGCGCTTGGGTTGCAGATGCGCCGCATACCGCAACGTTGCATCGAGCGCCAAGTCATTCACCTTGTGAGCCGGCCGGCTCGTCACATACCGCCCTTGCTTGCGCGTGGTACGGGTACGACTACGGCGACCAGGCGAGCGGCGCTCTTGGCGGTCACGTTGCCCCTCGAGACGTTTTGGTTTGAACATCTCTGAGGCTTTGAAGGCCTTGTCACCACCACCCTGCTCACTATTGGCCTGTGACCCCTGATCAGAGGCTCCTGCACTTGCAGTTGCCCCAGCACCACCTTCGCTCTCTTCTTGGCCTTCGCTGGTGGTGCTGTCGTCGTCACTGTTCAGGGGTTCTTTTTTTTTACTCCGTCAGCCGTTGCCTGTGCTGACTCATCACCCTCGGCTGATTGGACGCGGTCGAGAATCTCGCCGACGCGCGCTTCGTCGAGTTTGACCTCGGTGAACGGCTGTCGCCGCATGCGGTGCGGGAGTGCGAGCTCGGCTGCCACACGAATATCTTCGGCGGCCAGCTTGGTGCGCCCAGCCCAAGCAGCATGGGTGCGGGCCGTCTCGAGGATGGCCAAGTCGGCACGGTGGCCGTCAACGCCCAATTCGAGCGACAACGTCGCCACAGCGGCCATGTCACGGCGGGCAATCTCGACCAGCGGTAACAGGGCACGTGCGCGCACAATCTTCTCGGCCAGGTCGCTCTCCGTGGGGCGCCACTCACCGACAAACGTGTCTGGGTCGACGTCGTAGCGCATACGGCGTGACACGACTTCAACACGACCATCAACGTCGTGAATGCCGCCGATTTCGACGACAAGGCCGAACCGGTCAAGCAACTGGGGCCGCAATTCGCCCTCTTCGGGGTTCATCGTGCCTACGAGAATGAAACGTGCCGGGTGTGAGACGCTGATACCTTCGCGCTCGACCGTGTTGACGCCCATGGCTGCTGCATCGAGCAAAATATCGACCAAGTGGTCGTCGAGCAAGTTGATTTCGTCTACATATAACAGACCACGGTTTGCTTGTGCGAGCAGACCTGGCTCGTATCGACGTTGCCCCTCGGTCAGCGCGTGCTCGAGGTCGAGTGACCCGACAACGCGATCCTCTGAGGCAGCAACCGGCAAGTCAACTAAGCGTGTTGCACGCTCGGCGACGGGCAAATCGGGGTTTGTTTCGTAGCGGGCTCGGCACGATGGACACATCGCTGACGGTTGCTCTGGTGGACAACCGTATGGGCAGTCAGCCACCACACGAATGTAGGGCAGAATGCGCGCCAAACCGCGTACAGCCGTTGATTTGGCCGTGCCCTTCTCACCGCGAATCAACACACCGCCGATGCGCGGGTTAATCGCATTGAGAATAAGCGCACGCTTGAGTCGGTCTTGGCCGACAATCGCACTAAATGGATAGACTGGTCGCACTGTGGTCATGGACATCTCTTTTCACACCGACATGGGTGCCGTCATGTGAGGCACACAGAAAGGCGCCAAGCAGGGCAATATCGTGTACACATGCCACATCGATGAGCAAAAAAACGCTCGCAGTGCGCACAAAATGACCTGTGACAATGTGGTAATTGTTTCATACATATGCATAACTGTCAAATAGTTGGACGTGTGCATGTGGCGTTGACACACATCTGATTACCACCCTACAATGTGATTACCACCCTACAATGAATGGTGTGACACATGCATCACTATCAGTTGTACAATGACCGTAAATGTCCATAAACCGCACCGATTGCATCGCCACTCCATGAGTTCTTGAAGGGTAGCGTATGACGCGTCAAATCACCCAATTAACCCACCACTGGCGCATGACTCCTACCAATGGCTTTCACCAAGGGAACTACACCGCTATCGCCGATGATCGCTGGGTGTCGTGCGTTGTGCCGAGTCACTGGCAATCCGAACCCTTGTTCCGCCAGTACGTCGGTCGTATGGTCTATCAAACACGCTTTGCCGCGCACATACAGCCGGATCGCCGCTATTGGCTCCGGCTCAATGGCGTCTTTTATTACTGTCGCGCATGGCTGAATGACCAGGAACTTGGCCGTTATGAAGGGTATTTCACGCCACATACCTGCGAAGTGACGCACGTCATTGCGGCCGATAATACGCTCACACTTGAAGTCTCGTGCCCCGAAGAACACGACAAAGTCAATAAACGCCTGATTACCGGCGTCTTCTCGCACTGGGATAGTCTGGATAGTACGACGAATCCCGGTGGCGTCTGGCTCCCCGTTGAGCTAATTGAAACGGGACCTGCGCATATCCGCAATCTGCTCCTGACCACGCACCACATTGCACCGCATCAGGCCGAGTTGCGCTTTCGGCTACAGACCGATGCCGTTCACGCCTGTCGTGCTGATGTGCACTGGCGCTTTGCACCGCGTAACTTCGCCGGCAAAGTGCATACCCTGACGACGACAGTAGCCCTCGCCGCCAGACAACACGAAGCGAGCGGTCTGCTGCATATCCCCGATCCACAACTCTGGTGGAGCCATGATCTCGGTCATCCTGCACTCTACCAGGTAACTGCAACACTGATTATTAATGGACAAATAAGTGACGAAGTGTCGTTTGATTTCGGTATACGAACCTTTGAAATGAAAAATTGGATTCCGTACCTCAACGGTCGACGCTTTTTTATGAAAGGCAACAACTACCCGCCGACCGACACGCGGATTGCGACGACCACCCGTGCACGGTGTGCTGAGGATATCCGGCTGGCGCGCGAGTGTCACATGAACGTTTTGCGCGTCCATGCACACGTTGCGCATCCTGATTTGTACGCTGAGGCCGATGCCCAGGGCATGTTGATTTGGCAGGACTTTCCGCTCCAGTGGATCTACCGCCGCGAGGTGCTCGAGCCGGCCAAACGCCAAGTGCGCGAGATGGTCCAGCTCTTGCACAATCATCCGTCGGTGGTGATTTGGTGTATGCACAACGAGGCTGTCCACGTGGCGAGCACCAGCGATGAGCGACTATTGACCAAATTACGCACGTATTGGTCTGTCTTTGTATGGAACTGGAATCGCGATGTGCTCGATACTACCCTACAACACGAGGTGGCCGTTGAGGATTCGTCGCGACCGAGTGTGCGTTCATCGGGCGAATACGCGATTCCGTTGTGGCACAAAGGCACCGATACACACTTCTATTACGGTTGGTATATGATCTACGGCAAATTGGCGACCTGGCAACAACTCATCAAGCGATTCCCGGCCAATACGCGGTTTGTCACGGAGTTCGGTGCGCAGAGCTTCCCCAATCATGAGAGTGCAGTGCGCTTTATGGATGCAGATGTACATAAGATTGATTGGGCCAAACTGCAACGCCAACACTCGTTCCAGCCCGATATTTTGGCGTATTGGATGGACTGGCGGCGTGCGACTGATCTGCATCAGTTGATTGCGCTGACGCAACAGTACCAAAGCCACATCAACCGGCACTACATTGATCGCCTGCGTTTGCGCAAATATCGACCAACTGGTGGGATTGTGCCGTTCATGTTCCATGACGCCAATCCGGCCGTGTCATGGTCAATTCTTGATTATTGGCGCGTACCCAAGCAGTCGTATTATGCGATGCAGATGGCCTTTAGACCGCAGTATCTTTTCTGTGTAGTAGAAAGCGAAACGCTCGCACACGGCACCTCCGTCGACATTCCAATTATGGTGGTGAATGACGCCCCACATGAGGTGGCGGTGACCATTGAGATACGTCTATGTGCCCCTGATGACCGTGAGCTGGTCAAGGTACGGCACACGCGTACATTGCCATCCGATGCCATGGCCATGCGCGTCGATGAATTGCGGCTACAACCCGATATGCCTGGCCACTACCGTGTACAACTGCAGATGCGCAGTGCACACGATGAAATGGCACAAGAATACCTGATTACCGTGAGTGATGCATAAATTTCAGGTGTGAAAGGACTTCTATCATGTCAATGCTCGATCGTGCCCACGCCTTGGCCGACGAAATGTCGCGCCTGCGCCGTGAGATTCACAAATACCCCGAACTCGCCTTTGAAGAGGTGCGGACCGCCGCCCTCGTCGCCGAAACGCTGCGCGAAATCGGCGGGATTGAGATTCGTACCCAGGTCGGCAAAACCGGCGTCGTCGGCGATTTGGGATTTGGTGATGGCCCAACGATTGCGATTCGCGCCGACATGGACGCCTTGCCGCTCACAGAGGCGACCGGGCTTGACCATGCCTCGACCACGGCCGGCAAGATGCATGCTTGTGGTCATGATGCACACACGGCAATTTTGTTGGGGGTGGCCCATCTCCTCAAACAGGAGTTTGCCAGCGGTCAACTCAAAGGGCGCGTGCGCTTTCTCTTTCAGCCGGCTGAAGAGCTCGGTGGTGATGGCGTGAGCGGTGCGCCGTTGATGATGAAGGACGGTGCGCTCGAAGGTGTCGATCATGCAATCGCCTTGCACGTGGTCTCCGAGATGCCACTTGGGCAGGCGGGGATGGTGCGCGGGCCGGTGACGGCGGCGGGCGATGGATTCCGCGGGATCGTCAAGGCCACCGGTGGACATGGTGCTTATCCGCATTTGGGCGGTGACCCGATTGCGATTGCGGCCTCGGTGGTGCAGGCGCTGAATGCGATTGTGTCGCGCAAGATGGATCCTATGTACCCGGCGGTGTGTAGTTTGGGCGTGATTCGGGGTGGCGCAGCGTTCAATGTGATTCCAGCCGAGGTTGAGCTCGCCGGCACGTTGCGTAGCTTCGATCCGGCGATTCGTGAGCAATTGTTTGCCGAGGTTGAGAAGGCCTTTGCGCTGGCCAAAGCCATGGGTGGCGATTACACACTCGAGTTGCAACGTGGCTATCCACCGGGCATCAATGATGCGACTGTGGCGCAGTGGATGGACGATGTCGCAAGTGGCTTTTTGGGGGCTGATGCGATTGATCGGCACACGGTGGGCATGGCTGGCGAGGATTTTGCCTATATGCAACAGCAAGTACCGGGCGCCATGCTGATGCTGGGTGCATCAGTTGGCGATATGAATCGGCCGCACCATACGCCGGTGTTTGATATTGATGAGCGCTGTATGCCAATTGGCGCGGCGATTTTGGCTGAGACGGTACGTCGTTATTTGCGTCAGCACGAATAGGAGCACATCGATGTCGATGATGGACAACGCACAAGGCTTGGCGGGCGAGATGTCGCGCTTGCGCCGTGAGATTCACAAATACCCCGAACTCGCCTTTCAAGAGGTGCGTACGGCGGCGCTGGTGGCCGATACACTCCGCGAAATCGGCGGGATTGATATCCGCACCCAGGTCGGCAAAACCGGCGTCGTCGGTGATTTGGGGCTCGGCGATGGCCCCACGATTGCGATTCGCGCCGACATGGATGCCTTGCCGCTGACCGAATCAACCGGGCTCGAGTTTGCCTCGCAAACAGGCGGTAACATGCACGCCTGTGGTCATGATGCGCACACAGCGATTTTG
>VGPG01000062.1 GCA_016875555.1 Chloroflexota bacterium | reverse complement strand
GTTTGGCCCACTGCGTTTGCTTCAGAGCCCATTTGTGCTGTTAGTTGCGCATGTAGTTCTTGCCCTACCACTGGTGAGCCGTCAACTCATGCTGGCCCGTGACCAACTTTCGCCGGCATATCAAGCAGCAGCTGCCACACTGGGAGCAGGGCCGTGGCGACAGTTTTGGAGCGTGACAATGCCCCTGCTTCGTCGGTCATTTGTGGTGGCAACGTTGATTGGATTTACCATTTCGTTGGGGGATTTTGCGGCCGGACTGCTCCTCACCCAACCAGATACAGCGACTGCACCAATCATGATTGGCCGTCTCTTGGGCAGACCTGGTGCACTGCAGTATGCCATGGCCGCCGCGCTCAGTTGCTGTTTGGTCATCGTGTGTGTCGGGGTGATGCATATCGTGCAACGCCTCGATCGACCAGTTCATGAGCGTGTGATAGATACGCGCTGATAAATGGACTCCAAGTACGGACCAATGTGTGCCGTGCTATGGTTGGCAATTGCGAGTATGCGGTTCCGTTGACCAATTGTACGTGCGTCTTCTGGGTGTTGGAGGGTCTCTATGATGCGTGCGGCCAAGCTCTCACGATTCCCGTATGTCGCATAAATGCCATTATCACCGAGATATTGGCGACTCACCGCTGAATCAAAGGTAATCACCGGAAGTCCTAACGACATGTACTGTGGTATCTTGCCACTGCCCTCGCTGAGGCTCATTTTTGGGGCAACTGCCACATCGCCTAATCCCAGATAATGGTGTGAATCACGATAGCGAATACGACCGGGCAACGTGACATATTCGCCGATGCCAAGACTGTGCGCATAGCGCAGGTAATTGTCTGGATCGGGATACCCCATTATCAAGAAATGCACATCTGGTACGGCCTTGATGATTTCAGGTATCGCCTCAATCAGCATGTTCGTTCCTTGGTAGGGAGCGAGTAAGCCGAGATAGACCACGATTTTTTTGTTTTTGGGTATGCCAAGTGACTCGAGTAACTCGTCATTCCGCACTTGTGGTTTGAAAAAGTTAGTATCGATGCCATCAGCAATGGTGGTGACATGCGAAGCCGGTTGCCCGAAATCTGTCTGCAACAGCTGTGAGGCATTGTCACTTGATGTGATAATCATGTCTGCTTGTCGATTAATCCACGACTCGAGCTGATAAAGAGGTGTGTAAAGCGGTGATTGACGACTCGCCAAAAACTTGTGGTCGATCATTTCAGCCGTCATGCTCCCTTGAAAGTCAAAGACGAGTGGTCGGTTGACGATGCGTTTAAGCACGGCACCTATCAATCCACCTTCGTGCAGATGCGCATGAACGATGTCTGGTTTGTAGTTGAGCGCAGTCCGCAAACTGCGCCAAGATAGCGCAACATCGAGATACAACTTATGACGCGATGAGCCGACCAACGTGCGCTTAATCCACGGTACATCCCACGAACGTACGGTGCGCAAGCCATCAACTTCATCCCCGTTGTGGTACGTGGCGATGAGTACATCGTGACCGCGCGCTTGCAACGCATGCGCTTCTTGGGCAATTCGAATATGGCAACCGTAATCCGAAAAAAAACTGGTCGGGGCAATCATCAACACCCGATAATGCCGATCGGTCATCGCTCCATCCCGCCATAGGCCATATCAAGTACTTCGGCGATGTGTAACACGCGCATTTGTGAACCACGTTGTTGTAATCCGCCAGCCAGCTGTAGATGACAACCGGGATTTGCCGTCACCACGACCTGGGCCTTGGTGCGCTCCGCGTTGTCCAACTTGCGATGACCGAGTTGTGCGGCCATCTCGGGTTGTGTGACGTTGTAGATGCCGGCCGATCCACAACACAACGATGACTCGGCCATCTCGATTAATTTCAAACCCGGGATTTGTTTGAGTACGGCGCGTGGCTGTGCTGTGATGCGTTGTGCATGCGCCAAGTGACATGGCTCTTGGTAGGTGACTGTCATGTTGACCGGTTTAAGATCCGCGGTGTTGAGGGTGAGTGCAGCCAAGTACTCGCTGATATCTTTGACTTTGGCACTAAACGCGGTGGCACGTTCGACCCAGGCGCTGTCGTCGTGGAGCAAATGGCCGTACTCCTTGAGTGTGGATCCACACCCCGCAGCGTTGACGATGATAGCATCATACGTACTGCCAAAGGCGACAATGTTTTGTTTGGCCAATGCGCGTGCGCCATCGAGTTCACCGCCGTGTGCATGTAGCGCCCCACAGCACCCTTGCGCGCTTGGCACAGTAACAGTGACGCCATTGCGCTGAAGCACGCGAATGGTGGCATCATGCACGTGACTAAACGCAGTCGACATAATACACCCACTCAACAAGGCTACACGTGCGTGTTCAGTGCCAATTGCTGGGTACACTTGACCTTGGGGTGTGGTGAATGCATTGTTGATGGCTGGCAAAATAGCTTCGGCGTCTGCAAGACCGAGCGCCTTGATAATGCCCAGCTTGCGCGCAAGCCACTGTATGCCACTTTTTTGATAGAGCCAGAGTAATCGTGAAAAGCCCCGAAACAGACGCATGTCGTTGAATAACTTACCAAACACCAATGATCGAACCACTTTGACGCTGACGGGGTATGGTGCCAATGTGCCTTGTTCTTTGGCGGCATGAATCTGCGTACGTGAGGCTTCGAGAATTTGGCCATACTGCACCCCGCTGGGGCAGACTGCCTCACACGCACGGCAGTTGAGACACGCACTCATCTGCTCTTGAAAGGTATCACTCTCCATACCTAAGCGGCCATCAGCAACTGCTTTCATCAAATAAATACGCCCGCGTGGCGAGAACTGTTCTAGTCCGGTCTCACGGTAGGTTGGGCATGATGATAGACAGAGTCCGCAATGTACACAGGTATTAATGACGCCATCATCGGGTGTATCATTGCCCGAGAATGGGATAATCTTGATAGTGGTCATCAGTGGACCTCTACTGTAAAAACGATTGTCTTCAGTATAGCAGATAGCAACGCCCTCTTGTGCAGTCACTGAGCGCCATGCACGATGTTTGTGGGTGCACCTTCGGTAGACGGTGGAACTCACCGTGGGTGGTCAACATTCGTCTTGGCACACAGCGCGACCAAGTATGTGGTTGATTCGTGGTGGCGTTTGCAGTTGGTCTATTTTCTTGGTACAATATCTAAAGTTTTTGAATGCAGTAGAGGATTGCACCATGGCCAGCAAAAAGGGCAACCGCATTATCATCAAGCTCCGCAGTACTGAGAGCGCACATACCTACACCACCATGAAGAACCGCAAGAACGACACCGGTCGTCTAGAGTTGCGTCGTTACGACCCAACCTTGCGCAAGCATGTGTTGTACCGCGAGACCAAGTAATACCGTTGCATTTTCCATACAGAGGCGGAACGTGTACAACACGCGTTCCGCCTTTTTGTATCATGTATGCTCAACACAATACGTCGACAACTCATTGCCGCCACACTCATTGGCCTCTGTGCAGGTAGCGCGAGTGCGCTGTTTTTGCTGGCGCTAGCATATGTGAGCGCGTGGTATATGCGTACATCAGCGCTGCTCTTGTTCCTCCCTGTTGCTGGTCTGGTCATCACGTACCTGTATCAACGCGTTGGCCCTACGCTCGCGGCTGGGAACAATCTCATCATCGATGCGTATCATCAACCACAAGCGCATCACGTGCCATTTCGCATGTTGCCTTTGATTCTTGTGACGACCATTTTGACGCATCTGAGTGGTGGGTCAGCAGGTCGCGAGGGGACGGCAGTGCAGATGGGCGGCAGTATAGCAGCGACCATCGCGCGCTATTTCAAGCTCACACCCTACGAGACAAGTTTGATGATGTTGGTTGGGGTTAGTGCGGGATTCGGCAGTGTTTTTGGCACGCCATTTGCCGGTGCCGTATTCGCCTGCGAGGTCGTGGTTCGCGGTGATGTTCGTGCATCAGCCGTGCCACTGGCAATTTATGCTGCGGTCATTGGTGATCAAACGGTGCGCATGCTTCGAGTTTCACATGGTCATTACGCGGTAGATACAATGCCACCGTTTTCAATGGAGTTAGTCGGCAAGCTCATCCTTGCTGGGCTTCTTTTTGCGGTAATTACGCTGTTATTCGTACTCGGGTTGTGGATGCTTGAGCGGTGGTGCAAAACGATCGTGCGAAACCCGTACTTCCGCGTTTGCATCGGTGCATTGCTGGTCATCGGTATGACGTATTCATTGGGCACACATGACTATAACGGGCTAAGTTTGCCGTTGCTTGAAGATGCGTTCACAGGCGGCGTGTCGTTCTGGGCATTCGCATACAAAGCGTTGTTCACCCTCGTGACGCTCGGATTTGGTTTCAAAGGCGGTGAAGTGACACCTCTCTTTGTGATTGGTGCCACTGCAGGTGCAAGTGTTGGGTATTTGTTTGGCATCGAACCATCATATATGGCTGCACTCGGCCTGGTAGCCGTGTTTGCGGCCGCTACAAAGACGCCGTTAGCATCGTTGGTACTTGGCGTTGAATTATTTGGCGGTGCCATTCTCCTGCCATTGCTCCTTGTGGTCAGCGTTGCGTATGGATGCTCGGGGTTTGTTGGGATTTATGGTGCACAGCGGAATCGTGGTCGGCGTGTACGGCGCATGCACGAATTGTTGGTGGTGCAACTGCGCCGTGCACGACGGTTACTTCACCGGATGCGCAACAATCATCCCCTCGGTGCCTAGCACCAAGGGGATGATTGTACCCTGAACAACGCGTTATTTGATAAATTGAGCGATGACCATATATGCACCATCGCCAGCCACATTCTCGACGACACCAATGATGAAGCGTTCTGAGCCTTTTTGCCAGCCAAAATAGCTCAACGTATCACCTTCGATGACGACATCAGGGTCTGGTTGCCAGCCGCTGCCAATGAGCATATCGGAGTAGTGTTGTTTGACGGTAGCGTATGTGGTGTCGTCAGGAATGCGATACAACACAGCACTTGATTGCGCTTCAACACTGATATAGCGTTTTGTGCCGTCATAGATTTCAGCTGCCAACGCAGCTTCGGTTGGTTGGGCAGGGCGTGTACCCGGAAAGAGGGGGATGTCACTGAGGGTCGATCCACCGCCACATGCTGCGAGCACTACAGTACTTATCAAACTCAACAAAAACACACGACGGTTCATTTCACGTCCTTCTAGATGGGTTGCTAATGATATATCGTTTGTCCGCGCAATCTGGATGTATTGCCCGCTGTCAGAACAACTGCGGGCAATGTCATCGTGCGTTACTTTTCTGCGTCAGCGGCAAACGAAGCCACGCGCCAACCAGCATCAGTGGCCTTGAGGGTAACGACGATTTTCTGAACGCCATTCGCATAGTCCAGCTGGACATTGACTTGCATCGTCCTGTCATCGTTGTACGGCGCAGCGTTCGTAATCGTGGCGTTCGTATAGGTTGGGTCAATTCCGGCGACGACGCGCACGGTTTTGCCACCATTGACAAGCTCGGTCAAGCCGGCATCGAGATACTGTGCAGCAGCAGCGCCGTCATTCTCACCTTGGTACGCGGCCAAGAATGACGTGGTTATGGCACTTGCGTCACTAATTGCCACCGTTGCAGGATCTGGCGTAGCAGCTGGTGCAGCCTCTGCCTCACCTTCGGCAGTTGTGGCGCCTTCGCTCGTTGTGTCACCTTCGGTAGTGCTCTCTCCTGCGGCGGTTGCTTCACCGTCTGCACTTACTTCTGCCGTGGCAACTGGTGTTTCTTCACTAGCACTGCTTGCACATGCAGTCAACAACAATGCAAGGATGAGGGCTGTGAGTAATTTGTGAATCATGATAGGTTCTCCTCAAGAGTTTCCATAACATTATTATACTACGCTAAACTCAACGGCTGCGTGTGCATGAATACGCGTTGTGTCAAACACCGGTACGGTGGTATCAGTGGAACCGACAAGGAGTGTGATTTCGGTACAGCCGAGAATAATACCTTGGGCACCGTGTGCCACGAGATTGGCCATGATTGTCTGGTAACGCAAGCGTGATTCGTCGCTGACAATACCGAGGCATAATTCGTCATAGATGATGCGATTGACGTCGGCACGCTCTGCAGGAGAAGGCACAATGACCTCGAGGCCGAATTGTTCGATGAGCCGACCTTTGTAGAAATCTTGTTCCATGGTGTATTTGGTGCCCATCAAACCAATACGGGTGATTTTGTGTGCAACAATTTGATGCGCAGTAGCATCTGCAATATGAACGAACGGTACGGGGAGTGCGTTGGTAATATCCGGTGCGACTTTGTGCATGGTGTTTGTGCAGAGTACGATACACTCGGCACCGGCACGCACAAGTCGTTGTGCGATATCGGCCAAGAGCGCGCCTGCTTTGTCCCATTCACCATTGTGTTGAAAGGCCTCAATTTGGGCAAAGTCAACACTTGCCATCAGAATTTGGGCGGAATGGAGACCACCAAGGCGTTGTTTGACTGCTTCATTGATTAAACGATAGTACTCAGCGGATGATTCCCAACTCATGCCACCTATTAGGCCAATCCAGCGCATCGTATCTACTCCCTTGCCGTGGTGAATTGCCTGCATCATACCACCGTTATAATGAGCATGTCGAACAACACAGAAACAGAGGGACAAGATGAGCAAAGTACGTTGGGGCATTGTAAGTACGGCCAACATCGGTG
The DNA here is from genome assembly GCA_016875555.1 of Chloroflexota bacterium. GTDB lineage: Bacteria > Chloroflexota > Chloroflexia > Chloroflexales > Roseiflexaceae > UBA965. The sequence goes on along the minus strand of VGPG01000062.1, from coordinate 5,891 downwards.
TAGCCAAAGTTATTCCGGCCATGCAAAAGGGTGTACACGGCGAGATCGTGGCAATTGCCTCGCGCGATCAGGCCAAAGCGCAGGCGGCTGCCAGCAAACTGGGCATCGCCAAGGCCTATGGTAGCTACGAGGCGTTGCTGGCTGATCCTGACATTGATGCCATTTATAACCCGTTACCGAACCACTTACATGTGCCCGTGACCATTCAAGCACTTGAGGCCGGCAAACATGTGTTGTGTGAAAAGCCTATTGCGCTCGATGCCAACGAGGCGCAGCAGTTGGTTGATGCTGCTAAGCGCTTTCCAAAGCTCAAATTGATGGAGGCGTTCATGTATCGCCACCATCCACAGTGGCAACGTGCCAAAGCGATTGTGGCCTCGGGCGGGATTGGCCAGTTGCGTACCATCAATAGCATTTTTTCGTACTACTTGACTGATCCAAATAACGTGCGTAACCAAGCCGATATCGGCGGTGGGGGTTTGATGGATATTGGTTGCTACAATATCTCGCTCTCACGCTTCATCTTTGGCAGCGAGCCGACCACAGTGTGCGGTCTGATGGAGTACGATCCAGCGCTCAAAACCGATCGATTGGCCTCTGGCATGCTGCAATTTGCCGGTGGTACGGCCACATTTACCTGCTCGACACAACTTGCACCCTATCAACGTGTGCATATCTTAGGCACTGAGGGTCGGATTGAAATAGAAATTCCGTTCAATGCACCGCCCGATCGCCCTTGCAAGATGTGGCATACGGTGGCTGGCAAGACGGACGAGATTGTCTTCCCGGTGTGCGATCAGTACACCATTCAAGGTGATTTGTTTAGCTTGGCAATCATCAACGATACGCCAGTGCCGACACCAATGAGCGATGCCGTAGCTAACATGCGTGTCATTGATGCGATTGTGGCTAGTCATGCAACACATGCATGGGTATCGTTGTCCTAAATCACATACTCCCATCGATGCGCTTGCGTCGATGGGAGTAAATTCAATTTGCACACGGCGTGTTGCCTGTGCTATACTATTAAGCGTTGTGGTGCTCGTAGCTCAACGGCAGAGCGCTGGTTTGTGGCACCAGAGGTTGCGGGTTCGAAACCCGTCGAGCACCCCACTCTAACCCCCAAGAGGTTCGCCTCTTGGGGGTGACTGTTTGATGTTACCGGACAACAATTCGCACGACCTTGGTGTTTACTTTGCTGTTTGCATCCTTGGCAACGAGGGTGATGTCATAGGTGCCTGCGGTCAACTTGACCTGTGACTGATTACTGGTGCCAATAAGTTGTGTGACATTCGTACCTACTTTTTTGGCGAACCAGAAGACGTTGTTCTCAGACAACCCGTCGGTTGAGATGGAACGTGCATCACCATTTAAGGGGATGAAATCATTGGACGAGTAGGTTCCTGCGTTTGCAGGTTGTGTGATTGTCACCACGGGCGGTCCACCTGACACTGAAATGACTGTAGAGTCGACGCGTGTCACATTGAAGCCGTCATTGGCAACCAGACGTAGCTTGGCGGCAGTTCCAGCTTGTACCGTATTTGGATCAAACACGAATGTTTTTGTACGTAGATTCATGGCGAGCGGGTACCACTTTCGACCATCTGGACTGTAAAATATATCATACCGCCACAACGTACTATCAGTCGTATCCGCGTCTGTGGCCGTCCAGTTGACGGCAGTCTTTTTGTTGATAACTTGACCGCGGGTAAGATTGCTGAAGGCCGCAACGATGCTGTTTGCACTCTTTGTACGGCTCTCAAGGAGTGTGGATCCGTTATAGAGCTCAATTTTGGCGGCGCCCGTGGTATTCGGAATCGTAAATCCGAATGCTTTGACGGTGGGGGTGATGCCTTCATGCGCCGTAAAATCAGGTGTGAACCCATACGACTCGAGTTCGGCGCCGAGTGAGTCTAGCACCTTGATAGAGTGGGTGCCAGTCATAGTATCGGTAATCGTTGGCGAGAATGTTTCAGGCTCGAATGCAACCTTATTAAAATTGCCACTGCCGTCAACATTGATAATTCCACTCATCCAAAATGCAGGCGTTTTGCTCGCAACACGTGCCATTTCGTCGCTTCGTGCTTTGCCGGGCGCATACAACGCATATTGCTGGGTGTAGCGATATGGAGAAACCCACTTGGTGGGGAGCGACCCTGATTGACAGTACGTCATGTAGTCTGGCCATGTGTCGTTGTTGGGGATGACGGTACGCCGTGCTGATGTTGCGGTTGTCCACGGCAAGCGTGTATCAAACCCGACTTCGTTGATGTAACGATCTGAATAGGGCCATGCAGAATCGCCTGCTTCGGAGTTGCAGCCTTCAATATGGCGACCAAATGTCTCCGACCCACTGACGTTGCGGTCAAGATTATGATTGAATTCGTGCGCTAGTGTCCCTTCGCGCGAGCTGCCAACGTTGCCTGCTGCAACTCGACCTCCGCCAGTGCCGTACCAGACCGGGTCAGACATCCCGCCGGGTTTCGTTGTGAAGATGTAGACCATTTCGGGGAGTTTAAATGGCTCGCTTCCCACAAATAAATACGTAAAAAGCCATGCTATCCCAATTGCGTGATAATATTCAACACCCATGGTGATGACATCTGAGATATTCTTCTCACCGACATCGAGGTCTGACCATGTACGCCGCACAAAATTTACATCAGCTACTGGGTATACTGTCTCGAAGTAACTCTCATTGCTCGAGATGAGTTCGTCACTCGCCACAGTTGGTGATGCAGCGGTACCTTCATTTAGTGGCGTGACCCAATAGGTCGGCACGTCACGCGTATTGAATTGTACGGAGGTGGACGTGGATGCGAGAACACTCCCGGCAACTTTGGCGACGCTTGCCCGCAAGGTAACAGTGCCAGCCGTAGTCCATGCGTCGGGCAAAAGGAAATTAGCAGTGTCTTCGAGATTGTGGCGATTTGGTGAGTTTTTTGCAGTCATGATGATAGAAAGCGGTGATCCGGCAAGGGTGACACCGCCGCGTTTGGCGCTCAGATAGACCACTGCAGGGATCGTTGGTGCACTTGACTTCACGGTAACGCGGACCACGGTGTCTTTTTTTGCAACAAGAGGCACCAGATTATCGACTGTTTGAATGGCCTGTGTAACTTCAATAGGATTGGCAGGAAACGAGAGTGTGCCAGCCCCAATTCCGGGTAACCGTACATTAGCTAGATTGGCGATTGTATATTCACCCGAGTTATTAATGACTGCTGGTAGACTCACTTTAAACTTCGGTGTCAGTGACGACACCTCCACGGCAAATCGTGGGGCAGAGGCAGTACCAACGCTGCTCATGGCACCGATTTCGACCAAATCAAAGGCAAATTCATAGGCACGATGCGCCGTGCACTTGGTTGCGTACGTTGGTAATGCTACGGTTCGTGATTCATCACCCACAAAACAGTTAAAGGTGCTCACACCACTTGATTTTTCGACATTAGTTGTGTCACACCTGCTTAACGCAGAGGCTGATGTATATGTCTGCTTGCACATCACGCCACTCGCCAGAAGTGTGAAACGTACATCTACATTTGGCGTGATTCTGCCATCTTTGTTCACATCAAATGAGACGCTTGCATACTCTGTAGCACCGGTTTGACTGTTGGTGTCACCAGTGACATTTACTAACATGTACAAGCGCAGGGCATCACGCGTTACAGTGATGTTTCCTTGTGCAAATCGTAGCGCACCGGTGCGCGGCCATTCGCCGCGACTGATAATGCCGTCGATGATGACAGAACTCACGGCACTAGCGGTAACGGTGGCACGTTGAGATTGCGCGCCAACCTGAGAGCCATTGATGCTGAAAATTAGTGCAATAATCAATGCCCAACGAGTGATGTGTACAGACATATGCCCCATGTCTACCTCCAATATGTAAATTGTTAACATAGTGAATATATGGCGAGTGTAGCATTACTCAAGTGAAAGTCAATCACTTTTTTGTCTATAGAGTCATGTTATTGTGTGAAAAATCTGCGCTACAGGCGTTTGTACACGTCAAATGACGTACACCCAAGAGATACGGATGCGTGAATGCCCGGTCGTGAGTGTTGTTTTCGATTACACTATGTATAGGGATTTTTCAAAAGGAATAAAACGCATATGCAACTAACCGCTCAACGCGTCACGCTCACGACAGGCGTCACTCTCAACGTCTATCAAGCGGGCAGTGGCCCCGATGTGCTGTTGCTCCACGGAATTACCGGCTGTGGCATCTACTGGAGCGTCCAAATTGCTCAACTCGTGGCCGCCGGTTACCGCGTCACCGCGCCCGATGGCCGTGGTCACGGCGAATCAGATCGGGCCAGCGATTACTCAACCGAGTCGATTGCCGCCGATGCAGCAGCACTCATTCAACAGCTCGGTCTGACCAATCCAATCGTGATTGGCCACTCGATGGGCGGCGCCCAGAGTTTGATGCTCGCCTGTACACATCCCGAACTCGTTGGCAAAGTCGTACTCGAAGATCCAGCAATCTGGCCGATTAACGGTGATGAGGCCTATGTCAAAGAGCGCCGCGACCCGTGGGAGATGGGCTTGCGCCAGTGGTTGACGATGAGCCACGCTGATTTGGTGACTTTCAAACGCAACGAAGCCCCGCATTGGAGCGACGAAGCGCTTGATAGCTGGGCCTATGCCAAACTCCACAATGACCCACTCGTCTTGCAATGGCTAAACGCATTGTTAGTGCCGGTCTGGGCCTGGCTCAAACCGGTCAATGTGCCGATTCACATCTTGTATTGCGTCCCCGATAAAGGTGGCGTGGTCCAAAAAGAGTTCGTCGATGCCTTGATTGCCCAGATGCCGGCCTTGAGTGCTGAGGTCATCGCCGATGCCGGCCACGAAATTCACCATGACCAACCCGATGCGTTCATGCGTGCCGTGTTGGCGTACATCAAGTAACACGCAACCGCGCGGTAGAGACGCAGCATGCTGCGTCTCTACCGCGCGGAATATTGTTACACCAATCCGGCCAATGCGTGCATGTCATCGCGCAGATGACCGTACATGCGGCGGTATATCGCATACACATGGTCGTATTTGGCGACCACATCGGCGTTGGGTTGGGTCGTAGCAACCACGCGCACACAGCGGTTGACCGCATCGTTGACATCGGCAAAGTGTCCGGTACCAACGCCAGCCAACAAGGCAGCGCCGTACGCAGGGCCTTCTTCGGCGGCAAGAGTTGACACCGGCGCATTGTAGATGTCGGCTTGCATCTGGCGCCACAAGGCGCTTTTGCCGCCGCCACCGGTCGCCCGCACATCACTCGTTGGCACGCCAAGTTGGCGCATAATCTCAATGCCATCTCGCAACGAGAACGTCACCCCCTCCATCACGGCGCGCGCCATGTGGCCAATCCCGTGCCGAGTCGTCAACCCCACAAACGCACCGCGCGCCAGTGGATCTAGATGCGGCGTGCGCTCGCCGGACAGATACGGCAAAAAGATCAACCCCTCGGCACCCACAGGCACGTCGGCGGCCACTTTGGTCAAATCATCGTACGACAGCGCCGCTGCCCCGGTTTGGCGCAACGTGTTGCGCAACCAACCAAATGCACCACCGGCCGACAAGGTGACGGCCATCATGTGCCAGGCACCCGGGACGCTATGGCAGAAGGTGTGCAAACGCCCGTGCGGATCAAGCGCAATCGTGTCGCTGTGCGCAAAGACCACGCCACTCGTGCCGATACTGCTACTCACAGCGCCTGCTTTGACAATCCCGGTGCCGATGGCGGCCGCTGAGTTGTCGCCGCCTCCGGCGATGATTGGTAAGCCAGCCTTGAGCCCGAGGGCGACGGCGACGTCGGCCTTGAGGTGACCGGTCACTGCTGGGCCTTCGTAGAGCGTGGGGAGCCAGGCGCGGTCGATGTC
>VGPG01000061.1 GCA_016875555.1 Chloroflexota bacterium | reverse complement strand
TATGCAATACTTTTGTATTGAGTATGCGAAATTTTAACGCCACGTGATAATGAAATTTGTCACAAAAATCATTTACACGTAGATAAATCGCTTTGTATAGGCATATAATCATTAATGCAATAACAACATTCTTACGTTTGTAGTGTGCTGTTGTGGCGCACAATTAACAAAATACCACTGGCTATGTGGACCGATGCAGGTGTATGCATGATGACATTACTCACACCGCGAGAACGGTCAAAGTATAACGTCGCTGCGTGCAGTGGATATTGCAATCCGGTTGTAGTGATACCAGTCACCTCCGGAGTAAGTGGCAATAACGATACTACATGGCCAATTTCGCCTTCGATATGCACGGTATCGTGCACAATCTGTAAGATCTGATTGTCCGCATAAATTGAGACATGCAGCTGTGTAAGGCTCGGTTGTGTGAGTAATGCAATCGTTGCAAAGGTGTGATCCCAGCGACCACCAAGCACACAACACAGATCGATGTGCGTTGCCCCAAGTTCGACTGCAGCGTTCAGGGCTAATTCAAGATCGGTTTCATCTTTGTCGCGACGGAAGCGTCGCACTTGTGTTCCCGATTCTGCTAACATCGTCACGTGCGCATCGGTAAGTGAATCAAGATCGCCGATCAAAATATGTGGGCGTATGCCAGCGCGATGTAGTGCAACCGCACCGCCATCAGCCGCAATAATATACGCAGCGGTATTGGCTAATTGCGACATCCGCGAGTCTGGTTCAACAGGGGCATTTGCAACGATTAAGATGCGCATTAATGAGACTCCACAGGGCTATATCCTTTGCATTGTACCATTGACCTATGCGCGCGTGCACTCGTGAGTGAATTATCATCTATGATAGTGGTGCATATTACATATGAGGGAGTATATGAACGGTATCGGCATGTGGGAAGAACGTTGGCATCCGCTGCGCCAAGAATGGGTCATTGTGGCAGCACATCGACAGAATCGTCCTTGGATTGGTCAAACCGTTTCGCATGGAGCAGCGCTGGATCCGGTGTACGATGCAACATGTTATTTGTGTCCTGGGAATACTCGCGTGAGTGGTCAGACAAATCCTGCGTATCAGAGTGTCTATGTTTTCGATAATGATCATCCATGTGTGGGGATACACGCTCCCGAACCGCAGTCTGCCCCTTTTCCTTTTCGTAATCGGCGCGCAGACGGCATTGCACGTGTTGTCTGCTTTAGTCCTGCACATAATGTGACATTGGCCGAAATGAGCGTGCCGCACATTACAGATGTCGTTGGTGTATGGCAACAACAAACTTTTGATCTCGGTCAACGACCTGAGGTCAATCATGTGCTCTGTTTTGAAAATAAAGGTTCGGTGGTGGGCGTTTCAAACCCACACCCACATGGCCAAATATACGCAACGAATTTTGTCTTTAAAAGTGTCGAAATTGAACTTGAAGCCAGCAAAGCCCATTGGAACGAATATGGTCGTGGTCTGCTTGCGGACATCAATACCGCAGAACAACAGGATGGACGCCGCCTGTTGTATGAAGATGCGCATACCGTTGCCTATGTGCCGTACTTTGCACGTTATGCCTATGAAGTTTATGTGGTGCCCAAACGGCCGGTAGCACATTTTCATCAGTTAAATGCAGATGAAGCTGAGTCGTTGGCAAAGGCTATCCAAGCGGTGACCATCCGGTTTGATAATCTATGGCAAATGCCGTTCCCCTATGTGATGGCGCTCCATCAAGCACCAACGGATGGGTCGGCGTATCCGTTTTATCATGCATTTGTCTTGTTTCAACCGCCCTTACGCCGCCCAGAATTGCTTAAGTATTTGGCGGGTCCAGAAATAGGCGGTGGCAATTTTCTAAGTGATACCGCACCAGAAGTTACTGCAGCACAATTACAGGAAACGTCGTTAATCCATTATCGCAATAGAGGCAAATAATGCATCCCCATGACTTTTTGGACATAATCAAACGCATCCACTGCCATATTCGCGACCAGGTGCTTGCAACATGTGAGGTGTCAGCCCTAGAACAACTTGCAGCGGTGACTGGGCACGAAGGTGGTGACACGATATTTGCCATTGACCGTGTCTCAGAAGCGGTATTGCTAGAACAATTTGCGGCGCTCGGGAAGCACGTTCCATTTCGTTTGGTCGCCGAAGGCCTGGGCGAGAGCGGAATTCACGACTTCCCGCAGGGTGTATCATCCGATGCATTGCAATATGTTGTTATCGTCGATCCAATTGATGGCACGCGTGGGTTGATGTATCAAAAACGCGCTGCGTGGATTTTGACGGGTGTTGCACCGTACCGAGGTACAACACCAGATTTACGTGACATAACGATAGCGGTCATGACAGAAATCCCGCTGGTCAAGCAACACATCAGCGACACGCTGTGGGCAATCAAGGGCGAAGGTGCACATGCGGAGCGCTATGACCGCGTACGCAATACATCAGTCCCCTTGCCGATTCGCCCGTCACAAGCAACAACCATTCGTCAAGGGTTTGGGAACATCGCCCGATTCTTCCCCGGTGAACGTGCGCTTCTGGCTGCTGTGGATGATATGGTCGTTGCACGTATGCTCGGTGAGTCACCACAAGGACGTGCACTTGCATTCGAAGATCAGTACATTTCAACGGGTGGACAGCTATACGAATTGCTTATGGGGCACGACCGTTGGTTGGCCGATGTCCGGCCACTACTGATTGCTCCTCATCTGCGCAATGGTGCACAACCGATGCTGTGTTGTCATCCGTATGATGTATGCACCGAGCTCATTGCACGTGAAGCAGGGGTCATCGTCTGTAAGGCGAACGGCGCACCACTTGATGCACCCCTAGATGTACATTCACCTGTTTCATGGATTGCGGTTGCGAATACACATATCGCTGCAGCGTTAATTCCAGTTTTACAAGCTGCATTAACCGAACACGGCTTGGTGTTGGAGGAGGAAGATGTATGAGCACCCACTATGCTAAACAAATCGAACTACTTCACCAGTTGGCACAACCGTTTATTGATGTGCGACAACCGCGTCATATTGCACGAGCGCCAGGTCGACTTGACGTCATGGGTGGCATTGCTGATTATTCGGGCTCGTTAGTCCTGCAACTTCCACTTGATGTGGCCGCATATGCGTTGGTCCAACCACGTCGTGATGGCCAAGCAGTTATTGTGAGTGGCGCATCACACGATCTGGCAGGGGTCTCTGTGGTTGAGTTGCCAATTGCCGAAATCTACCGCTATGTCGCGGATACATCTGCCCTGCATCAAATGCTCACGGCAAATCCGTCGACTGCCTGGGCGAGCTACTTGTTGGGCGTGCTGGCAATTGTTGCACAGAACGCGAATCTCTTCTTTTATGATGGAATTACCATTGCCATTCATTCAACTGTGCCACTCGGTAAAGGTGTGAGTTCATCTGCGGCGATTGAAGTTGCCACGATGCGTGCAATTTTAGCACTTGGGGCATATGAAATTGACGGGCGAACGCTGGCCATTTGGAGTCAAATGGTTGAGAATCGGATTGTTGGGGCGCCGTGTGGCATTATGGATCAAATGACGTCGGCATGTGGTGTGGCCAATCAGTTACTCGCATTACGGTGTCAACCGGCTGAACTTTTATCGCCTGTAGAACTACCTGCGACGCTGAAGGTGTGGGGCATCGATTCAGGGGTGCGTCACGCTGTATCTGGTGCAGATTACACCACGGTCCGTGTGGCAGCGTTTATGGGATACCGGATTCTTTCAAGCCTCGAAAACATGCCTACCACGATAACGGATGGTGTCGCGGCAATTCAAGATCACAAGTGGTTTGGCTATCTCGCAAACATGAATCCTTCAGAATTTATGCAGTATTATACACAACTCCCCAGTGCCATTGATGGTGAAAGCTTTATTCGTCACTATCAGGCCACCCATGATACGGTTACGCACATTCGTCCACATCAAGAGTATCCGGTACGCCAATCTACGGCACATCCTATTTTTGAGCACCACCGTGTACGTCTTTTTGCCACAATCCTACAACACACGCACATAGACGAAGAACGTGCACAGCTCCTCGGTGAGTTAATGTATCAGGCACATTCGAGTTATAGCGCCTGTGGACTTGGTGTGGATGCGACCGATGCAATTGTGGCTCGTGTGCGTGCCCTTGGCCCTGCCCACGGACTCTATGGTGCCAAAATTACTGGTGGTGGAAGTGGTGGCACGGTAGCCGTGCTTGGTCGCCCTGATGCACAAGTGCATGTGCAAGCGATAGCTGATGCGCTTGGGACTGGTATGGTGTTCTCGGGGTCATCTGATGGTGCAATCCATGTACCGGTCACCGTTGTGTCGTGATGAGACATCCAACGTGGATGGTGTCATCGTTATGATAGAAGTATGCATCAGCAGATTGTGAGTAGTGCATGTGGCGATTATATGGTCGAATAGTCCTCCTCAGCATGGTAGGTGTGCTTGTCATCGCTGGCCTATGGGCCCGTGAAGAAATTGTTTACAACGTACGCTTATTCGATGCATATCAACGTGGACAAGCGTATTACGAAGACAACCCGTATATCGCCAAGAATGTGCCGTATGGCCAATTGCCACACCAAGTGCTTGATGTGTATCAGCCTGAGACACCAGGCAGTTATCCAGTGGTTGTCTATATTCATGGTGGCGGGTGGAATAGTGGCAACAAAGAACTGTATGCGCTTGTGGCGCAAAAGTTAGTTCCGTTTGGCGTGGTAGTTGTCGTACCACGCTATCAGTTGTACCCTGATGCCACGTACGACCAAATGCAAGCTGATGTGTCATCTGCCCTAGCGTGGACAGTCAATTCAATTGCTCAGTACAATGGTGATCCACAACGTATTCTGTATGGCGGGCAATCAGCAGGTGCACAATTAAGTGCAATGACCGTCTTCGACCGATCAGTGCTTGCAGCCTATAATCTCACCCCGCAGGCTATTTGTGCGTACTACGGCATCAGTGGTGTCTATGACATTCGTGCACAGTATGACTTTGAAGTCTCAAATGGTCGCACCGCACCGGTGATGACTGCCGTCATGGGCGGTGAATCATCGTTCGCGGCTACATCCCCGATTAATTTTGCGCACGCTGACGTGCCGCGAGTGTTACTGATTCATGGCGATCAGGACGAGACCGTTCCACTACAAATGTCACGCGATTTCTTTGAAGCACTCCGAGCAGCGAATGCATCAGCATCGTTCGCGGTCTATCCTGGTCGTGGCCATTCCGAACTGCTTTTCTATACACTTACCCAAAATCCCGGTGAGCTGATTACCGACATTATTGCGTTGGCAAAGTCCTGTTAATCGTTGGATGAGTGGAGTACACATGCGCATCAGGTGGGTGGTTGCGCGGTACAAAGAGATGATCGTGCATATCGGTATCGTCTGCATGCGGTAATACTCGGTTTAGTGTACGTTGGATGTGTGATAAGTTGCCTAAGTCATATGCTCGTGCAAGTGCCCCAAACGTCGATTGATGGAGCGTGATTCGTCGCCATCGTAGACTGACTATGGGCGTGCGGAACTGATACATCGAGCCTAGCGTATACACCACATAGTGGTGTGTTGCACGTGGATGTGCTGATTCGTCTGGCAAATAATGCACACGTTGCATCACTGCCACTGATTGAATCGACGCAACAAAGTGTATGGAGTATGGGTGCGCCATGTGCCAACGTGGCAGATAAAAGGCTATCCATGAGGATGGGACCGTACGCGAGTAGTGTTGCAGTGGCACATGATATTGGTTGATCTGCTCAATGCGTTGCCAATCCTGTTGGGATTTGACGAGTGCAATTGTGATAGGCGTCAGTGGTAGTATCGGTTCCATTGGTTGCTCCCTCATGCCCATAAATGATGCCACTGTGGTGGCCCGTGACGACGACATTGCGCTAAAAAGTGTGCAAGTGCCTTGCTCCCTGCGTCGGCTTCAACTTCGATATCACAGGTCGGTGCACGGCGTTCGCTCAGTTGTCCAAGAAAGTACATATGCGTGACCCAATCGAGGTACGCTGCGTGACGCCCGTTGATGTGGCGATGCTGATTGCCGTAGTCTGCGGTGTCTGGTGTGCTGAGATGTATAAGCGGTCGTTGTGACCCCCACGTCGCACAACACTTGAGCGCTACATCGACCGGTGCGTAGGGCCACGGTGCGAGCATGTGATAATGTAACCAGTCAAACACAACAGGTATCGTGAATTCTTCGGCAGCGCTCAAGAGTGCATCAATCGGTTGTAGTGTATGTTCTACGGCAAGATAACGTGTGATTGATGCGGGTAACGATGCCATCCATTGCCACTCGTCATTGGTGCGCGCTGCTGGCACATGGCAGATGATTACACCATCATGTGAAGCGATGTCGCTGAGTAACTGCGCACATCGTTCAAGGGTGTCTTGCATTGTGGATGGTGGGATAATCGGCGCATGAATGACAAGTCGCAAGGCGTGGTCATTGATGACTTGTGTGATGAGCTGACGTGTGATGGGGTCGTATGCGTGCGCATACGTATGTGGTATGCGCACCACACCATGCTGTGCATGCACAGCAGCCATGCAATGCGCATAGAGACGCAGTCCGTTTGTTGGTTGCTGAGTGATGGCTAAACGACTGCTCCCGTAGCGCATACTTCTCCTTGCATATCAATCAAAAAGTGATAGTGCTAAGCAAGAGCACAACGAGAATGAGATAATTATAGAACAAATGTTCTAAATGTCAAATAGAGTTCATTGTTACAGATCATCCAAAAAGCATGATTGACTGCTTCGTTGTTCTGCTCCCCAAACAACGTGTTGGTTACGTGGCAGTGGTGTGATTGTGGCAAAGTACTGTTCTGCTTGGTGCATCCGTAATACCGTGCGCACACTGCGGATCGCGAGATCTCCACTATTGGCCTCTTGCGAAAGGTGTGCAAGCCATGCATGTCTACGGCGTTTGTTATGGGCAATTCGTGCCAAAAACAGTCCAGCTTGAATGTTGTCTAGATGCCCACGTGCGCTCGCAATACGCAACTTGAGATGTGGTGCATAACTACTTAAATGGAGACGTTCTCGTTCATGATTGGCTTCGATGACGACTAAATCGGCATCGGTACACGCATCAACCAAGCATTCATCCCATACTCCCAAATCGGTAGCAATCACGGCACACACTGATTTGAGTTGTACCTTGATGGCCATTGGTTCAGCTGCATCATGCGAGACCGGTATCGGTGTGATGTGTATATCGTCAATCAATAGTGGTTGTAGTGCCTGCAGTGGTACGGTGCGAATATGTGATGCAACTGCTAATGCGTGCAACGTGCCGTGGCTCGCAAAAATAGGTACATGATACCGTTGTGCGAGCGCCACAGCGCTCGTAATATGATCACCGTGTTCATGCGTAATGACGATGCCTCTGAGGGTTTCGAGCGGTGTACCAAGTTGTGTGATGCGCTGCACAACACTGCGTTGGCTTATACCTGCATCAATCAGTAATGCGCCTGATTCCCCTTGTACAAGTGTGGCATTCCCACTACTACCCGACGCGAGTGACACCACCTGCATGACTATGGCTTACTCTGGTGGAGACCAGAGTCAAGATCAGCAATGATATCGTCGACATTTTCGATACCCACAGACAAGCGTATCAGGCTATCACTGATACCACGTGCGCGACGTTCTTCTGGGGTTAATCCGCGGTGTGATGCCGTGGCTGGAATGCTGACCATGGTATAAATATCACCGAGCGTGCTCGCAGGCAACACGAGTTGTAACGAATCCACAAAGTTGCGCAGTCCCGTAGGATGAGCAAGTTCAAACGAGACCATTGCGCCAAACCGACCGGATAATGTACGTTGTGCGGTCTCAGCATCTTGATGACATCGTAATCCTGGATAGTGGACGGTTGCGACGCTCTGGTGTGCGCTCAGCCACTGGGCGATTTGCATGGCATTTTCGCATTGGCGAATGACGCGTAACGGCATGGTTTTGAGTCCACGGAGAATTTGCAGCGCTTCATATGGGCCAAGTACCATACCGAGTGTGGCATTGATATGGCGCAATGCAGGCATGAATGCCTCATCAGCTACCACGACCACGCCGCCGGTACTATCTCCATGGCCACTGAAGTATTTGGTCGCACTGTGGCAGACGAAGTCAGCGCCAATCGTCAAAGGTTGTTGCACAATCGGCGTGGCAATCGTATTGTCGATGATGGTCCGTGCACCGACCTTTTGTGCGCATGCAGCGATGTATGCCACATCAACCACCCGCAACAGCGGATTAGAGAATTGTTCAATGTAGACGATGTCTGGTTGATGTGTATGAATGGTTTGTGTCAGCTCATCGCGGTTCGTCATGTCACAGGTTACAATTATGGTGCCATAATGTGCGACAAAATCACGCAACAAAATTGTCGTTGCGCCATACATGTCACGCGGTGCAACAATGGTTCGGGTGGGGCGTTTGAGGAGATGCGCAACGGTGAGTATTGCCGTATAAATAGCCGACATGCCAGATGCAGTTGTTAACGCACCGACCCCAGATTCAGCTGCGGTGACTGCGAGCTCGAGGGCCGTATTCGTCGGGTTGCCGTTTCGTCCATAGGCAAATCCACGACCAGCAAGTGCGGCGTCAAATTCTGCGAGATTTTCATGAAAGTACGTCGTCGAACTGTAGAGTGGAGTACTCGTTGGTGACCCTGGTTGTGGTGGTTGACGCTCACCGGCAATCACCATACGTGTTTCATAGTCCCATTTAGGGTTGTAACGAGGTGCCATTACCACTCCTTTGTCAACGTAATCCGCCCAAGTATAGCATAGATTTTTTGACTGCCATTGTTTAGTGAGGCGTGTAATTCACTCTATAATAGATATGGTGCAGCGAGACTCTGAGATTAGGATTTGTGTGAAAAACCTCAATCATTCATCACGACGAGCGTTTTTGCGCCATAGTGCCATTATTGGTGCTGGCTTAATTACATCTGCGTGTGGTCAACGTAGACCCATAGCGCCGGCAGTACAGCCAACAATCGTTATTTCTGCGGATGTACTCGCCAGCATGGCGCCTACTGCCACCGTGGTTACAACGCCTACGCTACAACCAACGAGTGCTACATTGAATCTGCCGTATGCACCATCACCTGGCCCACTCAACCTTGAGATAATCGGTGGCATGAATGAGCTCATCGCCAAAGCGAAGGCAGAAGGTTCTTTGAACATTGTAGGCATGCCACGTGAATTGTTTGGGTACAACGAAATCATTGATCTCTTTGTGGCAAAGTATGACCTCGAAATTCGTGAAATTTTACCGAATGCGTCGTCGAGTGAAGTTGTCGAGTTGATGCAGGCCACAGCCCTCCAACCATCTGAACAGCTCCCTGATGTAGTTGACTTGACGCATTTTCATGCATTGTATGCACGTGACCGCGGTTTATTTCAACCATACCAAGTACAAAAATGGTTTGAAATCCCAGATCGCATGAAAGACGCCAATGGATTGTGGTACTGCGGGTACTACGGTGTAATTGTCATTTTGGTGAATCGTGACTTTGTGCGTGTGGCGCCAACGAGTTGGGCAATGCTGAACAATGCAGACTTCATGGGATTACTCGCCATGCCGGGCGATCCACGTACTTCACATCAGGCACTGCATGTGGTGTATGCAGCCACACTAGAGCGCACCGGGAACTTGTCCAATATCAATGATGGCGTTCAATATTTTGCTCAATTGCGCAACGGTGGCGTACTGGTCGACAGAATAGGCACAAAGTCACTCTTTTTGTTGGGCGAGGCAGCCATTGTACCGATGTGGTCGCATCTTGCCATGCAAATCATTGGCGAAACCGCAGGTGCACCTGTGGTAGAGATGATTCTGCCTGATGCATCGGTCGTTGGTTTGAATGCATTGGCAATAAATGCATATGCACGACATCCGTTTGCTGCACGCTTATGGCAGGAACACATGTTCAGCGATGAGGTGCAGCTGATTTTGTCGCGTGTCCATGCCATACCTGCGCGGTTTGAAGAGATGCAGCGGACCAATATCCTCGACGAAGAACAAGTGTCGCGTTACCCAGACGTGAGTAAACTACCGTTTGTGACCGTGCCCAATCAGAGTGAATTGACGCAGTCACGGCAGGTTATTCTAGAGGCATGGCAACGCATATTTGAGGTGGAATAAGATGCAAATCATGCTCCCACGCACACCAAAACTGGTTATTTTTGACAAAGATGGCACGTTGATTGATTTTCAAAAGATGTGGGGGAGTTGGGCTGACGACTTTGCACATCGCGTGAGTCAACGACTTGCTGTGGACCTACATGATACCATTCTACAGATTTTTGGAGTGCACCCTCAGTCACTTCGAATTGATCCACAAGGTGCGCTTTCAATTGCGCCGATGGCCACGATGCAACAACTTGTCATAACTCAAATCATGCCGTATTGTCACGATATGGCTCAAGCACACGACATTGTGCAACAAACGTGGCAGCCGCCAAACCCAACGCACCACGTGTATCCGCTTGCAGACTTGCCGTTATTGTTCGGCACGCTTCAACAACGCGGTGTGCTGATTGCAATTGCTACTGCAGATAATCGGCAACCAACCATGGCCACACTCGAGTACTTGGGTATCCATCGGTACGTCTCTGCATACGCGTGTGCCGATGATCCCCAGATGCCACCCAAACCTGCCCCCGATAAAATATGGGCTATCTGTCGCATGCTCAACGTGCACCCACAGGATGCCATCATGATCGGCGATACTCCAGCGGATATGCAAATGGGACATAACGCAGGAGTGATGGCCCAGATTGGCGTCGTTTCTGGGGTCTCTCGCCTCGAAGAGCTACAACCATGGGCTACGTACGTCATGCCCTCTGTGGCTGAACTCTGGCATGTCTGGCCGAATGCACGTGTGTAATTTATGGCGCAGGTGTCGGTGTCACAGTTGGTGTGGATGTCGGTGTGGGATTCGGTACTCTGGTCGCAAAGAGAGGCATCACTATTTGTCGTGTGTTATTGATGAATGCAGTGACTCGTGGTTGGTCAACATACCAAATTCCATACCCGATTCCTGCAAGTATCAACATGGCCACGATTACTTTGACCGCATTTGCATACGAAATAATACGTAGATTGGCGCGACCATAGTCAGTAATTGGGTCGTGTCGATCTCCATATTGAAAGCTACGGTACTCCGCAATAGCCTCTTCAACATTGACACCCAAGTACTTCGCATATTTGGTAATCATCTCCTCTGCCATGGCACCGCGTGGCAGATGACTAAAGCGATCTTCCTCCATGGCCTGTAAGTAGGTAAGCCGCACCGATGTATTCAGTTCGGCCTGGGTCAGCGGTATGCTCCGCCGATTTCGTGAGGCGCGCAGTCGTGCTCCGAGTGTCTCACTCTGTGATGTGTCGGGTGTCATGAGTGTGGTGCTCGGTAGTCCGGCCAACATTAACTCGTCTTCGGAACTCAGCGACAGCCCAATCGAATCACCGGTCGTTTGTGTGAGATTTTCTGCAGGTGTGGTTGTGCCTTTGTCGTCTATTTTTGTTCCGCGAGTCCGTGTTTTGCTGGTTTTTCCAGTCGATTTTTTAGTTGATGTCGCATCCGAATCACTTTCGGTTTTGGCTGGAGGTGACTTCGGCGTTATGAGCGGTAAGAGTATGTCGATGAGCTCTTTCATCATGAAAGGCTTTGGAATAAGCCCTGCACACCCGAGTTGCATCGCTCGTGCAACAATTTCATCGGTCGGCTCGTGCATGGTGATGAAAACAGGAATGAGTTTGGCTTTTTCGGAGATGACTTGCCACCCCGCGTTGCCATCAATCGAGGGATCAATGACAATCAGGTCAGGTCTTATTTCGTTGAGAAGTTGATGAACTTGTGTCATATTTCCTGCACGACGCACGGTGTGTCCTACGTGGCCGAGCTGGAGATCCAGACTCATTGTCAGTACGACATCTTCGTCGATTGCAAGAATAATTGCCATAGCAATGCTCCGATATACTCTGAGCATTAGTATAGCCGAAATTAGCGTGGTTTGGTATCGGCTGCAACTGATAAGTGTGTGAGAAATGCTAAGACTTTATGCAGATATGCAGCGGGAATCATTAACACTAGTAATTCAAGGAGCCCGGCACCGCTCAAGAGGGCCCAAAAGGCACCGGCAATTTGTAGGTGCGGTTGCGTAGCCTGAACTGCAATACCAGTTGCCCACACAGTGCATGCGGTAGCGATACTAACGGTAAACACAAAAAACCAATGTGTACGTGCAGGACCAAAGAACGCAGTGATGTAGGATAAATGTGATGGTAACCAAGCACCACTAAAGTTGTGAACACCAAAATAAATGTTTAATTTTGCTAATAAGTGTAAGATATAAAATAGCAAAATTGTAACAAATCCTGTACGGTTATTGGCATCGACCATGAACCACATGGCACCGACGATCAAGCACAATGAAACGATTTCGTGGTGGATAGTGCTTTTCACCGCAAACACAAAACGTTGTTTGTTCGTCAGCGGTAATTCTGGTAACACGATGCGTTGGCCGGTAATGAATCCTGTGTAATAACTCGCCAGATTCCAACCCCATACGACCGTGCCTGCACTAAACGATGCATATACAGCCCACGTATCGGTGTTATCGCGCAATAACACGAGCATCACCGCACACGCAGCGGCAACAA
>VGPG01000060.1 GCA_016875555.1 Chloroflexota bacterium | reverse complement strand
CAGACGAGCTGATTGCCGCCGCCCAGCGTAAATGCTGGTCCGATGCCCGTGTGACCACTTGTATCGTGGAGGGCACACACTGCATATGCATACTGCGGCTTGGTGTGAATGGCGTCGGCGCCTGCGCCACCCGGTAAGTCGAAGCGATAGTCGCCGCTGCTGATACGCTGAATCATGGTACCTGCTCCAATGTCCACTCCAGATGATGATCGTAGCGCGTGCCAACGCGCGGCACGCCGCGTTCGTCCCAGCCCATCATGTCGAAGTAGAGGTTGATGTTAGCATGGAACGCCGGCGCGTTGAGCACGCGTCCCTGCTTGGGACCACTTTCGATTGGCTCCGTGAAAAAGCGCTCCGGCAACGTGTCATCAGCGCGTGTCAGCCCCTCGCGGGCGTTGTAGATGCGCATGATGTGGTTGCGTCGTTCGCCGAAGCGCAAGAGCTCGTGCGACGACGTCTCCCAGCCGGTGATGGCGGCCAATAGGTCGGTCATCATTTGCAGGCTGATGGCGCGCGTCGGTGCAATGGCAAAAATACAATACCCGAGGGCATCGGCGGCCGACCACAAGTTGTTGAGCGCCTTGTAGTTGCGCACCTTCTTGGCACTGGTATCCTCCATGGCGACACGTTCGATGATGCCCAACGTGCGCGAGTACTCGAGTGAGTGCTCCCAGCCGACCTCGGTGTCGAAGTCCCAGTCGTGCTCACAAATGTCGTAGCGTGGCCCGATGGGAGCCGTGGCGAATCCCATGGCCAGGTTGGTCTGACTGCGCGGCTCAATCGGTACCATCTCGAGCCCTTTGACGTGCATGGCAAAGCGCTCACTGCCGTTACCGACGCGTTGCGCGGCCCGCATGCACCCCTCGGCCAATACATCGCCGAAGCCCGACCGCACGCTAATCTGCTGCATCATGCGCTCGATGGCCGTATGATCGCCGAAGCGTAAATCGACATCGCCGAACTGGGTGCGGTCAATCAGCCCATGTTGTGCTGCCTCCATGGCAAACGAAAGCGTCAGCCCGAGTGAAACAGGGTCGAATCCCAGTTGGTTGCACAGATTGTTCAGCCGCATCACCATGGCGGCATCACTGGTGCCGATGTTGGGGCCAAGGGCACCGCTAATCTCTTGGTGGATGGCGCTGGCGCGTACGTCGAGGTCGGCATCGGGACCTTGGTAGACTTTCATGCAGTCGTTGGCACATCCCGGGCAGGGTGACACCCCTTTGTAGTGTGGCGTCCACTGCGGCGCGGCGTAGGCGTCGAGGTGGTCAAACGACGCTTTACTGAAGTTGTGCGTATCAATTGCCGTGTCGAGTCCATGCGTGTGAATCCACACCGCAAAACCCGGTAAGTCGAGTTGCCAGCGTGACAGCGTGTTGTGCTGAATGTCGTGTGCGAACCGTTGGTTGAGCGCATCGAGCTGTGTCGGATGCGCTACGGCGGGTAGTGCACCACCTTTGATGACCAGCGCTTTGAGCATTTTGCTACCCATGACTGCTCCAACACCGTGACGCTGGGCTTGGTGCGTGCGACTGCTGATGATATTAGCGAAGCGCACACGGTGCTCGCCAGCGGGGCCGATGGCGGCAACATCGATGTCTTGGCCAAAACGCGCCTCGAGCCGGTCAGTACAGACACCCACCGTCGTGCCCCACTCGGCGCCTGCATCAAAAAAAGACACCGCGCCGTTATCAATCAAAAGTCCGGTCGGGATATCGGCGGCACCGTGAATGACGATGGCATCGTAGCCGCTCTGTTTGAGCGATACCGCAAAACGCCCTTCGGCACGCGTCTCACCGATGCCGTTGGTCAGCGGTGATTTGGTCGTCACGATGTAGCGCACTAGGCCCGCTGCGGGGTAGCCAGATACCACACTATTGTTGAAGATGAGCACATTGTCTGGGCTGAGTGCATCAATGTGTGCGCGCGTGTGTTTGAGCAGGTAGTACGTGCCCATGAGCGCTCCACCAGCGTAGATCCGATAAAAATTATCATCCGGGTGCTCGACATGCGTGGTCCGGGTACTCAAATCAACATGCAACACTGCACCATGGTAGCCATACGCCATTGTTGTGCTCCTTTGTGTGGTGAGGGGGCTTTACATCTTGTTTGTGACCTCCATCATACTGTAAAAATGACGGAGGACGGTGGTCTTGTAGTTCGTTTAGTGCCCGTTGACGTCCGAGTCTACCCGTGATTCGGCACCAGTATCAAGGGCAGTTATCGCGGCCACGTCGTCGGCTGTCAAGGCAAAATCAAAGATGTCGATGTTTTGGGCGATGCGCGTCGGGTTGGCCGATTTGGGGATAGTCACAATTCCGAGCTCGATGTTCCAGCGCAAAATCACCTGCGCCGTCGTTTTGCCGTACTTTTCAGCGATGGCAGACACCGTCGGATCTTGGAGCAGGTCGCTGCCTTGGCCAATCGGGCTCCACGCCACGGTCACAATCTGGTGGGTGCGACCGAACTCGACGTGCTCAGGGCGTGTGATGCGCGGGTTGAGCTGAATCTGGTTACACACTGGGCGCACACTGGTCTCGCTGAACAAATGTTCGAGGTGAGCCGGTTTGAAGTTGGAGACGCCAATCGAACGCGTCTTGCCCGACGCGAACAGGTGCTCAAACGTCTTCCAGGTTGAGACGTATTCGCCACGCTGTGGCAACGGCCAGTGAATCAACAACAAGTCGACATAATCCATTTGTAGTTCACGGAGCGAGGCATCGAGCCCTGCGACGGCTTTGTCATCGCCTTGGAACTCACCGTCGAGTTTGGTGGTAATGAACAACTCTTCGCGGGCAATACCGCTGTCACGCACACCTTGACCGACGCCGATGTGATTTTGATAGCGGTAGGCGGTGTCGATGTGGCGATAGCCAGCCTCAATGGCGGTAACGATTACGGGGGCAGCGTCGTGGTGCTTGAGTGGCCAGGTGCCAAGGCCGACTTGGGGCATCATCAGCCCGTTGTTGAGGCGAATCGATGAGACTGCCATTGTGTCTTCTCCTTTGGGGATTTGGTGGTAGAGTAGATGATAATCGAATACGCTTCTACTCTACCACGTTGTCTATACAAAGGATGCATCATGGAAATCGGGATTGATAGTTTTGCGGCGGCACGCGTCCATCAAGATCAGTATTCGGCCCGCGACAGCATGCAGTCGCTCCACGAACTGCTCGAGCGCATGCAGTATGCTGACGAGATGGGGCTCGACGTCTTCGGCATCGGCGAGCATTACCGCAAAGAGTTCTTGGATTCGGCGCCGTCGGTGATTTTGGCGGCGGCAGCCGCTCGAACCAAACGCATTCGGCTTGCCAGTGCGGTTACGGTGGTGAGTGCAGCTGATCCGGTGCGCATCTTTCAAAGCTTCGCCACGCTCGACCTGATTTCGGCTGGGCGGGCTGAGATTGTGGCCGGCCGTGGCTCGTTCATCGAGGCGTATCCGTTGTTCGGTCTCGATATGAATTCGTATGATGCACTATTTGCGGAAAAGTTAGATCTCTTGCTCAAAATCCGTGACAACGACGTGATTACGTGGTCAGGGCAGTTCCGCCCGGCCTTGCACCAACAGGCCATCTATCCGCGCCCATTACAAGAGTCTTTGCCGATTTGGTTGGGTGTGGGTGGTACACCGGCGTCATTTGTGCGGGCGGGCACGCTTGGATTGCCGTTGATGGTAGCGGTGATTGGTGGCGAGACGCACCGCTTTCGGCCGCTCATCGATTTGTACCGGCAGGCCGGGGCCGAGGTTGGGCATTCGCCCGAGCGGCTCAAGGTCGGCCTGCATTCGCTGGGATATGTGGCCGACGATGCCGCAAAGGCTGTCAACGATTATTACCCGGGCTATGCCGAGACGTTTACGCGCATCGGCAAAGAGCGCGGCTGGCCACCGGTCAGTCGTAGCCGCTTCGATGCCCAAAACGGCCACCTTGGGGCGTTGTTGGTCGGCGATGCCGAACAGGTTGCGAGCAAAATTGTGCGTCATAGCAAGGCGTTGGGAGGCATCAATCGCTTTACCTTCCAAATGGATAATGCCGGGCTGACGCACGAGCAATTGTTGCGCGCCATCGAGTTAATTGGCACCAAGGTCATCCCACGCGTGCGTGAATTGATGGTGCCAAACCCGGTGATTTGATGTATCGGCCGGCGGATCGGGATGGTCATGCGGCGGATCGGGATGGTCATGCGGCGGATCGGGATGGTCATGCGGCGGATCGGGATGGTACCGCCGCATGGTCATGCGGCGGTATGCGGCGGATAATGGAATATAAGGAACCCCAGATGCAATCAACCATTAATAATCCCGTGAATCATCTGTATACCCTGTTAACCAATCGCCCGGGTCGGGTGATGGTAGGGATTGCCGGGCCACCCGGGAGCGGCAAAAGCACGTTGGCGTTGCAGTTGGCCAATCGTGTCAATCAGCTACATGGGAGTCATACGGCCGTAGCGCTGGGTATGGATGGGTTTCACTTGAGCAAAGCGCAGTTGCGCCAGATGCCGGATCCGGATTTGGCCTTTGCGCGCCGCGGTGCGCCGTGGACGTTTGATGCGGCCGGGTTTGTGGCGCGCCTCCACGATCTGCGTCGTGCCGATGCGCACGTGCGGTGGCCCGATTTTGCGCACGAAGTCGGCGACCCGGTTGAGGATGCCATCGCGGTTGACCGTGCGGTGAAGATGGTGATTGTTGAGGGGTTATACCTGTTGCATGACCACGATGGTTGGCAGGAGGCCCTGCCCGTCTTTGATGAGGTGTGGTACCTGAATACGCCGTTTGATGTGGCCATCGAGCGGCTGACGCAACGGCATATGCGGGCGTGGAACTTCAGCCGTGCCCAAGCCGAACACCGTATCGCCCAGAGCGATGGGTTGAATGCCGAGTTGGTGCGTCAAAGTCACGTCAGGGCACATTATTTGGTTGACTCGTTGCCAGATGCATCCGTGTGAGTGGTGATGCGTCGTGATGTGCGCATGTGCCACCACGTGCGCAGGCGCTGATGGAGGGGCGTGGTCGGCGTGCGTAACAAGGGCTTGTTTGGCGGCGTCTGAAACGGTTCTATGTCCATCATTTTGGCGTAGACATAACGTAAAATCTCATAGCCGGTGGCGATGACTGGCGTGGCGAGGAGTGCTCCCAAAATGCCCGCCGAAATGGTACCTACGAGCACACCGGTCATGACGATGAGTGGTGGCAATCCAACCGCATCGCCGAGGACGCGTGGTACGATAATGCTGTTTTCGAGCTGTTGCACCAGCAAATAAAAGAGCGCCACAATCACGGCCAACCATACCGGGCTAATCGGTAAGTAGGTGGATCCCTGGAGCAACGCCACAATCACGGCTGGGATGGTAGCAATGACCGGGCCGAGGTTGGGGATGATTTCGAGCACCCCAGCCACAATGGCAAGACCGACAGCGCCGGGGACACCGAGAATGGTCAATCCGATCCAACTCAGTACGCCGATGATAATCATCAGTGTGAGCTGGCCACGAAAGAACGAGTTCCAGGTACTGCCAATGCGGTCGAGTAAAATGCCGATTTCGGTTTGGTAGCTGACTGGAATAGCCTCAATGAAGCGACTACGGTAGGTATGCGCACTCAAGCTAAAGTAGATGGATGCCAACACGATGAAAATAATCAAAATAATTGTCGAAAACACATCGCCAATCAGCCCAGTAGCCGCACCAAATGTGGTACTGAGTGCCGATGTCAAGGACTGGATAATCATGCCAACGGGTGGCACCGTAAATGACGATGCAGAGCTTTGTAATCCGATAATGATGTCGTCGACGCTTCGATCAACCATGCGATCAATGTCGCTACTCGGCATAGGCGTATCTTTGATGGCGGTCAGCGTTGCTAACGACCATGTGGTGATTCGTTGAATAATGCTGTTATAGTCGAGGTCAAAAATATAGCGCACTGCATCAGCGGCGGCAGGCACGAGGAGTGCAATAATAACGGGGACAATCACGATGAGTAAAAGATGCACCAAGCCGACCGCAATGCCGAGCGGGATATGTAATCGGTGATGAAGCCAGCTAATCGGTGGCCGCACAATGACTGCCATGAGTCCAGCTACAATTAAGAGTGGGATGACTGGACTACTCAGGTAAATAATATAAATTGCGAGGACTGTCACCGCAATACCGACGATATATTTGGTTGCTTTGCTCCAACGCGTTTGCATGTGCGTCACCATTCGGTTCGAAGTTGTCGATACATACTAGCAATAATACTCGTTTTTTGGGTGTGCGGTACAGTGGTTTGTGTTTTTTGTATTGAAAGTAGGGCCCTATGGAGTTGCGTGAACGAATCGGGTTTTCAATTGGCGGCACAGACATTTCCCATGTATTAACCACGATTGAAAACGCAGAACAGGTTGGTGTGCGTCAAATCTGGATGACCCAAGGACCAACCTCGCTCGATGCTTTGACCGTGTATGCGGCAGCCATGAGTCGCACCCAATCAATTCGGCTTGGCACATCAATTGTGCCCACGTATCCACGCCACCCGTTGGCACTCATGCAACAAGCATATACCGTTGACACGTTGAGCCCTGGGCGCTTGCGCCTCGGCGTTGGTACTAGCCATCGACCGATTATCGAACGCACGTATGGCGACCTGATGCCGCGCCCACTCAGCCATCTCAAATCGTACGTATCAGTGCTCCACCAGGCGTCGCATCATGGCAGTGTTGACTACCACGACGAGTGGTTTACCGCGCGCGCGCAATGGCCACAGGCGCCACGTATCCCCATCTTGGTGGCGACACTCGGTGAGTCCGCATATCACCAAGCGGGCATGATCTCAGATGGTGCGATATCGTGGAACACGCCGTTGTCATTTCTTCAGCACACGGCACTGCCAGCTCTGACTGCCGGTGCACATGCCGCCAATCGACCACGCCCACCGTTAGTTGCCCATGCGTGGATCTCGCTCCATCCCGATGCTGATGCAGTGATTGCAGCCACACGTGAGACGGTGAGTGGCTATGCCCGCTTGCCGTTCTATGCCAACATGTTTACGGCGGCCGACTTTGCCGTGCATGACGGCGTCGTTGATCCGGCCCTTGCGCAGGCACTGGTGATTCACGGCGATGAATCAGCGATTCGCGACCGAATCGTGCAGTTTTTTGCGTGTGGCATCGACGAAGTGCTCTTGTCCGTCGTGAATGTTGGAGATATCACTGACATTCAGCGCCGACTCTTTCACCTGGTCGGGCGCATGTAACAATGCGTTACTCAGTGACGTACCCGCCTGCCTCGGCTTTGGCGAGCACGGCCGTGATAGCCTCGACGAGCGCTTTGGCCGAGGCAACATCGAGTTCAACGGCGACGCGCGCGCCCATGCCCAGCGATTCGTTGACAAAGTCGAGGTTAAGTGCGTGTTCGAACGGTGCCTCAAATGGATGGTCATATGATACATTGGCCTCTTTGAGGCTAAACCAGCCTTCGCGGCCTTTGCCGCTGCCATTGATGGCGATTTGGGTGGCAATCATGGTGCACATGTAGATGGCTCCTTAGCGGGTCGTTTTGGCCAAAAACGCCCATATCTTCTTCCAGCCATCAACTGCCTGCGCTTGGCGATAGGCTGGTCGGTCATAATAAAAAAATCCGTGGCCGGCGTCGTCGTATCGATGGAACTCGTACGTCTTGCCGTGCCGTTTAAGCGCTTCCTCAAGCTGATTCACCGCGTCTGGCGACGGACTCTGGTCGTCGTTGCCGTAGATGCCAAGCACTGGGCAAGTCAGCTGTGCGGTGTAATCGACGGGTGCTACCGGTTGATTGGGCGTGAGTTGACTGGTGTCCATCACGATGCGCCCGCCCCAACAGTCGATGACGGCACAAAATCCGTCAATCTGGCACGCAGATAGATAGGCGTGTCGGGCGCCCGAGCAGGTCCCAAAGATGGCCACCTTGCTGATTGCATATGGCTACGCCGTCACCCACGCCAGTGCCCCATGCACATCACCAACTACCTGGTCATCCGGTACGCCACCGCCGGCACGTACGTTGGCGGCCACATCCTCTGGTGTGCCGTGGCCGGCACGTTGGTACAAATTGGGCGAGATGGCGATGTACCCGTGATGGGCAAATTTGCGCGTTACCTCGCGGTACCACTCATCCCACCCGGGCATGTGATGGATGACAACAATCGCCGGATGTGGACCAGGCCCGAGTGGGCGTGCCACGTACGCGTAGACGGTGTCACCGTTATGGCCAGGGTAGCTGATTGTTTCGGCAAGCATGCCTTCGTATTGATTAGTGGTGTACTCCATGGAGGGCTCCCAATCGTTTAGTGATGATGGGGCGATCGTGAGAAAGTCCGCTGCAGAAATCCATCAACTATAGCGGTATGCTAGGATGGTCGAAACCACCATGTTCACCGCCAATTATCATGTTTAGGGTTACGGGGATGCACTGTTGCTGTAATGCCTCAACCAGCAAAACGCTTTGACCGTGGGGTACGAGAGGGTCGGCATCGCCATGTATCACAAGGAACGGCGCAGCAAATCCATCAATGTGGGTAATCGGATTGGCTGTTGTGACGGCAGCTACGTGTTGTTGAATTGGTCCACCGATGAGTTGCGACTCGGGTGAATCAGCATCGTTGTGTGTCATGCCATGTGGGAGTCGTTGCGCATCCATTTGTAAAAAGTCAGTAGGACCGAAAAAATCAATCACCGCTTGCACGCGACTCGAATAATCGAGGTGTGCTCCTACATCCCACGCACGCACGTGTCCACACGTGCCGAGCATGCTGGCCAAGTAGCCGCCCGCAGATTCACCCCACGCCACAAACCGCGTATTGTCTAAATCATACTCACCGGCGTGCGCGCGTAACCAGCGCACTGCCGACTTGCAGTCTTCAATTTGCGCGGGAAAAATGGCGTGTTGACTGAGGCGATAATTGATGGCCACGATGGCATAACCGCGATTGAGCATGACCAAGGGCACCCGATCGGCTTTGCTCCCCATGCGGAACGCGCCGCCGTGAATCCATACCACCACAGGATACGGACCCGGTGTGGCTGGGATGTACATATCAAGGTACTGTCGCTCATGGCCGTTGACAACATACGCAATATCAGGATAAAACGTCGTACCGACAGGCAATGAAGTCAGGGTAAACATCGTTGGTTACTCCTTAGATATGGTACGTGTAGCATACTCTTTTTTGAAAGAAAATGTAAGTACGATGCAGGTGCGATGTGCCTGTGCGTGGTACAATCGTTGCGCAACGCATATCGGTCGTTGTCGTTGTTTTTTGGAGGATTTCATTGGTGATGCACGTGCCAAATGCCCTCGATGCTGTACTCAACAGATATATCACACACGACGAAATAGCTGGTGCTCAAATTGTGGTGATGCATCGTGGTGCGGTTGTGCTCGAGCACTACGTTGGGCAGGCAAATCACACGATGCCAGCAAATGTGCAGAGTATCTGGCCACTTGCCTCTATCTCCAAAGTCTATGCGGCAGCCACCATCATGCGTCTCGTGGAGCAGGGGGTGTTGACGCTCAATATGCATGCAACTAGCGTGCTACCCGAGCTTCAAGGTGACCTACGCAACGAGATTCGTGTACGGCATCTGCTCACGCATACTGCAGGCATGATCTACGAATCACCGCAGATGGCCGAGCGCCTGCGTGCTCATACGTCACTGGTTGATATGTATGCTGAGGCTCTTACATCGCCCCTGTTGTTTGCCCCTGGCACGCAATTAAGTTACAGCGACTATCACTGGCTATTGCTGGCAACCATGGCCGAACGCCTGACGGGGACGCCGTTTGCTGAGTTAATGCATCAGCTGGTGCTCATGCCGATGGGTCTGACGCAGACATTCTTTCCCACTGCACGAACGCCTGATCCCGCCCAAATCGCCTATGTGCGCGGTGTGCTGTCAGAGGGTACATCTGGTGCTATGTACAACTCCGACTATGGACGATCACTGGCGCATCCTGCCTTTGGGGTAAGTGCGAGCGCACGCGATCTGGCCCGCTTTGCCTGGCACTTCATGCCCGGTGGCCCACGTGTGCTCAGCGAGCCGACGGTGCGGGCCATGACGCGCGACCAAACCGCCGGCGTGCCCGGCAGCTACCCGATTATTTCGGGGTTGGGCGCACAGCCACTGCATGCATGGGGGCTTGGATGGGCCTTGCAAACAGCGCATACACCAGCACTGTTTTCTGAATTATTGTCGTTCGAAAGCTTCGGCCACCACGGCGCAAGTGGCTGCCAAGTCATGGCAGATCCCACCCAAGAGCTGATTGTCGTGGCCCTGACCAATACCCACCTCAATACCGGTATTGACCGTTGGTATGTGCGTCTGCAGACCATTGCGGCGACTACCATCGCTGGTGTCATGACGCAGGTGCGCTAATCTGGTGTGATTCGCTGGTTGCGGCTTCGATAGATACCCGGCGAAATCCCGTTCACCCGTTTGAACGTCTTGGCCAAGTGGTGTACGTCTGCAAAGCCACACTGCTCAGCGATATACTCGAGCGCATGCGGTGTGGTACGCAACAGCTCCTGGGCGCGTTGGATGCGCAGGTGGATGAGATACTGATGTGGCGACATGCCGAATCGTTGGCGAAACAGCGCGCTGAAGTGCGATGGCGACAGATGCGCGCGCGCTGCCAAATCGGCCACGCGGATCGGCTCAGCCAAATGGAACGCGCAATAGGCGGTAATCCAGTTGAGTGATTCGGGCTGACTAATTCGCGGCGTGGCCAACGTGCTGAACTGCCCCAAAAGTGCTAACACCAACTCCATCACATAGTGCTGACTCATCAGTTGGCGCAATACGTCGCGCTGTTGCCACGAGCCAATCATCTTGATCATCGTCTCGCGGAAACCGTTGACATCTGCTGGCACAAAGACCGGTGGAATCGCTATCCCCTCGATATCGTTGAGCCGTGGTTGCATGTGGTCACGATATGCAGTCAAATCGGTCATATATGCGCGCGTCACGAAGCTTTCGTGGCGTAGCGCATGATAAAAAATATCGAAATGCGCAAACGGCGTAATCGTGTTGCTCCGCCCATGCAACGTGTGGAGCTCGTTGGGTTGTATCAGACACACCGAGCCCGGGGGCACGTCATATGCCACCCCATCTAGTGTAATCGTACACTCACCCTCTTGCACATAAATTAACAAGTAATCGAGCAAACGCCGTTCACCCGTCTGCCACGGTGTGCGTACAGCATAGTCCGCCATGCGTATGTAAGGGACAAGCGGTGCCGGGAACAATGCGACCTCTGCTTTCGCTAAAAACAACAACAGACATCAATAATAAATCAGCGGTTTATACAAAAGATACACAACATTTTACCATGACAGTGGTGTGGATATTCGTTATCCTTGAGCACATGATAATCCATATGTCCCATCAATATGAGGAATAATCCGCAGTCGCAAAAATTATCTGTCTAAACTCATTACTTTGTGCTGATACACAAAGGCGTGATTTTGACACAAAACAAACAGGAGAAATATGCCAGATACACCCCAAAAATCACCCGTGATTGGCTTTGTACAACGTGATGGAAGCGTCATATCGGGTACGGCCAACGTCTCGTCGGTCATGGAACTCGCGCTCGAACTTGGTGTGCGCGGAATCGAGGGACAATGCGGCGGATTTGTGGCATGTGGAACGTGTCACGTCCATATACCCGAGGAGTGGATCGAGCGTATTGGGCGAGCAACGCCAGATGAGATAACCATGCTCGAGTACGAACCATCCTTTACCCCATTCAGTCGCTTGAGTTGTCAAATCGCGCTTCATCCCGATTTAGACGGACTCGTTGTAACGATTCCAGGAGCAGAGTATGCATGACGTCTCTACGATTACGGTGCGTCGCCCAGATCCAGCGGGCGACGAAGACGTAGTATTTGTGCGCGGCTTTCGCGCCTTGCGCGGCGCGCTCAACGATTGGCGCACGTTTAGTTCTGATTCGCATGGATTTCTTGTGTTGACGCCCCAAGACAAAACCCGCACCTTCCGGCAGTATCCGTTCGAGTTTGATCCGCCGACACATACCGCCTACCGCGCCCTGATTGAGCCGTTCTACAAACGTGCACTGCAGCCCGAGTATGCGACTCGTATCCAGGCACTCATTCGTCGGCGCGTCGATGTGATGCTCGCTGCCCCACAGGTATCGGTGGTTGACGAATTTTCGTTGCCACTACAAAACAAAGCGCTCTCTGTCATGCTCGAAATGCCCGAATCTGAGGCGGATGTCTGGATGAACTTCGGCAAGGATGTCTTTAGCTCGGGCAGTGCTGATGCGCTCGTCGACTATCTTGAACGTCAGACAGACAAGGCCGACCACGCAGAGACAGATTCGATCTTTGGGGTGCTGAAGCGGGCTACGTACGAGGGGCGACCGTTGACGCGCGACGAACGCCTCGGCTTTGCGCATATCACCTTTGCCGGCGGCCGCGATACGGTTATCAACATGTTGACCGGGATTGTGGCCCTGTTTGCGGTATCACCAGAGACGCACGATGCAATTCGACAGAACCCCGGGTTAATTCCCTCGGCCGCCGAGGAGTTGTTCCGCTTTATTTCTCCGCTGGGTATTCTGACGCGGGTTTGCCCGCATGGCGGTACAGTGGATGGCGTGGACGTGGCGCCGGGGCAGCGCATCGCCATGTGTTATGCGCGGGCCAATCGCGATCCTGACGTGTTTGCCAATCCTGATACGTTTGTGGTGGATCGCAAGCCCAATCCGCACCTCGCCTTCGGCAGTG
>VGPG01000059.1 GCA_016875555.1 Chloroflexota bacterium | reverse complement strand
GTCGTCGACGATGTTTCGGGCAAAAATGTGACCGCGCTCGCGACCGCCACGCCGTATAGCACCAAAAACCAAAACAACCCGTGCCAATCCCACTGCCCCAAAATCACACCACCCAACGATGGTGCCAAAATCGGTGCCACGCCCAATACCAGCACAAGCAGACTGAGCCGATCGGCGAGCATTTTGCCACTCCACAGGTCGCGGGCGATGGCGCTGCTGATGACGGCACCTGCCGACGCGCCCAGCGCCTGAATGAAGCGACCGACCACCAGCCAGGTGATGGTTGGCGCACTGGCACAGATGACGGCCCCGATGATATACAAACCAAACCCAACCAGTAGTGGTGTTTTGCGGCCGAACTTGTCGGTGATTGGCCCATAGACGACTTGACCAAGCGCTACACCGATCATGAATACGGCTACAGTGAATTGTACGGATCCTGCGGCTACCTGCAAATCATTGGCAATGGTGGGTAGGGCTGGTAAGTACAAGTCAATGCTCATCGGCATGATTGCTTGCACGGAGCCGAGAATAATCGTGAGGATGAGCAATGAACGCGGTGTGGGAGTGGATGCCACCATACGTATCTCCTAAAGGTGTTGACGGCATATCCTAGCACGGAGATGCTGCACTGACAATCTGCCCTGCAGTCGGTGGATGTTGATTGGCTAGGAGTGCTGTAGACCACCATGTGCAGAAAATTGTCGAAAGTGAAATATATACCGTGTGATTAGCATGTTGACAGTATGCGAAATACTTTGTATAACGTTAGTTAAACGATTAAGTAACATCGAATGTGCCTTTTTTGTACGTTTGTTCCACGCAGAGGAAATGTGCATGGTTGCAACAGCGCGGAAAATATACCAGCATCATCGTGATCGCCAGCGCGAGAGCATTCTGGTGGCCGCCGAGGAGCTTTTTTTGGCACGAGGTATTGATGATGTCAATATGGCCGACATTGCGTTAGCGGCACAGGTCACACGGGCAACCCTCTACAAATATTTCCCAAACAAACAGGAGATTGCATGGGCCGTATTTGAGAATTACTGTGAACTCATGACGGCCATGGTTCCCGATGAATTTACCCGGCATACGGCGAACGGGATAACCAGGGTGGCACGCCTCCTTGAGGGGAGTTGTCTATTCTTTCACACGTACCCACAACGTGCTCTTTACTTTGCGCAATTTGATGCACTCTATGCCAAAGATGGATCGACCGATCGAATGAATCACTTCAAACATAGACTACATCAAGGTGAAGAACCGATTGTGTTGGCATTACGCGCAGGTGTGGCAGACGGCACGGTGCGTGCCGATGTCGATCCCGAAGTCATGGGGATTACCATTCTGACAATTTTGGCGGGGATTGAACGACGGTTAGCCGTTGCGATTCCCACATTTGAGGGCGAATTCGGTTATACACCACATCACGTCTACACCATGACGTGCGAGTTGATTTTGCAAGGACTCCGTGCCACCACCGCGCCAATTGCATCCCCGCAGGCGTAATTTACATTTTTTTCATAAAGTACGTATAATTATTTATAGGTATTGAGTTGTTTTTGCTCGCCAACGTATGTAAAGCACACACGTTTCTCGTGCGCATGCATGCATACACTGGAGTATTTTCGTGCAACCACAAGTGTATTTTGATGTGCCGCACATCATCAGGCAGCTCACAATCGATGAAAAAATCGCGTTGTTGTCGGGTTTTAATTTTTGGCAAACGCCAGCAATCGAACGACTCGGTATCCCATCACTCTTTATTACTGATGGGCCTCATGGTGTACGTAAACAGAAGCAAACGGGCGGCGTCATGCTCGATAACGCCGAGCCAGCGACGTGTTTCCCAACCGCGTCAGCATTAGCCAGCAGCTGGGATCGAGACCTCATGCAAGCGGTAGGGGCGGCGATTGGCATTGAGGCGCGCGCCAAACAGGTCAGTGTTTTGCTTGGACCGGGTGTGAACATAAAGCGCTCTCCACTCGGTGGGCGTAACTTTGAGTATTATTCCGAAGATCCCCTGTTGTCGAGCCAGATGGCGGCGGCCTTCATTCAAGGTGTGCAGTCCAAAGGGGTTGGCGCATCGATCAAGCATTTCGCCGCAAATAACCAAGAATTTCGGCGCATGACCATTGACACAATCGTTGATGAACGTGCGTTGCGCGAGATCTATTTGGCTAGCTTCGAGACCGCAGTCAAAGCGGCATCACCGTGGACGGTGATGTCTGCGTATAACGCCGTGAACGGCACTCCCTGTAGTCAGAATAAACGACTCCTCAACGACATTTTGCGGAACGAATGGGGCTTTAATGGGCTAGTCGTATCGGATTGGGGTGGTGTCTACCAGCGTGTACCAGCGTTGCAGGCGGGTAATGATCTCGAGATGCCGGGGAACAACGGCGCGCACAATTCAGTGGTAAAGCAGGCGCTGGCTCAAGGTGAACTCTCGTCGGCCACACTCGATCGGAGTGTCGAACGTATTCTGCATCTTATCAAGGCCGCATTGCCTGCACTGCAACAACCCACGAAGTACGACGCCAAAGTGCACCATGAATTGGCGCGCAAAGCTGCGGCGAGTGGAGCCGTCTTGCTGAAGAACGACGATAACTTGTTGCCACTCACGGCCGGGCAGTCTATTGGCGTCATTGGTGCATTCGCCAAAAAGCCACGCTACCAGGGTGCGGGGAGTTCGTTGATGGCGCCGTCGCGATTGAACACGGCATATGCGGGTATTTGCATGCGCTACAACGGCAAAAAGATTCCGTATGCGCCTGGATATGGTGTGCGCGATCATCAGCCGAACGAGACATTAATTGTGGATGCCATCAAGATTGCCCGTCGTGTCGAGACGGTGGTATTGTTCATTGGCCTGCCCGATATCTACGAAACAGAAGGCGTTGACCGCCCACATATGCGCTTGCCCGACGCCCACATTGCCTTGCTGAACGCCGTGGTGGCGGTGAATCCGCGGGTCGTCGTGGTGTTGAGCAACGGTGCACCGGTCGAGATGCCCTGGCATGATGTCGTACCTGCCATTTTGGAGGGGTACCTGGGCGGTCAAGCTGGTGGCAGAGCTACTGCGGATCTGTTGTTTGGTGACGAGAACCCGAGCGGCAAATTGGCAGAGACCTTCCCGGTCTCGTGGAGCGATCATCCGGCAAGTGCTTACTTTCCTGGGTCACCGCAGATGGTTGAGTATCGCGAGAGTATTTATGTAGGATATCGCTACTACAACACGGTCGCAGAGGAGGTACTCTTCCCGTTTGGGCATGGGTTGAGCTATACCACATTTGCCTATAGCAATCTGCAGTTAAGCGCCAGCAAAATCATGGCGAATGAGCCGTTGATGGCGACGGTGACGATTACCAACACAGGTAGTCGTGCCGGTGCAGAAGTCGTGCAGCTCTACGTACGCGACGTCGAAAGCACGCCATTCCGTCCTGTGCATGAGCTCAAAGGCTTTCATAAGGTCTGGCTCAAGCCAAAGGAATCAACCACGGTCACATTCACGTTGAACAAACGGTCGTGGGCCTTCTATGACGTGAATCGGGCGGATTGGCTGGTTGAGAGCGGGCAGTTTGAAGTGCAGATTGGTGCGTCATCGCGCGATATTCGCCTGCGTGCCATGGTCGACGTGCGCGGTGAGACGTTACGCCAGAGCGCACAACAGAGTTTGTTGGCCGATTACTATGACCTGCAACGCGGTAATTTTGGTCCGGGGGCATTTGCCGTCTTGATTGGGCAACAAGTCAAAGCTGTGCGTCCACGTCGAGGGGCTTATACACTCAACACGCCGTTGGCCGACATGCAGGATTCATGGTTCGCACGTATCTTCCATGACCGCATGAAACGCCTTGCCATGAATCAAGTCTCCATCGATGCTGAGTCACCGACCGCCATCATGTTCCGCACAATCATGAACGAGATGCCATTGCGCACCTTGTTGATGTTCTCGGGAGGGCGCATATCACTTGCACGACTCGAAGCGCTGTTGTTGATGATGAACGGCAAATGGATTCGTGGGCTTATGGCGTTGTTGCGGAACCGCTAGTGTACTGGTCTACCGCCGCCGCGCGTCGCGCGGCGGCGGTTTGTTATTCACTCGGAGTGAGTTGTGCAAGCATACCGCCGTCGGCATGAATCGTTGCACCCAGCACGAAGCCTGCGTTTTCGCTCGCAAGCCACGTGACGACGCGAGCAATGTCAATGGGGTAGCCAACGCGTCCGATGGGTTGGACTTTTGCCCATCCAGCCAAACTCGCCTCCCAGTTATCGCCATGCGCAATATCGCTACGGAGCATGGCCGTGTCGATTGCTCCAGGCACGACACAGTTGGTGCGTATCCCTTTGCGGCCGTAATCCATGGCCATTTGGCGCGTCAACGAGACGACGCCACCTTTGGAGGCAGCGTAGGCGGCAATATTGGTAGTGGTGGAAAGTGCGTGTGGCGAAGCAATATTGATGATGCTTCCATGATGTTGACGTAACATGATCGGGATAACTGGATGGCTACACAAGTAGACGCTGTCGAGATTGGTGGCTATAATCTTTTGCCATTCGGCATAACTCGTCTCGTGGAGCGGTTTACTTATCAAAATACCCGTATTATTCACCAACACATCAATGCGCCCATACTGGGCGTAGGTTTGCGCGACCATGGCGTCGACGTCTGCTTTTTGGCTGACATCGCACCGAATTGCTGATGTGTGCCGGCACATGATGCGAGTGTTTCTTGGGCATTGGCAACATTGATATCGCATGCAACTACAGTATCACCTTGTGCGGCAAATTCACGGGCAATGGCACGACCAATGCCGGCGCCAGCTCCCGTCACAATTACAACTGCCATGAAATCCCTCCTGCGGTTACCGTTGATAGAATAACGCCATCTGGTTGTCGTACATCAGTTGTTTGGCGATGTGTGTAGCCTGAGGAATAGTAAGCATGTCATCGTTGACCTCTGCATTGAGCGTTCGCGCCAACCAGATACGCGATTGTTGTGCAAATCCGACCGCTTGTGCGGGTAAAAAGGCATCACCGCCAAATCCCAATAGTTTGTTGATGGGTACGCTGTGTATCCACTGGCGGACAAAATCGCTACTTGCGCGGGGGTTCATGCTCCATGCCCAACACAAATCAACATACACGTTGCGGAAGTGTTTGGCCAGACTCAACAACTCGTCGTGATACGGATAGCCGATGTGCATCAAGACAAATTGTGTGTTCGGATAGGCTTTGATGAGCCCATCCAATAGGCTGGGACGAATCCAGTGCATTGGCATTGTGCCATTGCCGGCATGATGGCCGGTGTGTATTTTGAAGGGTAGTTGATGGGCAGCTGCTGTTTCGGCGATAATCCCGATCGCCCAGTCGCCGATGATGCACGCATCGCGTGCGAGCAACGGAACGCCCCAGAGCTTCTTTTGGAGTACCATGGCCACATCATCGCGGTCTGGCGCTTGCCATTCAAGCGTCCGCGTATAGGCGTGTTGGCTTTTGATGGCCACGACCGCAGGGGCATGGTGACGCACCAGGTGTACAAGGGCTGCCGCATAGTGATTGAGCGACTCTATTTGGATGCCGGTTGCGCGCGAGAGCGCATCGAGATCCACACTGCCATCGGCGATGGTGTGCACATTCAAATCATATCGATAGAAGGGCGAAGGGTCTGCCTCGTGCGGCAATCCCCACGTAAATGCGTCAATTTGGACGCTGTGCAAGTTGCCGATGTGGTGGAGCATGCGGTGATGCTCCCCACGCACCAGCGTAGTGCGGTGACGTGCTTCAGCGGCTACAAGGTGTTCGGCACTCAGATGGTCAATCTGGTAGACGTGGGCGGCTGCGAGCCGTACCCCCTCTGCATAACCGGTGTGTGCGCACTGCTGCCAGTACGGATCGATCAGCCGCCAGCGTTGGGCAATATCTGGGTTTGCGTGGTCGAGAAATGCAGCGAGTGTGTCGTAATTACACCCGGCACTCACCATGTCATGTTGGATGTAGGCGTGCTGTCCAAACAACGCAGTGATGATATCCGGGTTCAACTGGAGATACGCTGACTCGCTGATGAGGTGCTCGTGGGTGTCAACGAGTGGTTGGTGCATGACGACGTCGAGAATTGCACTCACGGCACGCCCCCTTCGATGCGCACCCACGGATCAGTCGATCCGTGGGTGCAAACGTACTGCTTTAGTAGACGAATGGTGCGACGCGAATCTCCATCACCGTGTTTAAGCGACTGACGTATTGATCGAGATTGGCTCCGTTGAACTCAACCTGTGCCACGCCGGTACCTTCGGGGATGAGCAACAACATCTGGCCGACCATCTGACCGCCCGGGTAGACCGTGGTTGGGACGACGGGTAGGTCAAGTTTGCGAATCGGTGCTGCCGCCGTATGTCGATTCCCCTCGAGGTCAATAATTGCGATGTACGAGTGGTCAATGTAGACAGGTGCCTGGTCGCCGGCTCGTTGGTTTTGCATTAAGACCGTAAAGGTCAACCATTTCTTGCCTTCGGGTGCCGGAATAGAGTAGAACGAATCCAAGTAGCGGAAGTCGGTCGCCGCAAACTTCAGACCGCTCGCCTGATGTTGCCAGAATCCTACGAATGGCATGTTTTTGCGAAATACGTCGGTAACTGAAGTGGGCACGATGGTGACACCCGTATCGGTCAAGTAATTCACCGCCGGACTGGCACCAATCGGTGCTGGCACGCCACTCAACGTGTTCTCGGCATGAACTTTGCCCATCTGGACGGTTTTGCCGGCAGGATCGTTGGGGTGGTATTCAAAGCGAGCGCGCTCAAACACCTGAACCACGATGCTCGTTGTGCCGTTGTTCCAACGCATGGCTGGAGTCAACGGTGCACCAAACAGGCGCAAACGCTCGTTGCGGTTCGCAAACGGAATTCCGTCGAGTTCAGCGCCATGCGTGTTGTGGTACTGCAAAAATGCACCACACACGGCCGGGCGATTCACTTCAACGACGGCACATGCGCCGCTTTCAGGCGCAAAGGCGGTATCGGCTGTGGTCAGAGGCGTTAGCTCTTTGATGTGATAATCGAGCCACTCAGCACCGACGCGGCCGATTACGATGTTATGTGGTGCCTCACGTTTGGGGAAGTACTCAAGACGTACGCGCTCAAACTCTTGGACATAGAAGGTGTCGTTGTCGACGGTACGCGCGTACTTGCCGGTGATGGAGTTACCAAATTGGTCCAGTCCACCATGTGCCTGCCAAAACGGCAAAAATGTCGTGTCAATGCAGGTCTCCGGACGTTGGATACAATTTGATCCTGCGTGTGCCTGCCGTTGTGGCGTCACCCCGAGTGCGATCGCCACCAAAAACAATACGTACCAATACCGCATGACAACCTCACTATGGTAACGCCGAACATGGCGTAGAATGACGTGCGCTGAATCATTTCTAATTGCTGACAATTAGCTTGACTATTGTACCGTAAGAACAGCAACGAGGCAACAACTTTTTTGTGGCGCCTCGTTGAATTGCGTGATTTTCGATGTGGTCTAGTTGAGTGGCGGGACACGTACCTCAATGGTATGTTCAAAGCGACTCACGCCGGCATCCATGTTGGCCATGTTGATCTCGATTTGCGCCGGTGCAACCGTGTATGGTACCTCGAAGATCAACTGTCCGACAAAGTGGCTCCCCGCAGGAATGGTAGTCGGCGTAAATGGCGTTGCCAAGTACTTGATCATCGTTGATGCAGGATGTCGGTTACCGTCGGTGTCAATGAGTCCGATGTATGAATAATCAACGTATATCGCAGGTTGATTTGCCTCACGTTGATTCTTGACGAGCATTGTGAAGGCAATGTACTTCATGTTTTTGCCGGCCTTGATCGTATAAAAGTAATCAAGGTAGGTGAACGAACTCACTGCGGTGTATACCCCATTCCCGGCTGCCTGCCAGTACCCCGTCTTGTGCATGACTTTGCGCCGCGCCTCCAGTGATGCGTTATCAAGGAGTTGGACACCCGTGTCAACCAAATAGTCGATGGGCTCACTCGGCGTAGTCGGGAGTGGTACGTTGGCTGACAACAGATCAACAACGACGTCGCCGGCTACCACCTTATTGTCTGCGGCGTTGTTGGGCAGGTAATCGAGGCGTGCATGACTGAAGATCTGTACAAGCCGCGTCTCGCTGCCGTTTTGCCACTTCATTACCGGCGTCAATGGAACACCCATCAGTGCTAAGCGCTCTGCACGCGTGACATGTGGTACGGCATCGTTTTGAATGCCGTGTGTCGTGTAGTAATCAAGGAACTCACCGCATACCGCTGGTTTGTTGACTTCTACAACACTACAACGTCCATGCCCTGGCTGGAACGACAGCTCTTCGTTCTGGTCGAGTGGACGTAATTGCGCCGTGAATGCATCATGCCAGAGTTGCCCTACCGGTGTGCTGCGGTAGCGCATGTGTGCCGGACGGCCAGGCAAATATTCGAGAATTGCACGTTCAAATTTGTGCGTCAAAAAGTACGACCCGGTGATGTAGTGAGTTTGTGTGGTGCCGATCGGGTCACCAAAGGTGTGCATCCCGTCGTTGCCGAGCCAATATTCGCGGAACATGAGACCGACACATAACTCGGGCTTTGTGATACAGTTTGCTCGCGCACCAACCTGTTGCGTTGGTACAACCAGCATGCTCGCCATCAGAAGCGCTACGATGATGTGCAATGTGCGTCTGTGCACACGTATCAAGTGCGTCATTGCAGCCGTGTTCCTCTGCATATCGCCCATTCCCCCCCTTATATGTGTATGCATATTTCGATTCTATTACATACTGTAGTATATTAACACACATTAAGTGATGACATAATGATTACGACATCACGAGAGATCGCTACCACCCCTTAGGATACGCGCGCAATTCCATGTATGAAATGGAGCGTGAGAGTTCCTTATCCAGATTGGCGATATTAATCTCCGACTGAGCTGGGATGACCTTTATCGGCACCAAGAAGACGAGTTGGCCGACAAACGTTTTTCCGGGTGGTACTGTATTGGGCTGAATGGGTTTGACGAGCCGTTGACTAAGTGGATGAGCAGGAATGCGCATACCGGTATTGTCGATTACATAAAAATACGAGTAGTCGACGTATATAGGTGCTTTTGTACCTTTGCGGCGGTTTTGGATTTGCACGGTCATGCTCAAAAACTTATGACCAGCGGGAGCTTTCACTGACCAAAACTCATCGTGATTCATGAGAGTGCTAATTGCCATATACAAATCATCTGCCACAATATCCCAATACCCCTTTTTGTCCCACAACCAGCGCCAGCGTGCATAGATCTCGACCGGTAACACGCGTTGATCGGTCTCGACAAGCTGATTTACCGGCACACTCGGCTGGAGTGGACGTGGTTGGTCGGAATCTATCATTTCGGCAACGACGCGACCTACTTTGACGTATTTTTTGAATTGGTCATCTGGGTACCATTCGAGGCGTGCGTTTTCAAATATTTGAACCACCTGCATGGCGCTGCCGTTCATCGTGACCATGGCAGGTGTCAAGGGCAGACCGAAGCGCGTTAAGCTCTCCGCCGGATGCACGTACGGGAGCTCATCGATGTGGATGCCGTTGCGTTCGTAGTATTCGAGGAAGGGGCCACACACCGCTGGTGATCCAGTGCGAATGATTTTGCAGGTGGCCTCGCCCGGCTTGAACAAATTATCGTGGTAGCTCGGAATTGGCACAAGGTCGTTTATGTTGGCATCAAGCCACTCAGCTCCGACGCGTGCCAAGATGACATTATTCGGTGCTTGACGCCGTGGAAAGTATTCCATGCGCGTTCGCTCAAATTCTTGCCGATATACATGCACATCGTTGATCAGATGATACGTCATCTCCGTCAGCGGCAAACCAAAGTTCTCCGGTCCGTTGTTCTTTAACCAGATGTCTTGGAATGGATCGCCAATACATGAGATTGGATCTTCCACACAGGTCTGTTGTGGTTGTGCATACGCAATATTCGTTGGAATGGTTCCACCAAGAATTGTAATGATCAGTAGTACCCAAATCCGGCTCATGAAAGCCCCCTCACTTCTTACACACAAACTACTTTGTATCATATGTTAAATAGTTTAAATTAGAAATAGTAGAAGATTACAATTTATATAAAATTACGATGAAAATATGAAGTGATACTGCGAATTTATTCAATAAATACATAATTACAAAGATGCATTTAATGTAACAAATAATAAACAAAAATAAATACATTTATAGAATAAAATAAATAATTAAATACATAAATGTATAAATATATTACAAAATTTAGATAACAACGACCACTGATGTCATGTTGAGATGACGCGTGGGTAGCAAATGCAATTCACGCATTACAAGTGTGATGTGGTACAGACGAAAAAGACATCTAGGCTCCCTCCATCGTGTGTGGAGCCTAGATGGGTACCGTACCACAGGTGTCACTGCCCAAGATAGATGCGTAATCTACGAGGTAGGACAACAGCATGCGCATGCTGTTGCCATAACGTTACCGAGATTTGGGTGTGACAATCATGTAGATCATGGCGATGATTACGCCGATACTGCCAATCAACACGGTGAAGATGTCGACCCCATCAGGAATAAGCGCCAGTCCAGTCAAAATACCAACGACCAACACGATCCCTATGAGCCCGAGCATGACCCAAACTGGCGTCCATCCCCAGCCACGTCGACTCGCGATGAGGATGAGCACAACTTGGATGACGATGATGATGACGAGTGGATTCACCGCAAAATCGATGTCGTAGTTGAGCGAATTAAGTGCATCCATACGCGCCTCCTGTGGGTGATGCAGGGATACTCCGCATCACAAATCCGTGGGGTTGGCCGGCCTACCAAACTCGGTGTTGACCGCCTAGATTAGTGCGCGTATGTAGGCAATCGCGTGGCGTCGTCAAACTTAACCTCAGGCAGAGTACACATCACTTGTACATGGTTTGGGATCCGTTGTCGATACGTGTCTTCTGCTGAGGCTCGAGCATCGGGTTGGTGACATTATGGAAGCGGATGATCGTCAGATTGCTTTTGCTGGCAAAGTGCCGAATAGCATCGGTAACGCTATGCCTCATACTTGAGGGTTGATCCACATGGAACCATCAAATGAACGTTGTGGTGTGCACAGCACATACCGCAGACACCGGAGTGTGTTGTTGCACACCATACAATGCTTGGAGTGTGCATGACTGGTGTTGATGTCAGTTGTATGGATAGTGGATGAGCGCGCTTAAGGGAGTGCTGGCACCTTGCTGGCAATCCATGTGTAAAAGACGCCGACATGTGTATACACGCCAGGATAGCGTGGATTAGCACATCCAGTTCCAAAACTCACAATGCCCACCTGCTTAAATACGCCATGTTGACGCAAGAAGAGCGGGCCACCGCTGTCGCCTTGGCACGAATCTTTGCCTGCGCGAGCAGCACAAACCATGCGTCCCGTAATTGAACCATCATAGCTATTGGCCCGATTACAGGTATTACGCGACACAATGTCAACGGTTGTTTTGCGTAGCAATTGCGAGGGATTGCCTTGGAATGCAGTAGTCCCCCACCCCGACACGGTCACATCATTTCCTGCGGCGTACAGCGCCGAATTACTGGCGCGGGCTAGAGGTATCGTACGCACATATGGGGTAATAGTTGCAAGCGTTTGGAGTCTTAGCACAGCGATATCAAAATCGTAGGTGTCTGCATCGTATTGAGGATGCACGGTCACTGTGTTAACCATCCGCAATTGACCTCGCGCGTTTAGTACGCGTCGATCATGCATGCCAAGGTAGACTCTTACCGCACTAGCGTCATAGGCATCACCGTTATCATCGGTCAGACAATGGGCAGCAGTAAGAACGTACCGTCGCGTAACTAGCGAACCGCCACACATGAACGTTCCCTCGGAGGTCGTGATATAGAGGAGTGCTTGCCACTGAAACTCATTGGCGGCGGTAACTGTGCCCCCCACAATACGATCCTGAAAGATACCGGCATTCAGGTTGATCATCGGTAATTGTACAGGGGGTAACTGGCGC
Organism: Chloroflexota bacterium; assembly: GCA_016875555.1. Lineage (GTDB taxonomy): Bacteria > Chloroflexota > Chloroflexia > Chloroflexales > Roseiflexaceae > UBA965. The sequence continues at coordinate 829 of VGPG01000059.1, read as the reverse complement.
ATCCGTATGGGAGCAGCATTGAGTTGCGGTACTGAAGGAGTCAACGCAAACCCATTGACAACCAGTACTGCGAGTAACAAACATACGTATACAACATATCTACGCATAACACACACTTTCTTATAACACAGTAACAATATTCTATGAGAAATAGTGAGATATGTATAGTGGTATTTGAGAAATAAGAAAACTCGAAATGGTGTATCTCTGCGTCGCATTCGTTATACACGGTGCATCCTGATGCAGGGTGCGTCTACGTAACGCAACAAATCTATGTGCAAATGTATTTGCGCATGGTAGGTATATTCACATACCATACCGCTACACCGAGAGCTATCTCAGGTGCAACGGTGTGGTGTGTGCGTTGTGGTTAGGCAGGCCCCCCGAACTCGGTATTAGCCGCTTGAATCAAGGCGCGCATATAGGCAATCGAGTAGGCCGTGCCGACGCGGTAGCCGCCCAACATGTTCGGAATATGGTCGGGGATGATGGCGCCATCAAACTTGACTTCGCGGAGTGTGCGCATCACCTCGTACATGTTTTGGTAGCCGTTGTCGATGAGCGTCTCCTCCCACGGCTCAGGCATGGGGTTGGTCACGTTGCGGAAGTGGACTTTCATCAGCTGGCCCTTGCTGGCAAAGTGCCGAATCGCATCCGTGACACTGTTGCCCATGCCGATTTCGCCACCCTCGAGCCAGCAGCCGACGCACAAACAGACGCCGATGTTGGGGCTATTGGCAATCTCCATGGCTTTTTTGTAGCCGGCGAAGTTGCCGAACATGCAGCGTGGGATGCCGCCCAAGTCGTAGACCGGTGGATCATCGGGGCG
>VGPG01000058.1 GCA_016875555.1 Chloroflexota bacterium | reverse complement strand
CGGCCGATGTCAATCCACAAGCGTACGCTGCCACGATCGTTGCCACGGAACTGCGGATTACCGCTGGGACCGTGTGGGTTGTTGGTGCGTGGCGGCTGTGTTGATGCACGTTGAGCGGCATTGATTGAGTTTGCCAATGGATCTGCTTGTGGCGTTGTCATCTGCTCGCCAAACGCGATGCGCAATGCGGCAGCGGCGATCGTCATGGCATCGTGTTGTTCGGTCAATTGACCGAGCAATTCACGCTCCGCATGAAGTTCGCTGCTCGTAATGGTATTTAAGACTTGCTGCGCAAAACGCTGACGTTGCCGTTGACGCAGATCCATCAAACCAGGAATCTGATGGACGTTGATGAGGGCCTTGGTCATGCGCTCAATTTGACGCAGTACAAAGCGTTCTCGTGGTGTCACAATCGAGATGGCTACACCGCTCCGCCCAGCACGACCTGTGCGGCCGATGCGGTGCACGTAGACCTCAGGGTCAGGTGGTAACTCGTAATTAATCACGTGAGTGACATGATCGACATCAAGACCACGTGCAGCGACGTCGGTTGCAACGAGGATGTTGCTCTGACTGGTGCGGAAGCGTTGCATGACGCGGTCCCGTTGTGTCTGTGACAACTCGCCGTGGAGCGTGTCACAGTTGAACCCGCGAGCGGTTAACTTTTCGCCGACTTGGTCAACGTCCATGCGTGTACGACAGAAAATCATGGCCGCGCCAGGCTCTTCGAACTGCAGCAAGCGTGACAAAACTTCGAAGCGGTCGCTGTGAAGCGCTTCGTAGGCGCGCTGCTCGACCATCTCAGCAGTCTGTTGCTTTGAGGCAATAGTGATGTGGGATGGGTTGGTCATGTAGCGCTTCGTGAGCCGCAAAATGGCATCGGGCATGGTGGCCGAATACAGCGCCGTTTGATGCGGCGTAGGCAAAGCGGCCAAAATTTGCTCGACGTCTTCGATGAACCCCATGGCTAACATTTCGTCGGCTTCGTCGAGGACAACCGTTTGCACGGTGCCGAGGTTAATCGTGCCGCGATTCATGTGGTCAATCAGACGACCTGGAGTTGCTACCAAGACATGCACACCGGCGTTCAACGAGCGAATCTGACGATCGATTGGTTGGCCACCGTAAATGGCCACGACGTTGAGACGACGATGCTTTGAATATTCCTTAAACGCGCCAGCCACTTGGACGGCCAACTCACGGGTTGGAGCCAGTACCAAGACTTGGGCCTGACGCCGATCTGCATCGATTCGCTCAACTAACGGCAATGAATATGCTGCCGTCTTCCCTGTTCCCGTCTGTGCTTGAGCAATGACATCTGCACCGCTCAGCATATGACGGATAGACGCTTCTTGGACTGGTGTCGGGGTCACATACCCGAGCTCGCTCAATGTGGCGAGCAGGCCCTGACTTAGCCCAAGCGCCTCGAATGTGTTGGTCACACATCCCTCCTATATAACAATAACCTATTAATTATACACGGTTCTCGTTATTATGGCGAACGCAATGTGTGAACCACGGCGAGTCCACTAATCAGAGAGTGGTTCAATGAGTGTGCTGGGTTTGGTCATGTTGTACTTTTCAGCCATTTGCGTGATGGTTTCGCGTAACATAGAGACGAGTTCAGGTGGGCTGAGCACCTCGCAAGTGCCCCCGTAGCGCAATAGTACCTGACGCGTTGTCCACAAGTTTGTCACCGATGCGGTGATCGTTGCACTGCCATCCTCATGATAATCAACCATGCTGTCATTGAAGAACGTGGCCAAATCGCGTCGACGGGCCACCACCGGATCTAGCCGGTACACCAAGTGATAGCGTGGCTGGGGCGGTCGCTCCGGGGGATTCATGATAGGCAGAAGTTGCGCACTTTTTTTGATGATGCGTTCGAGGCGGTATTCAACCGATGTCATCGGCAGCGCATGACCAGCTGGTTCGACATTCATCATCACCGCGTCTAGGTACATGTGACCGTCGCGCATGAATAGACCGTACGGTGCTACCGTATGCCGACGTGCTTCGTGTTGTTCGAAGTTACTCATGTACAAAAATCGTAACTGTTGTTTGTTTTCAATCGCCCGTTTGACGGTGCGGAGCGTTTGATTGTCAAACGATTTGTGTTGCCGAATTGGTGAGTGCAATTTGAAAATACTGGGAATAGATGCAGATGAAACATGTGGTAATAACATGCGAACTTGACGTAATAATTTTTGTACGTTAATAAATGCAGCCAGCATGTGGTCTTCAGGAAAGTTGGTGTCCAAAAATGCAAGCGCTTCAAGACTCTCGCGCGACAAATCCAACACAGCAAAATCACCTACGCTGTGCAACGTGTAGGTTTTTTGATTGCGGTCGAAGGTGATCTCACAACTAAATTCGCTTTTGAGTGCATCGAGGTCATGCTTTAACGCCATGGCGGCAGCGGCTGGGTAACCATCTTGTGCTAATTCGTTGTTAACCGCAGCTATTAACTCTTCGGCAGTGCTTGGTTGACTGAAGAGCGTGCGAAAAATGATAATTCTTCGGCGAAACGTTTGCTTTGAACTACGACGCCGTCCACTAATATGCTTGCTCATTGTCACATCCTCACATCATCAGGTTGGGTATCAACAGGCCATGCGCGTTCGTGTGCAATTTCTTGCAGTGCATCAACGAGTCTGCGCAGTTGGACAATCATCATGCCGACTTTGATGTCTGCACTCGTATCCCCATCTAGCCATCGCATTAGTTGACCGTCAGTGTATGTGCGAAAAAGTCGGTCTGTTTCATCGACCATTTGATCTAGTGACTTGATGCGCACCTGTCGAAATTTGCTGCCGGCAACGACGGTGTCATCGCGTAGGTACTGACCCTCCACAACGTCGTCTTTGTCAGTAGAGTGCGTTGGTAAGCCGCTCTCCTGCCACATCTGTTCAAGCGATGGAGCTGCACTGGTGGGTGCCGGTTCAACAAGTGCTGGTGCGTTAATGCCAGAGGCCGTGCTTGGTTGAAGGGCAAGAATCGCACTATCAAGCGTGTGTGTTGGGTTGGCCGCAAAGTAGGTGGCCAACCTGCTTAATTCGGCAGCTGACATCCCCTCATCAACTGCGGCACGTGCGAGCTCTAAACGGGTGTGGGAGTCACTGATTCGGCGCAGGTGTTGGGCTTGAGTAACGGTTAATTGCCCGGTGCGCAAGTAATTTTGAATGCTTTCATCGAGGTCGAGCAAACTCAGATACCGTCGAATTGAGCGAGGTGATAATCCAACCGTTTGCCCCACATATTCGTCTAACGTGCCCTCATCTGCTGAAGGATGCGTGTGTGCAAATTGACTGCGTAAGCGTGCAAATGCGCGTGCTTGTTCGAGGTCGTTCAAATCACGTCGCTGTAGGTTCTCTGTGAGTTGTCTGATTAAATTACGTTCAGCGTGATCAGCAAATACAAGGCACGGGACACTTGTCATCCCTAGACTTTTGGCGGCTTGACAGCGTCGCTGTCCATAGATCAGTTGGTACGAGTCGTCGTCGCGTTGTATGATGCCCAGTGGTTGCAAAAGCCCTTGGTCGGCGATGGTAGCCGCCAAGCCAGAGACATCGCCAATGTCTTCGCGGATGCCATCGTTTGCGATGATGATCTCGTGTGGGTTAAGCTCGATGATTTGCATGTTACGTTTCTTTATGCACAATTGTGGACAAATGTATCTGAATAATTATACCACAACCACATATGCGGAATTATCGACTGGTAACAATTGCGACGAAAAAACACACCAAACACGATATACGTTTGGTGTGTTTACGTTGTGCAGATGCAATTTATGTATTAGGTTGCTGTTGTCAGTTGCTTTTGACGTTCGACATAGTCAATGACGGCAAGTGCTTCGTCAATATCGGTCAGACTTATCAAACCGAGGTATTCTTGGTCACGAAAGACAGCGGCAACTTGTCCTTCATGAGCAGTAATCACGTTGCGCACTTCATCGAGCGTCAACGAGTGTGGAACACGCAGGACGTTGCGTTGCATGATACTTGCGACGTAGACATCGTTCGGCTCTTGTGCAAGCGAATTCATCACATCTTCGCGGGTGACAATACCCAGGAGTTGGCTCCCTTGCATGACTGCGAAGTCGGGCTGGTACGACGTCAGAATGAGGTCGACCACCCGACTCGTGCGATCGGCAGGTGTGAGCGTTAAAGCGTGGCGATTGTACGCATCACCGACCAATTTTGTTTCGAGCATGGTCCGCGTACGCGTTTCTGCTTTTTCGTTGCCGGCACTCAAAAAAATAAACGCCGCGGTAAGTACCATCAGAATGTTACCACCCAACACGCCAAGGACGCCGATGATTACGGCAACCGCTTGACCGATCAGCGTTGCAATATTGGTTGCAGTGCGTTCTCCAGCAAACAATGCAAGTAGGGCGCGAAGAATTCTGCCACCATCAAGAGGAAATGCGGGGAGCATGTTGAACAGGACCAACATCACATTTGCCGTGTACAGTGCCGATATGGTGGCTTTCACACTCGGAGTAACTTCTGGTCCTGGGAGTACATATGTCAGCGATTCACCGATGGCGAATGGTAATAGTGCGATGAGAATAACCACATTCACAAGTGGTCCTGCCACTGCAATCCATAGTTCGTGGAGTGGTTTGCGTGGGAGTCTAGTTAAAAACGCTAAGCCACCAATGGGGAGCAGGAGGATTTCACGCACTGGGATACCAACACTTTTGGCGGCAAGTGCATGGCCAAGTTCGTGGAGAACGACACAGACAAACAACAGCAGAATCAAGCCTACGCCAAAGAGCATGCCGGTGACGCCTTGCTCACGCCAGCGCCACGCCTCGAATCCAATGAGTAGGAGGAATGAGACATGCATTTTGATGGCAATGTCGCCGATGCGTAATATCGTTGGTGACCAGTTCATATCTGCCTCGTGTGATACATCATGGTGGAGTGCGTGCTACCGCGCGCAATGCAGGGAATCAATTAGTTCATTTCGCGTGCGACAATCCCGGTCAAACAACCGATGGCGCCGGCTGCTTTGGCTAACTCGCCGACAGGTGTCGTCACACACTCAATCCCCAGTCGTTCATACCACGACTGTGTGTTGGGGTTGCCGGACGCCAACAAAATCTTGCGCGGACCAAGGGTGACATGATTAAATGCCGCGCCCCTGCGCACTTCATCACCATCGGGTAGCATCGCTACTTTGTATCCCCGATACCGCAACGCTTCAACGGCACGGTGCACCAAGCGCGTTGGCCAGGCGATGGCCAGATTGTGGTCAACAATACGGAGCATACCCATTAAGTGCATAGTGCCGAACGGCATGTCTACAACAACCGTCTCAACGCCCATATCGTTGAGCACGCCGGTAATTTGCGATACACCACTGTCGTTGGTGCGTAATCCGCGCCCGACGATGGCAGTTTGTGGGTCGAGCCACATCAAATCTGCCCCTTCGAAGGTGCCGCGATTACTGATACTGCGAACAATCGGGACGCCAATATCTGCAAGTCGTCGCGACGCATTACGTTCTTCGCCTGCACGGACCTCCGAGGCAGGGCGTGCCACAATGGCACCTTCGGGCGTCATGACGAACAAATCGGCCATGAACATCTGGTTAGGACGTGGGAGTTCAACAGGATCCACGTATGTAACGGTGACCCCATGTGCCCGGTAGGCATCTGCCATAGCATCGTGTTGCGCTTGTGCGTTGACCAGATTGAGTGGTTCGAGCATGTTCACGGCATCCGGGTCATGTGATGCCATTAATTCGGCACCCGGTCGATGAAGGAGCACATGTTTGAGTGTGCGATACTCACTATTAATGCCACAGGCTGCCCACAGGGTACCCAGCTCACCACGCAATGCACGTTGACGTGGCCGCCACCCTTCACCACCATACGCTGACTGTGTGTGATTCGGGTCAACATTAATCATGAGTTCGTACTTCCTACCCGCGGAATCACCGCCAGGACTGATGCACAATTCAATTTGCATTTGTGCTACGATGATGGTATTATACACATCGTTGCTTATGCGCTGCTAGCTCAATTGGTAGAGCAGCTGACTCTTAATCAGCGTGTTGATGGTTCGAGTCCATCGCGGCGCACCACGTAACCCCCACGGCGTGGGGGTTTTTTATTTCTCCTTTCTGAATCGAAACTAAATAGCGACACGATTATTGCGCATGCGCACTGCATTGGTGTAGGCTAGTGTCAGCACACACTTTCATGTACAATTCCACAAACAAAGGAGTTTGTTATGCAACACGTCCCCATAGCACGACCGCGTATCGGGCTCTTTGCCATAGGGCTTGACGCATATTGGCCTCAATTTGCTGGTTTGAAAGACCTGTTGCTTGGGTATCATGCAGTTATTGCCCAACGACTCGAGCAAATGGGTGCCGAAGTCGTCGGCGCAGGATTGGTTGATACGGCTACGGCAGCCGTTGCTGCCGGTGAATTTTTTGCACGTGAGCAGGTGGACCTGCTGATTTGTCATACGGCGACTTACGCCACGTCGTCGCAGGTATTGCCGATCGTACAACGTGCCAACAAACAAGTGTTGGTGTTGAACTTGCAGCCGTCTGCGCAACTCGACTACCCCAATACTGATACTGCAGCGTGGCTAGCCGAATGCTCGGCGTGTTGTGTCCCCGAGATATCAAATGCATTCCGTCGGGCTCACATCCCATTCCAAGTGGTCTCGGGCACCTTGCACGACGACCTGCGCGCCTGGGGGCGCATTGCCGATTGGGTACGGGCTGCTGGAGCAGTCGCCTCGTTGCGTGGTGCCCGCATCGGCATGCTCGGGCATCCGTACCCGGGCATGCTCGACATGTACAGTGACCCGACCATGTTACATGCGCAACTCGGCTGTCACGTTGAGTGGCTCGAGTTCGATGAGTTAGCGGCGAATGCGGTGGCGACGAGTTCTACAGCACAACACCAGCGTGAGCACGACATACGTACGGCCTTTCGTGAGGCACCCATGGGTGTCGACCAAATCTCGCGCCCTGTGACATCAGATGGGCTCGCCAATGCGGCCCGGACCTCGCTCGGGCTCGATAAGTTGGTCGCTGATTATCGGTTGAACGCCTTGTGTTACTACCACCGTGGCATACCCGGCATGCCGACGGCCGATGCGGCAGCGCATCTGATTGTGGGTGCCACCATGTTGACCTGGCAAGGTGTGCCATGTGCGGGCGAGGGTGATCTTAAGACAGCCGTGGCCATGTTTATCATGGATCGGCTCGGTGCCGGTGGCTCGTTTACTGAGTTTTATGCGATGGATGTGCCCGAGCAGTTTGTCTTGATGGGGCATGATGGCCCGGCACACCCGCATATCAGCGATGCACAGCCGTTGATGCGCGCCTTGAGTTTGTATCACGGCAAAGCGGGCGAGGGCATCTCGATTGAACTCACGGTCAAACACGGACCAATTACAATCCTTGGAGTCACACAAGACGGTAACGGCAAGCTGCGCATGCTCGTTGCTGAGGGTGAGTCAATCCCTGGACCGGTGTTGCAAATTGGCAACACGAATAGCCGTCTCAAGTTTGCCAGTGACCCGGCGACGTTCATGGATACGTGGTGTCAAGAGGCGCCGACACATCACGTGGCGTTGGGGATTGGCCATCAAGCGACGGTCATTCAACACGTCGCACGCCTCTTGGGCATCGAATGCGTGGTGGTGCGATGAGCGATTACACACGCGCCAAACAGCGTTGGCAGACGCCAGACCCGGCCTTTTCGCCAGCACCGATTTGGTGGTGGAGTGGCGACCGTCTTGAACCGGCACGACTCCGCTGGCAACTCGAGCGCTTTGCCGAGGGTGGCGTCTATAACTTGGTCATCCTCAACTTAGCACCGACTGGGCCGTTACACGGGTCGCGGGCTGATGACCCGGCCTTTTTGACGCCAGAGTGGTGGGCGATTTTTCGTGGGGTCTGTCGTGATGCGCATGAGTTGGGTATTAAGTTGTGGTTTTACGACCAAATCGGTTTTTCTGGTGCGAATCTGCAGGGTCAATTAGTACGTCAACAACCGGCATTTGTTGGGCAACAATTACAAAGCAGTGTGCAAGCATATGACCGGCCGGCCATGTGTGCATTTCCGGATGGGGCTATCCCGCTTGGGGCATGGCAAATCACTGCGGCTGGTGAAATCACGCCACTGACGGTGCATGCTGGGCATGTGCAATCGCATGCAGAATCAGCACACCGCGTACGTTTGGTATACGCGGTCAAAAAGGGCTTCGACTACATGAGTGTCACTGCGTGTGCCGCGTTGCGAGCAACCGTTCACGAAGCATTTGAACGCGAAGTTGGCGATTATTTCGGTTCCGTGATTGTTGGTTCATTCCAAGATGAACTGCCATCAATGCCTACATGGAGTGCGGATTTTGCGCAGAGTTTCGCACAAGCGCTGGGATACGACGTAGATGCACATTTGATCGCATTGTTTGAGGGTGATGACGCACATAGTCAACAGGTACGCATTGACTATCAACAGTGGCGTGCACGACGCAGTGAACGTGCGTTTTTTCAGCCGTTCTACGAATGGCACGAACAGCACGGCTTGATTTGCGGATTTGACCAACAAAGTCCGGCACGAATGGCGTTGCCGATCGGCGCCGTTGACGAGTATGCCGACTACATGCAGACGCATCGCTGGTACGGTGCGCCGGGGAGCGACCATCACGGCAACGGCAAAATTCACTCGTCAATGGCACATCTGTATCAGCGGCCACGTTCGTGGATCGAGGCGTTTCATAGCAGTGGTTGGGGTGGCACGCTCGAAGAGACGTTTGATTGGTTGGTGCCTTGGCTCAGGGCCGGACTGACTCTCTACGACCCGCATGCGGTCTATTACTCGACGCGTGGCGGCTGGTGGGAGTGGGCACCGCCCTCGACCTGCTGGCGTCAACCGTATTGGCGCCACTACCGGCATTTTGCTGAGGCCGTCATGCGTGTAACCGGGCTGATGTCGCTCGGGCGTCATGTGTGCGATATCGCCGTACTCTTTCCTACAACTACAGTCCAAGCACATCTCCCGCTACTCGGTGCATCTCCTGCCGCACAGCGTGCGGAGCGGGTGTTTGTTGAGATAACTGGCTCCATGTTTTGGAATAACCCGCAACCCGGTGTCCTTGAACGAGTGCGTCGTGACTTTGATATGCTCGATGATGCATCGCTCGAACGTGCCAGCATACAAGCCGACTCGCTTTGTATAGCTGATGAGCGCTATCGCTGTCTCATACTGCCTGGGGTTACGCATTTGACACCTGCGTGTGTGCACCACATACATGCATTTGTCGCAGCCGGTGGGCTTGTGGTGGCGGTTGAGACGATGCCAGACCAGCTTGCAACACTCCCAAGAGTCGTGTTTGTGGCACACACTGAGGAGTTGGCGCAGATTCTCGACAGGCTACCACGGCGCGTTGATGGTGATCTGCTGGTGCTTGAACGCATGATTGATGATGTGCATGTGTGTTTAGTTACACCCACCGTGAGTGGATCGCAGTTTGCGTGGAATGGTCACTGGAACAGTACGCCTTACGATTTTGATGCGCAACGCTTACCTTCGTACATCGATGTAGTAGTTTCTTCAAAAAACGTACCGTCGCAGTGGTGTATATCAGACGGAAGTATCGTGCCTATCATGCAAAACGCAGACGGAAGTTGGCGTGTGTCGTTGCAAGATGCGCCAATTGCGGTCATCGTGTTTGATGATCAACCGCCTGCCCAAACAGTCGTCGAACGACCTATTCAAGTAACACACGATCTCGCCGGGACATGGCGGATTGAAGTGGTGCCGACGCTCGACAATCAGTGGGGTGATTTTGCACGCCCTGCGTCACCTGCGTTACTAGAACCGCACACGATGCGATTTGACACGACCAGTGGCACCCTATATGTACAGGGATTTGACACATACGGCTGGTATATCGGTCCTCTACGACGGGATTTGTTGCCAGAACCGTACAACCCTCGCTCCAACGAAGCGTTCGCTGATGCAACGTGGCAACCACTGGTTTACTCACTGCAGCGTGGCATATACAAAGACACATTACACTGGGGTATGCTCGGTCCGAAAGGATACGTGCCCGAAGAATTCATGCACTTTGGCATGGTAACGGCTGGCGATGCAGTCCGAGTACGCACTACTGTGACGCTCCAAACGGCCTTTGCGGGAGCATTTGTTGTGGCCGCGGCAGCCACAAAACGCGTCTGGTTGGATGGCGTGTTGTACGATGATGCACCAGCCGGCTATCAGTGGTTCATCGATGTGACGTGGTTACAAGGAAGGCATTCCATTGAATTTGAACTCGTGCCCGAGCAAACGCTCAACCTACGTGGCTATTGGTCGCTGGTGCATGCACATGGTGTCATACAGTTTGCACGTCCCAATTGGATCATGCAGGCTGACACGCCGCAAACTGCAACGTACTTGCACTTTTCACATACGTTTACACTTGCGCATTCTTCGAGTCATGCACAATTCATGGTGGTGGCTGATGTGCCGATACGCGTGCTTATTGATGATGTAGAAATTGGTCGTCAAGGTGGCTTTGATCCGTATGGCAGCACGGTGCGCATTCAGTCGTATGACGTGGGTGCATTAAACGCGGGCAATCACATGATTGCCATCGAAGCGCTTGATGCAGGTCGTGGTGTGTCACTCCTCGTCGATGGCGTCTTGTACGCAGCACAGACGGTGATTGACTACTTGATGACTGGTGCGGGTTGGCATGTGACACGTCAAGGGGGAGACGCCAAGGATGCAGTGGTGCGTCGGCGTCAATGGGTGGATTTAACGTTTGACACCGATCATGCACTCTATGTGGACATGGATCCGGGCTGGCCACTCATGTGGCGTCGACAACATCCATTACCACAGGCGCATTGGCTCGAAGATGCGCCTGCTAATGGGACTGTGTTTGATGTCGTACCGCATGCATTCCCGCAGCGAACATGTACAAAGGAAGTGACGTGGCGCATCCCGGCGACAGCGTCACAGATGCTCCTTCCATTCGCCGAGCCGTTATATGTGCACATCGATAATCGAGAAGTCGTGTCAGATAACGGCATTGTGCAACTCCCCGCACAACCGCGCACCGCTACAATGACGCTTACTGCACGTGAAGGTGACCAACTGTTGGCGCATCCCATACGGTACGTCCATCAACAGAGTGAAGTGGCGTTCCCCGCAGATTTTGCGACACTTGGTTTTGCTGATTATTCGGGTGCGGTACGCTTTGTGCGGACATGGCAGATTGATGATCTCCCCGGAACGTGGATAGTTGATCTGGGGCGAGTGCGTGGTACTGTTGCAGTACGTGTCAACGGTGTGTCGGTCGGCGTGAGAATTTGGTCACCGTATCAATTTGATTTGACAGGTCACCTAATTCAAGGCCTCAATTCAATTGAAATTGAAGTAACGAACACCATGGCATCTTACTTGGCCGCCCATAGTCCGTCGCACTATACACCTCCATATCAACAAGTCAGTGGGGTGTATGGTCCAGTGACATTGATACATCATTTATAAACCATCTTGCATTCATGTGGAGAGATGATATACTCTGCATGTATTTGGTATGGCTTACCATAATGAAAGGTGAAACGATGCGCTGGATTGTACTGTTCACACTGATGCTTTCGCTATTGGTATCATGCGGTGGTGGTGACACGGGATCTACCAATCAAGATGCGAACGTCGATGCGAATTCAGAGAGTGTCGTCGATGAGTCATCAAACAGCGACGATACATCTATGACCGACACAGATGAGTCGTCAGCAAATACCGCGCAAGAGGAAGCACCAGCGGGCGATTCGCTGTGGCAGGCTGATGTCAACCGAAATCTTGATTCCGTCAATAGTTACATCGCAACGTTCACCTACAAGTCAGAGCCAGAAGGTGGCGAGGCCCAAGAGTGGTCATGGCGTCAAGTGGTGAATCGTAATCCGTTTGCATCGGATACCACCACAGATACCGTATCTGGGCAAGGAATGGGCGCGTTTCGCATGATTGTACTTGGCGACAAAAGTTACATAATCAGCGACGGCATGCAATGTATGGCGATGACGGACGAGAATAATCAGAATGAGATGATGGACCCGCAGAACTTCATGTCTTCGGCGGACTATGACATGCGCAAAGAGGGGAGCGGACCAACAATTGATGGTCGTGCTACCGAAAAATATGTCGGTGAATACAACGATGGTTCAAATACGGTCACCAGTATTGCCTATGTCGACCCTTCCACCGAAATTACCATGCGTTGGGAGGTCAGTGGTACGAGTGATACAAATGGTGCAAAAGAAACATTCACCTGGGTATACGAGATGAGTGATATCGATGCCGCACCAACCGTTGAAGTTCCGGATGAGTGCTCTGCCATGGCTGAGTCTTCTGCGTACCCCATGCCTGATGACGCGCAAGTGACGTTGCAGAGTGCAGAAATGTTTGCCTATTCAACTGCACAGCCAGTTGCAGATGTGGTCGAATTCTACAACGAAGCAATGCCCGCCGAAGGGTATGTAGAAGCTGAAGGGGGTATGACCACGCCTGACATGAGCATGCTGATGTACACCAAAGACGGCAAAAACGTGTCAGTCATGATTACCGTCCAAGACGGTAAAACTAATGTGATAATTACATCGCAGTAATAGACATGAATTCAAAGGTCCCCGGAGCGTGTGCGCTCTGGGGACCTTTATGTGTCAGTTAGGCGGGTATGTTGAGATGCGTGCGGACAATTGTAGCGAGTTCTGCATTGAACGTTGGTGCATTGGGAGTTAGGGTCATGCGGGTTTTGGTCATGGCAAAAGCTAACTCATGCTCAGGATCCGCAAAGCCGATTGCACCACCAAACCCGTCGTGGCCGAAGGTGGTATCACGTACCCCCATACCCGGCAG
>VGPG01000057.1 GCA_016875555.1 Chloroflexota bacterium | reverse complement strand
ACACCGTCTTTGTGGGCGATAACGCCGGCATTCGCATGCAGGGATTCTCGTACGTGCGGCCAGCCACACCGCCACCAGACATCGACCTCGAGGCGCTTGACCGGAGTATTGCCCTGTTGCGCACGCTTGCGCCACAACGCCTCTACCTAACGCACTTCGGCCCTGTGGACGACGTTGACGCACACCTGTCGCGCGTGCATACGGTCAACTGGCGCTGGGCCAACCTGGTCAAAGCGTGGATTGACACCGATATTTCATCCGAAGAGCAAGTCACGCGCTTGCGCCAGCACGCTACCGCCGAGATGGGCACGGATGCGACCGAGGCCGGCATTCAGGCCTATCAAAAGGGTGCGTCGATTGAGATGAGTTGGCAAGGACTACACCGATATTGGATCAAACGGCAGTCATCGTAGTCGTACCCACTACGCTATAATCAAATGGTTCACACGAGTCGTGTCACATCAACACGCTTCTGGTGTATGTGCGTGTCATTTCGTCGGCCGACGACGGCCGTTCTTGTGTAATCGAGGATAACTACATGGCACAAACGCTTTCGCCAATCATCACACATCTGAGCAGTCATCCTGACATGATGACCATCACTGCAGTGGATGCGTTTGCCACACCTCGGCATCTGGCTGGCGTACGCAAAGCCGTCATCGCTCCTATCGTGGCTGCACTCGCCCAACGTCACACCACACCGCTTCTCGTTGTGGTTGCCCACACCGACGAAGCAGTACGGCTCTGCGAAGATTTACATCATTGGTTGCCAGGATACCCCGTCTACCACTTCGTGGCCAACGACACCATTCCCTACGAGCCCATGTCACCGAGTGTCGAAAGCACCGCCGCACGACTGCGCGCCCTGCACGCTGTGACTGCACGTGAGCGTTGTATTGTTGTGGCGCCAATTCGGGCGGTGCTCCAGCCAACAATCGCCGTCGACGACATGCGTCAAGCAAGCATACAGATCGTACTCGGACAACGCCATGACCCCATTCAACTCATGCATCACTGGGTCAGTCTTGGCTACCGTGCCACGACTTCGGTCAATGAGCCCGGCGAAATCAATCGACGTGGTGGCATTCTTGATATCTTTCCACTTGGGACCACACACCCCTTGCGCATCGAGTTTTTTGGTGACGAAATTGACAGCATGCGCTGGTTCGAACCGCTCACGCAACGTAGCATTCAATCAATCACCGAAATCACCATTGGACCTGCCAACGAGTATCGGCATCAACAAACCGATGCGGTCGTGCATTGGCTCAAGCAACAAGACTACTCCATGTTGCGCAGTGAGGCACAACATGAATGGCAACAGTTTATTGACCGCCTGTCCAACGATGAACGCTTCGATGGTCGCGAGTTTTTGATGCCGTTCTATGCCCAACATCAGCAACCCTCCGGATTAACGACCACACTAGCCGCCGATATTCCGTTACTCATCAGTGAACCAGTACTCGTCGCACAAGCGGCCAGTGAGTACAGCATTCAACACGAACAACGGCGCATTCAACATGTTGAGAGTGGTGAGTTACCCCCGTGGTATCCAATCGTTGTCCTGGATTGGCGCATCGCTCTGCAGCACCCACGCGTGATGCACATGGCTACGGCCGATCTACCGTTCCGCGAGTTACTCGCTGATCCACAGATTGTGACACTCAACCCCGATCTTTTTCGCGGTGTTGACTTATACGGTGGGCGACTCAAAGATCTCGTCAACGACATCCAAAAGCGACTCCTCAACCAACACCACGTCTGGTTGGTCACACCCCAAGCCGCACGCCTCCACGAGATGATCGAAGAGAGCGGCGCCGATATGCACAATGTGCGTGTCATCCATGGCGTGATTGATAGTGGTTGGAGCTCACCTGCCCTCAATCTGACCATCTACAGCGATGCCGAGATATTTGGCTGGACGCAACGACGCACTACTGCGCGTCCCAAAAAGGCCGATCGTATTGACCAGGCCAGCCAAGAGCGTGCCGCGTTTTTGCGAGGGCTGCAGGTCGGTGATTATGTGGTACACATCGAACACGGCATCGCCGTCTATGAGGGGATGATTCGGCGCACCATTGACACGATAGAGCGCGAATATCTGAATTTGCGCTATGCAGCCGGCGACAAACTCTACGTTCCGGTAGACCAAGTTGACCGTGTCTCACGCTATATCGGCGCCGGCGATGCCGAACCCACGCTGACACGCCTCGGCACCCAAGAATGGGAGCGCGCCAAACGTAAAGCGCGCAAATCAGTGGAAGACCTGACCGAAGAGCTCTTGACCATCTACGCCAAACGTAGCACGAGTAAGGGGTTCGCATATGCGAGCGACAATCCCTGGCAACGTGAGTTCGAAGCCGCATTTCCTTATACCGAAACTCCGGACCAGCTCAAGGCCATTTATGATGTCAAACATGACATGGAGTCTGAGCAACCGATGGATCGCCTTGTGTGTGGCGATGTTGGATTCGGCAAAACAGAAGTAGCACTCCGAGCCGCATTCAAGGCCATCCAAAGTGGCAAACAAGTGGCAATTCTGGTCCCAACGACCGTCTTGGCGCAACAGCACTATGAGACGTTTAGTCGGCGCATGGCGGCCTTTCCCATCAAAGTCGAGTTGATTTCACGTTTTCGTAGTGCCAAAGAGCAGAGCAACGTGCTCGCCCACACCGCAACCGGCCAGGTCGACATTTTGATTGGCACGCACCGCTTGCTCTCCAACGACGTGCAATTCAAAGATTTGGGGCTATTAATTGTCGACGAAGAACAACGCTTCGGAGTCAAGCACAAAGAGCGCCTCAAACAACTCAAAAGCGGCATTGACGTGCTCACCCTGACTGCCACACCCATCCCGCGCACACTGCATATGTCGCTTGCCGGCATCCGCGACTTAAGTGTGATCGAGACGCCGCCCGAAGAGCGGATGCCCGTCAAAACATATCTGATTCAACGCGACGAGCGTCATATGCGCGAGGCCATCGAGCGCGAACTTGAGCGCGACGGTCAAGTCTACGTCGTCCACAATCGCGTCCATTCGATTTATCAGCTCGCTGACACGATGAAACGACTCGTACCCCATGCACGCGTCGGTGTCGGACATGGGCAACTCCCAGAGCATCAGCTCGAACGCGCCATGCTTGACTTCTATACCGGGCGCACCAACGTCTTAGTCTGTACCACTATTGTCGAAAACGGCCTTGATGTGACGTCAGCCAATACCATCATCATCGACGATGCACCCTACTACGGTTTGGCCCAGCTCTATCAACTCCGAGGCCGTGTCGGTCGGAGCAATCAACGCGCCTACTGCTATCTTTGTTTGCCACCGGGGGTGCCCCTGACCATCGAGGCACATCAACGCCTACAGGCCATCCAAGAGGCTACCGAACTCGGCGCTGGCTTTAAGATTGCCATGCGTGATCTCGAAATTCGCGGTGCGGGGAACTTGCTGGGAGCCGAACAGAGCGGTCACATTGCTGCCGTTGGATTTGACCTCTACTCACGCCTGCTCGAACAAGCTGTACGCACCATGAAGCATCGTTTTGACGCGCAAGTAGACACACCCGCTCCCGCTGATGTACCACCGCAGGACGCATTCTCCCTCCCTAGTCCAACCAAACGTATCAAGGTCGACGAAAAGGTGCTTGTTACACCACTTGTCACCGTTGATCTGCCGCTCAATGCCTTTTTGCCGGTTGACTACATCCCCGACGACCAGGTACGACTCTCTACCTATCAGCACATGGCTGAGGCCCAAACCGTCGCGGCAGTCATCGGGTTGCGCCACATGCTCCGCGATCGTTTTGGTCGCCCGCCCGAACCAGTCGAACATCTCCTCACGTGGCTCCACATCAAAAGCTTGGCGCTCCAGGCAGGCATACCATCCGTCGTCGCCTCAGAACAAGAGTACATCATCAAACTTCCTGATGGGCACGATGCACTACGGCTCCGTCTCCAACGGCGATTTATGCGCGATAAACATATCAAGATTGGCCCTCAGTTTGTCCGCATCGGTCGGTACAGTGCAGGAGATCAATGGCTCGCACACATCATTGCCGTGCTCGAAACCGTGCAACCGACCGAGACGCGTTAGCGCTTTACCATAGGCCATACTAATGAGAGGAGATCTGCGATGCCTGTAACGATTTATGTGACCGATGCCACGTACGCTCATCACGACCACGAGCGGTCAGCACTTGCTGGTCACGAGTACACCCTCACTGTGCGGCAATGCCGGAGTGCGGCAGACGTTATCAGCCAGTGTGCTGATGCGCACGTGTTGCTCAACCAATACGCCCCACTTACTCGTGAGGTCTTTGCGGCTCTCCCTCAGCTCAAGATGGTCGTCCGCTACGGCGTGGGCTTCGACAGCGTCGATGTGACCGCTGCGAGTGAACACGGCGTGATGGTGGTCAACATTCCCGATTATGGCGTCCAAGAGGTCGCAGATCACACCTTGACGTTGATGCTTGGCATCGTGCGCAAAGTGCCCCAGATTGATGCGTCCGTCCGATCAGGGGTGTGGAACGACAACCTCTTCCACCCCATCATGGGACTCCATCACAAGCAAGTCGGTCTTCTCGGATTCGGCAATATCGCCCGCGAAGTGGCCAAACGTGCCCAGGCTTTCAACATGCAGGTACACGCATATGACCCGTTTGTTCCGGCCGAGCAGTTCGCTCGTCATCAGGTCACCGCGACATCGTGGGAATCAATCTTCACGCAGAGTGATCTCATCTGCATTCATCTTCCACTGAATCACGAGACCAAGCATTTCATTAATGCGGAGCGACTCGCCATGATGAAGCCGACAAGCTACATCATCAACACCGCCCGCGGTGGCATCGTCAACAGCGTTGCGTTGGCAGATGCGCTCCGCGCCGGCCAGATTGCTGGTGCAGCCCTTGACGTGCTCGACCAAGAGCCGATGCCAGTTGACCACCCACTCCGTGGCATTGACAACTGCATCATCACATGTCATGTGGCCTGGTATTCGGAGGATTCGTTGGTGCGCTTACAGTACTATGCCGGTCTCGAGATCGCCCGATGGTGTGCCGGTGGACTGCCCAAATCAATCGTCAATCGGGCCGCACTCCTGGCAAACGGGAGCATCTCAGTCTAGGGTGGTTGCTACTCGTGCGTAAAGAGGTAGGCCGTATAGGCGATGGCCTCACGGAGCATATAAAACTGTTCTTCGAGTGGACGCGTCGATATCGGCGACGTCAAGGTGGGTGAAGCGTATGCTTCGAGACCAAGGTCCTGGGCCATCTTCAGCGAACGCAACATATGGAATGGATCGCTGACGAGCAAGACTCGCCGAATATTTGCATCTTCGGCGAGCAACACCGCTGTGCTGAGACTTTCGTAGGTTGAGCGCCCTTTTTCTTCTAACAAAATCGCCTCTGCGGGCACACCTTGACTGACCAAATACTCGGCACTTGCCGCCGCCTCAGACATGTTGTCACCACGCCCTACTCCGCCAGTAACCATAATTTTTGTGACTTGCTTATTCTTAAAGAGCAACAACGCATGATCAAGTCGTGCGCGCAATACCGGTGATGGCGTACCCGCCCATACCGCAGCCCCCAACACAATTGCCGCATCTGCTTGCCGCGTCTCGTCACGTTTGCTTTGCGCCGATACCAAGTATGTGACAAAGCTCAGATACATGATGATCATCACCATCATCCACAAGACGGATCGCATCAGCGATGTCATTATTGGCTCACGATTCTGTGATGATCTCGACGACATTTCACGCATATCGATTACATTCATTCTCTACTGTGGCACATTACATTTATTATACGGCATAGTAGGCTTCGTATGGCAACCAATTCATCCAGATACGTGCCACAATGTGCCACGCACAAAGACGGCTAATTTGATGAACAACACGGCGCACATGCTCCACATCAACCAGCTACTCGGCGCCAGATACAACACCACTGCGGGGTAGATGAACAGATGCACCACCACAAATGTCCAGCGTTGCCAGCGGTGTGTCGTACGCCATTGCGCATGTGTCTGATGTGTGGCATTTGAGAGTGCCCCGGCCACCAAATCGACGCACAACACCGCCAAGCAGATACGCGTCCACGGCGTCCCTGCATGGACAAACCACACGAATCCACCACTAATCAATCCGGGCATGACGATCAATACAATGCGTTGCCAATCCAATGACCCAAATACCAATCGTAGTATTCGGTGTATTCCATCCATCATCATGCTCCTCCTGCGCGATTGCACACGACCGACGTATTGTATACTTTGTCTATTGTGCAAAACGCTATCGCACTGCAGTTATGCCACAACAAGGATGCATCCATGAAGAAGTTCAATGTTCCACCACACGCACGCTACGCACTTTTGGCAATGGCCGCCTTACTGGTAGCATCATTCAATATTGTGCCCGACATCATTCTCGGCATTGCCCTGCTCGTAATCGGTGTTGTCCAGGGCTACGATGTCTGGCAACGGATCCAACAGCGTGCACAATCGAGTACCGTGACGTACTGGCGTGGCGTGCGCTACGAAGTAAGTAAGAGCAGCAAGCGCTCACAGTGGCGCGATATTCAGGCAGAGGGGCTCTGGATTCTGACCACGGTGATTGCGGTCATCGTCGGATGCACGCTGTTCGTCGACGCGCTATTCTAACGATATTTCAGGGTGACACATGCCCACGGCATGCTTTGCGCCTCATACGCGGTGCAAGGCATACGCATATGCTGCTTCACACGCAGCCACGCGCGTATGCCACGCATGATGTTGTGCCGACGTGTACGCTGACGCCTGCATTGCGGTCATCGCGGTGGGGTTTTCAAGTAATGCACAGACCGCCTCATCCAACGCATCTACCCTGGCAGGATCGACGAGTAGTCCGTTCTCACGATGCTGTATAAACGTGCGCATCTCACCCACATCATGACCCACCACCGCCAACCCCGCTGCCAACAATTCGAGGAGCTTGGCCGAACAACGTGCGCGATTGATCAGTGTATCGGCAACCGGTACCAATGCCACACTCGCCTGCCGTAACAATGGGGGAATGTGGTCGGGCTGGAGCCAACCGTGCATTGTCACATGCTCCGTCAATTGGTGTTGGGCGAGCATCTGTGCAAATTGGAGTTCTTCGCCGTTTTCGCCCGTTCCAATCACATGTACTTCGACCTGCGGACAACGTGCCACAATCCGAGCCATGCTTGCCACCATATCAGCGAGCGCAAACTCCCAAAACCGTGTGTACAGGACCAATACCGGTGCCGTGCGTGCTACAAACGGTTCCTGTTGCGTTATGCGCGCCGCATTTGGCACATAAAACGTCGCATCATGTGGCACACCACTCGCCCATACCAGGCCTTGTAGGGTACGACTTGCAACGGTCACTGCATCCGCAACACGTGGTAAATCCACCTCTTGCCAGGCAAATAAGGCCTTGGCATGCGGTGGGTAGGGTAGGATATCGTTCCACCCACCCACACCTTCGCGGTCATCACAATCTACGACCAGTGGGATCTGGGACGCAACTACTTTGCCCCAACGGGCTGCGAGGCCGGCATGCCCTTTGGGTTTGAAGAGATGAACGACATCTGGTTTGTCGGCCTGTACATGTTGCCACAACCAGCGTGCTTGGCGCATGACGCCCACCATCCCGGCAGGTGTAGCCGCCGTGTGTGTCACGCGCACCGACCCGTGCATCACCGATGTCTGTGCATCGTCTGGATTATGAATGGGTGGAGCAATGATATGCACGTGATGCCCCTGGTCACTCAGTGCCTGAGCCAGTGGGAGCATACGGGCCAAAAGTGTGCCCTTCGGCCGAATGCCGAAGGGCGCTAACATGGCAATACGCAATGGGCGCATTACAACTCCTAGAGACGTGAGCGTGGGTCGAGGGCATCGCGCAGACCGTCACCGATGAAGTTGATACTCAGCACGGTGAAGAAGATCAACGCGGCGGGAATCATCGACAAGTGCGGCGATGTCTGCAAGTACTGACTACCGTCCGTCACCAGACGTCCCCACGTCGGAGTGTCCGGTGGGAATCCGATACCCAAGAACGACAACGTCGACTCACTCAAAATCGCACTACCGACTTCGAGCGTGGCAGCCACAATAATCGGGCTCATGGCATTAGGCAAAATGTGACGGAACATGATACCCCAGCGACTCACACCGACACACACCGCCGCTTCGACAAACTCTTTTTGTTTGAGCGAAATGAAGGCCGCACGCACAATACGTGCCGTAGACATCCACGCCAAGACACCAATCATCGTCACCACAATTGCGAACATGCCGAACTCTAGACCGAGTGTCGCAGTCACCGAGTCACGGAATAAGTAGACAGTTAATAACAACAACGGCAACGTCGGTAACGACAAGAAAAGGTTCGTAATAAAGCTGAGCACTTCATCAATCACACCACCAAAGTAGCCAGACACAGCGCCAATCAAGGCACCAAGTGACACCGCAATCAACATGGCAGTGAAGCCGACCGACAACGAAATACGACCACCGTACAAGGCGCGCGCAAACTGATCTCGACCAAGTTCATCGCTCCCAAATGGATGGTAGATACACATCGGGTCAACAAACGACTCCGTCATCGGGTCAATGCCCATTTCGGCTTGCGTCACTGCAAGCTGTGCACAGTACTCTTCATTCTCTGCCGGATATGAAAAATACGGTGCGCTCATCGTATTGACGAAGTCAAGCGCATCACGATTCACGCGCCACAAGAGCGGCCCAACTAATACCGTCACAATAAATACCAGTAGCGTGATGCTCCCAACAATCGCTAGCTTGTGCCGCTTGAAGCGCCGCCAGGCGTCACCCCACAGTGTACGGGGCTTCTTTGACACATTATCTGCGAGTTGCTTAATGGTATCATTCACTGGTGAGTTAGCAGTCATATGTTCTACCTTATTCTGTGCAACAGCAGGACAAATTAGTTGTACTTCACCCGTGGGTCAAGCACACCATACAGAAGATCAGCTATCAGATTGAAGAAAACCACCAAAACAGAGAAGATAAACGCCAACGCCATGACGGTTGGTGTGTCAGAGTTTTGAATGGATGTAACGAGCAACTGCCCAAGTCCATTCACACGGAAGAGGTTTTCGGTGATGATGGCCCCCGCAAAAATATTTGGGATACCCAGAGCAATCAGCGTTACCACAGGAATAATGCTATTGACTACCACGTGACGAATCACGACCGTCCAATCGGCCAATCCCTTGGCACGGGCGGTACGCACATAGTCGAGTGGTAAATTATCGAGCATTGATGAGCGCATAAATCGTGTCAACGCCGCAGTTTGCTGTACAACTAATACCGAAATCGGTAAGACCATCTGCCGCAACTGCTGCACCAGCGCATCCCAACTATTGATATCAATGGTCGAGTTATACACAATCGGGAACCATTGCAAGTTGATGGCAAATATCAGCATGAATGCCAAACCAGTAAAGAACGACGGTAGTGAACCACCAATAAACGAGAAAAATGTGGCAATCTGGTCGAATATTGAATATTGCTTAACCGCCGAAATAATTCCAATTGGAATGGCAAGAGAAATCGCAATTAAGTACGCAAGCCCCACTACCTGTAGTGTCTGCGGAATGCGTTGTACGACGATACCAATCACTGGGGACTTTGAGGCAAACGAGAAGCCCCAATCACCTCTTACGAGGGCAAACAACCAACGCACATAACGTTCGTTCCATGGCCGGTCAAGGCCGAATGCCTCGCGGATGCGATCTCGGGTTGATTCAGGGATTGCTGGGTTCAAGGCAAACTGTGCAAGGGGATCACCTGGTGCTAATGCAAGCACGGCAAAGATGATCATGCTAATTAATAGCAACGTCGGAACGGCAACTAATGCACGTCGGATGATGTATTGGGTCATGGAGTGATTCTCCACGTAATGTAAAAGAGAGGAAATAAAGTGGGAGGGGGGTACCGGTAGGAGCTGGCGTGCGCCAACTCCTACCGGCGATGAATGAACTAACGGACTACTTTGACCACTCGTGAATGTTCCACAAGCCTGAGTCAAACGTATTGTAGGTTGGACCATTCAACCCAACAACCTTGGCGTTTGGCGTGCGGCGGTTGATCAAAGGCATCACAGCTACGTCGTTGATCAAGAAGTCGTTGAGGGCGATTGCCAACTCAGCGCGCTTGCCCAAGTCGAACTCTGCAGCATACTGCTCATAGAGCTTGTCGTAGTCTGGGTTGCAGTAACGACCGTCGTTGCCACCGTTCCAGCTGTTCTCAGCTGAGTTGCGGTTCTCACAGAGCCAACCCTCGAAGTATGACTGAGGATCGGTGCCGCTTGGACCGTTGGTGTACATCTGGATGTCGACGAACATCTTGTTCAAGGTGTCATCGTTGCCTGGGTCGCCTGAGAAGAAGACGCCAGCGTCAACAGCCTTGAGGTTGACGGCAATACCAATCTCAGCCAAGTTGGCCTTGACGATGGCTTGCTCGCCTTGGCGAAGTGGGTTGATTGAGGTCTGGAAGTACAACGCTGGGAATGGCTTGCCATCCTTGGTTGCCTTGCCGCCTTCGATCTTCCAACCGGCCTCTTCCATCAACTTCTTGGCACCCTCGACGTCGCGCTCACAGCTTGTGTTCTTTGAGTCGAGGTTGGATGGGACCACCAAGACGTTACAACCAGCAACACCAGTTGGGCCGTAGAGCTGCTCGGCAATTGCCTTGCGGTCGATGGCCTTGTTGATTGCCTGACGAACCTTGAGGTCGGTCAAGACTGGGTGTGGCTGATCTGGCTCTGAGCGCTTGGCACCCAAAGCTGGGTTTGGATTGCTGAAGTTGATGACGATACGCTCAACACCGAACGAACCACCGGCAATTGGCTCACACTTACCAGCGGCCAAGATTGGCTCGAGCGCAGCCTTGGCAACTTGCAAGTTCCATGAGTAGTCGACTTCACCTGTCTCACAGACAGCGCGAGCAGCTGAAGTGGCGTCACCACCACCCTTGATCTCGACGGTCTCGAAGTAGGTCTTGTCGGCGTTGCGGTAGGCTGGGTTCTTCTCGTAAATCACGACGTCGCCTGGCTTGAACTCCTTGAGCTTGTACGCATTGGTACCGATAGGAGCCAAGTTGTGTCCCTGACACGTAGCGTCGGTCAGAGCGGCCTCACCAGCACAGTTACCGAACTGAGCCTTCTGGATGATCATGCCCGCGTAGCTGACGAATGGCAAGAACGGATCTGGCGTTGGTTGCTTCCAGGTGATCTTGACGGTGTGTGCGTCAACAGCATCAATGGTAGCAATGTTGCCGAAGTTGGCTGAAGTGGTGGCTGCAGTGGCCTCGTTTGAGGCGTACTGCCACGTGAAGATGACGTCATCGGCGGTGAAATCACTGCCATCTGACCACTTCACACCCTTCTTCAACTTCCAGGTTACGCTGGTGCCATCGGCTGCCACGCCACCGTTTGCAATGGTTGGAATTTCCTCAGCCAAGTAAGGAACCAACTCATCACTTGAGTTGTAGCGAGCAAGTGGCTCAAGGATGACGCCGGCGCCGTCAAAGTCCTTGGTACCTGAAGCCAAGTGTGGATTCAAGGTGGTTACGGCCTGCCAGTAAAGGATGTTCAGCGTGGTATCCTTTTCGACGGCTGGAGCAGCAGTTGGTTCTGGCTCCTTGGTTGGCTCCTCAGCTGGAGCGGCAGTTGGCTCAGCGGCTGGGGCTGCGGTTGGCTCCTCAGCTGGAGCGGCAGTTGGCTCAGCGGCTGGGGCACTGCCACCACAGGCCACGAGCAGTGGGAGCAACAAAGCGGCGGCCAAAAGGGCGGCGCTGCGCTTCCATGACGAAGTGGTTCGTCCCATAGTGTTCTGTTCCTTTCGAAGAGAACGGAAATCTGATTACATACCCAACGTCTCACCAAAACACCCTGTGTTAACAGCACATCGTGGCGTGATTAAGTATGCATGAGAAGTATTTTAGTGTATTTGGTAATGCAAGTCAATGGAATTTGGGGCAATTTGTCATCAGTTGATTACACTTTTGCACTATTTTTGCTCATTATTTTGAATAACCAAACATCATTTACCGCATGCAAGACGCATACACATCTATGTATGCCCACACAATTTAATCTACTACACAGCATAACACTCGCACAAAATTTACACAGTACCAAATCACAATTACCACTATTGATTATTTTGACTTTATAATATGACGCATGCCACGTGTAATCTCCTGCATCGCTATACAACTGTGAGGACGTTCCATGAATACTGCCGCTCTTATTATTGCACTTCGTGACATTGTCGGACATGATGGTGTCATCGATGGCAATGCTGCGTTGCTTACCTACGAAGCTGACGGTTGTGTCATGGATCTTCACATGCCCAACCTCGTTGTACTCCCACGTACCAGCGAACAAACCGCTGCAATCGTCAAACTCGCCCATGGTGCGCGCATCCCCGTGGTCGCCCGCGGTGCAGGTACTGGGCTCTCTGGCGGTGCAACCCCCATTCACGGCGGTATCGTCATCGCGATGACCCGCATGGACCAGGTGCTTGAGGTTGATACACGCAACAAACGCACCCGCGTCCAGCCTGGGGTCATCAACTGGGAGATCTCGCAATACCTCGCAAACTACGGCTATGCCTTTATGCCCGACCCCTCATCCCAAAAGGCCTGCACCATCGGTGGCAACATCGCAAACAACAGCGGTGGACCGCATTGCCTCAAATACGGTATGACCACCAATCATGTACTGGCGTTACGCACTGTGTTACCTAACGGCAACCTCATCTGGACCGGCAATGGGCGCTTTGATACGGTTGGCTATGACCTCGCCGGTATCATGACCGGCTCCGAGGGCATGTTCGGCATCGTCACCGAGGCATGGGTGCGCATGACGAGGCTCCCCGAGGCACTCCGGGTCGTGCTTGCACTCTTCCCTGATATTCCCTCTGCATCCCAAACCGTCTCGACCATCATCGCCCGCGGTCTACTCCCTGCCGCCCTTGAGATGATGGACAAACTCGCCATCAAAGCGGTCAACGGCATGTATAAACTCGGCTTGCCCGAAAGCGCTGGTGCAGCACTCCTCATCGAAATTGATGGCGTCAACGAAGGCCTTGATGACCTGCTCCGCGATGTCACCCAAATCTGCCGCGAGCACGGCGCCATCGAGGTCCGCCCTGCCACCACCCCTGCCGAACAAGCACAAGTGTGGGCTGCCCGCAAAAACGCCTTCGGCGCCATGGGGCGCTTATCACCAAGCTACTATCTCGTTGATACCGTTGTGCCACGCACCCAACTGCCTAGTATCTTAGCCCACGTCGGTGATGTGGCGAGTGATTTCAAACTCCCGATTGCCAATGTCTTTCATGCTGGTGATGGCAACCTG
>VGPG01000056.1 GCA_016875555.1 Chloroflexota bacterium | reverse complement strand
TCCCGCCGAGGAGGCACCAACCGCCGCCCCAGCTGAGCCAGCCCCCGAAGAGCCAGCCCCAGGTGGTTTGGCCGAAGTTGCTCGTGAGGACAGCCTCAATTTGGCATGGAGTATTGCCAACCCAGGGGTCACCAACCCATGGGCTTCAGTCGGTTACACGCACCAGGGTGGTAACGCACTGTTGTGGGAGCCATTGGCCTACTACGCCATCTATGCAGACAAGCCAGTCCTGTGGCTTGCCGATAGCATGGAGTACACCAAGCCAGACTTCACCGAGTTGACCATCAAGATGAACAAGGACGCCAAGTGGAGTGACGGTGTTGCCGTGACCGCTGACGACGTCGTCTTCACCTTCGAAGGTCAAATGAAGAACGAGAAGTTGAACTACCATGCGCAGTTCAAGGAGTACGTGAAGGAAGTCAAGAAGGTTGACGATTTGACCGTTGTTGTGACGTTCAACTTCCCAGCCCCACGCTTCTCATTCGAAGTGCTCCACACCAAGTTCGACACTGGTATTCCAATCGTGCCAGCTCACGTGTTGAGCGCACAAGCCGACGTCAATGAGTTCCCGGGTGGCAATGATATGCCTCACTCAGGCCCATACAGCGTCGTATTGTGGGACGAGAACCAGAAGATCATGGACCTCCGCGCAGACTGGTGGGCCGTGGCTGCTGGTAAGTCACCAATGCCAGAAGTCAAGCGCGTCGTGATCACCAACATCGGTGGTACCGTCGGTCAGAACATGGACGTTGTGGCTCAGAAAGTTGTAAACAACGAGTACGATGCAACTTTGGACATGCGCAGCTCAGTGATTGGTAACATCTTGGCCCAAAACCCCAAGGTGACCACCCACACTGGCAGCAACCCACCATACGGTTACCTTGACTGGTGGCCAAACAGCTTGTGGATGAACACGCAGATTGCGCCATACAACGATGTGCGCGTTCGCCGTGCCATCAGCTTGGCTGTTGACCGCGACACCGTTAACGAGGTCGTGTACGAGGGTGCTAAGGTTGCAACCATCTACCCATTCCCAATGTATCCTGGCTTGCAGAAGTTCGCCGACACTGCTGGCATGAAGGCCCTCGAAGAGAAGTATCAGCCCGGCAAGTTTGACTTGGCCGAGAGCGAGAAGCTCATGACCGAGGCCGGCTTTGCCAAGAACGGCGATGGTCTCTGGGAGAAGGACGGCAAGACGGTTAACGCAGTGATCAACGGTTTCGAAGGCATTCACAGCGACATCGTACCAGTATTGGTCGAAATGTTGCGCGCTGGTGGCTTCGATGCTGACGTCAACTTCGGTGCCGATGCTTACCAGAACATGGCAGATGGTAAGGAAGGCTTGTACATGTTCGGCCACGGCGCCAGCTTGGGCGATCCAGAAGCCGCATTGCAGCTGTACCACAGCCGCTATAGCGCAGCAATCGGTGCCACCGCTGGCGGTAACCGCTTCTCACGCTACAGCAACCCAGAGTACGACAAGATCCTCGACGAGATGGCTCCTCTCTCATCAAGCGATCCGAAGTTCACCGAGTTGGCCACCAAGGCTCTGGAGATTTACTGGCGCGATCAAATCGACGTACCAGCAATTCAGTGGTTGCACCGCATTCCATACAACCAGACCTACTGGACCAACTGGCCAACGGCTGACAACTTGGCCGGCGGTATCAATGGCGCCTTCTGGCACCACACCGCCCCACTCGTCATTGCCAACTTGAAGAAGGCTAACTAGTCTCTCTTCTCCACAGTCCGGCGTCGTACGCGACGCCGGACTGTCCCTACCCTATCTTTTCACTGACTCCATGTAAATAAAGATTGTGTAGTACTCGCCACAACGATGGCGTTGTTTATCCACCGGCTGAAGGCTAGGAGAGTACTGTGAAATTGCGATTAATCCTTCGGCGAGTGGCCTTTCTCATTATGGTGGTTTGGGCCGCTTCTACCATTACGTTTTTTATCCCACGTATGTCCGATCGCAATCCGATTCGCGAACGTTTCGCAGAGCTTGCGCGTACTGGTGGTTTTTCAGCGAGCGATCTTGAGGTGATTGTTGCCTCATATAACAAGAAGTTCGGTCTTGATAAGCCATTGTGGGAGCAATATGTTGATTATATCGGGAGTGTGGCACGACTCGATCTCGGCGTGTCGCTCAACCGCTTCCCCAAAACAGTCATGGAAATCATCTACGAGTCATTGCCGTGGACCATTGTGCTGTTGTTCGTGTCGGCCATTTTGTCGTTTGTGATTGGGAACTTGCTCGGTGCTGTTGCTGCATGGCCAAAGTCGCCTGCATGGATGCGATCCGTGGCGACGCCGTTTATTATGTTCATGGGTGTTCCGCCGGTACTTTTGGCTATCTTCTTGCTCTTTTTCTTGGCTTTCCGTTTGAAATTATTCCCTCTGGGTCAAGCATATTCAACAGGTATCGCACCAGACTGGTCATTATCGTTCGTCATGAATGTCGCCTGGCACCAAGTGCTCCCAGCAGTGTCCATGATTCTTGGATCGGTTGGTGGCTGGGTGCTCTCGATGCGTGGCATGGGTGTCACCATTCAAGGCGAAGACTATGTGAATTTTGCTGAGCACAAAGGTTTGAGTGGCCGTACCATTTTCCGCGATTATTATCTGCGGAACGCGTTGTTGCCGCAGGTGACCGGATTTGCCTTGGCCCTCGGTAGTCTGATTACCTCGGGTGCCGTGGTCGAGAGTTTGTATGCACTGCCTGGTTTGGGCCAAAAGCTCAGTCAAGCCATCCAAGCGAACGACTTCTTGGTTATCTACGGTATCGTGCTCTTTATTACTATGTCGGTCGCCACCTTGATGGTGCTCGTTGAATTCCTCTATCCGTTACTTGACCCGCGTATCAAACAAGACTAAGGAGCACATGATGACGACGGCGACAACAATTGCTCCGCCAATTCAACCAAGTCGTTGGAAGTTACTGGCTGGCTATCTGCGACGCAACAAGAGTTTGGCGATTGGTTTGGGCATTATCTTCTTCTTGGTATTGTTTACCCTGCATGGCTTTTTTGCGGTTGACGAGGCGCGTGCCTACCCGCTCAAGGCCAAACCTAAGCAACCACCTGGTATTCTCGATTTCAGTAGCCCTGAATGGCCGGGTAAACTCCCCATGGGCAGTGATTTCTTCGGCCGCGATATGCACGCTGCCATGGTCAAAGGCATGTGGCAGACAGCCTTGATTGGCGTGATTGCTGGTGCGTTGGGAACATTTATCGGCGTCGTGCTCGGTTTTACATCGGCCTATTTTGGCGGGCTCTTTGACACAATCGTCAAAGGTATCTGTCAAATCCTCACACCGATACCGGTCTTCATGATCCAAATCATCATTGCGGCCTCGCTTGATAAACGTGATGTCACCATATTTACCATGGCCGGTATCGTGGTGATGCTGGCCTGGATGGGACCCACGTTGGTGATTCGCTCGCAGGTGCTTTCAATGAAAGAGCGACAGTTCGTCTCCGTCGCCAAACTCTCTGGCGTCGGGAATGGCGGTGTCATCTTCGGCGAGATTTTGCCGAATTTGTTGCCGTTTATCGCAGCAGCCTTCGTCAGTCAAGTGTTTAATGGTGTCTTCTCGTCGTTCTACTTGGCCATCGTCGGTCTTGGTCCCTTGCGTGAGCCACTCTTGGGTAATATCATATGGGCCGCCCAATCACAAGGCGCATTCTTTAATGGCTGGTGGTGGTGGCCAATCTGGCCGGCATCTGCCATGGTGCTCATTTTGAGCGCGTTGGCCTTGATTAACATGGGGTTGGATGAGTTAGCCAATCCTCGTATACGGCGAACGGAGTAACTCGATGACACCTATTTTGCAAATCCGTGACCTGCAAGTGTCATACTACACCGACCTAGGGCGTGCGACTGCACTCAACAAGGTCAATCTTGATCTGAACTCCGGTGAGAAACTCGGTTTGGTCGGTGAGTCAGGCTCCGGCAAAAGCACCATGGCCTTGGCCATGATGCGCATGATCAAGCCGCCAGGTCGTATCGAAGGTGGGAGTGTGACCGTCGGTGGTGTTGACCTGATGCAACTCAGCGATGAAGAGATGCGCATGTCGCGTTTGAGTCGCATCGCCTACATCCCGCAGGGAGCCATGAACTCACTCAACCCGGTCATGCGCATCGGCGCCCAGATGATTGATGCTGTCCGCGCCCATGTCCCAGATATGAGCAAAGAAGAGATGACTGAGCGCTGTATGCAGTCGCTCGAGTCCGTCGATCTCAAACGCAACGTCTTCAGCATGTATGCCCACGAGTTGAGCGGTGGCATGAAGCAGCGCGTCTGTATTGCGATCGGCATTCTACTCAAACCACAAGTCATTATCGCTGACGAGCCAACCAGCGCGCTTGATGTGGTGACCCAACGTCAAGTCATGGAGACAATTGATCGCGTCCAAAAAGAAATCGGCACGGCCGTCATTCTGATTGGTCACGACATGGGCTTGATGGCACAGTTCGTTGACAAAGTCGCCGTGATGTATGCCGGCCGTCTCACCGAGGTCAGCACCGTGCGCGATATGTTCACCAATCCAATGCACCCGTATGCGCAAGCCTTGATCAAAAGCCTGCCCAATCTCTCGAACAAAGGCGTCTTTCAGGGTATTCCGGGATTGGCACCGTCACTCCTGCGCATTCCTTCGGGGTGTGCATTCCACCCACGGTGTGAGAAGGCTATGGATATCTGTAAAACTGATGTCCCGGCGGTCGAACGGTATGACGGCGATCGCTTGGTTGCTTGTCATCTTTATGCGGAAAGGGCGTAGCCGTGGCGAACTTGCTTGAATTTCGCAATGTGACCAAGACATATACGCGTGGCTTCTTCTCTGAAGCAGGTACGACAGCCTTGGCTGACTTCTCCATGGTACTCAAAGAAGAAGACCCGACCATCTTGACGGTCGCAGGTGAGAGTGGTAGCGGCAAAACGACGCTGGCCATGCTATTGCTCGGCTTCATTGACCCGACACAAGGGCAAATTTTGTATAAGGGTGAGGATATCCGCAATCTGCGTGGCGACGCGCGCATGACCTTCCGTCGTGAAGTGCAAGCCGTCTTCCAAGATCCGTTTGCCGTCTTCAATCCCTTTTACACGGTTGACCACTTGCTCACGGTGCCCATCGAGAAGTTCAAGCTGGCCAAGAGCAAAGCCGAGGCCCGCTCCAAAATGGATGAGGCGTTGAGTGCGGTCGGTCTACGCCCTGAGGATATCCTCGGTCGATTCCCCCATCAACTCTCGGGCGGTCAGCGCCAACGCATCAATGTAGCACGTGCGTTGTTGCTCAAACCCAAAGTGCTTGTTGCGGACGAGCCGGTTTCGATGGTTGATGCCTCGCTCCGTGCCAACATTCTTGAGTCACTGCGTGGCCTGCATCGTGATCATGGCGTCTCAATTGTGTATATCACTCATGACTTGACGACCGCCTATCACGTGGCAAACTCGATTGTGGTGCTCTACAAGGGTGGCGTCATGGAGGCTGGTGATATCGATAGCGTCATCCAAAAGCCTGAACATCCATACACCCAACTCTTGATTGACTCCATCCCGTGGCCCGATTTGGATCGGCGCTGGGGCACCGATGGCCTGAGTGTCAAAGAATCAGAACTATCTGACAAAGGTGGGAACGGCTGCCGCTTTGCACCGCGCTGTCCATATGCAAAGGATGAATGTTTGACTGCATCACCACCACTGCATCGCGTCAAAGAGACACAGGTGGCTTCGTGTATCTTGCATCAACAACATCCCGTCTTACCATCCGCAAATCTCACCGATGTATTGCCGGTGTAGCGAGAATTCTCAAAGGGCGTGCCGGTGTGGTGCGCCCTTTTTGAGCATGATAC
Source organism: Chloroflexota bacterium (assembly GCA_016875555.1). Lineage (GTDB taxonomy): Bacteria > Chloroflexota > Chloroflexia > Chloroflexales > Roseiflexaceae > UBA965. The sequence goes on along the minus strand of VGPG01000056.1, from coordinate 7,653 downwards.
GACATAGTCTCATACAGTCGTTCTGAGGAGTCAGGCATGCCCGCTGTTGAGGAATTTCGTGCTACTGATGGTTTTGGACGGGTTGTGGTGCACAACGATACACTGCGTTGTGAATTTATCCCAGAACTCGGTGCCAAAATCGCCCAAATCCACGACCAACGAAATGGTCGTGATTGGTTGTGGCGCCATCCGCGACTGGCATATGCACACGGCGACCCAGCAACAAGTTATGTGGAACGTGCCGATACCGGCGGATGGGATGAATGCTTCCCTACGGTAGGTGCATGTCGGTATCCTGCGCTGCCGTGGCATGATGTAGTGTTGCCTGACCATGGTGAGTTGTGGTGTCAAACCCCAACCTGGTCAATAGATGTCACTGATACGCATGTGGTGTGTTGCAGTATGTGGCATGGAATTGGGTTGCCGTATCGCTTTGAACGCCGTGTCACCATCGGCGACTCGAGTGCGATGCAATTCGACTACGCAGTGGTGAATGACGGTGATGCCGACATGCACTGGATTTGGTGTGCCCATCCATTGGTGGCCCTTGAGCCAGGCATGGCATTGAATACACCGACCGGTACGACATTCTGGCATGTTGATTATCACGGTGCATTTGTGGCTGAGTCATCTCGTGCGATTACGATTTCGCCAACATCAATGCTCGATTTACAACGGCTGCCACCCCAACAGAGTGGGGTAGCAGCCAAATTATATAGTGCACACTTGGCTGCTGGTTGGGTTCAACTCATCGCCCATAACGGGTGTTGGACGATGGAGTGGGATACTCACGAAGTTCCGCAACTTGCGCTGTGGTTGAATGCCGGTGCCTGGAGTAACGACGGCGGTACGCCGTACTACAACATGGGCATCGAACCAGCTATTGGCGTGTATGATGCACTAAGTGATGCCTATGCGCGGACATCAACGTATGCGACGTTGGCGGCAGGTCAGCAGCGGTGCTGGCGTGTGCACCTCCAACTTGATGCAGATACACAGAGGAGATCGTCATGATTAAGATTGCCGAGTCTTTGCCACCAAATCCATCAATGCTGTGGACATTGTCAAAGCAATGTGGCATTGACCACGCCGTTGGTGGTCTGCCGTTCAATGAGCCATTCAACGGGAGTGACAGTGCCTGTGATTACTTGCCCCTGTTGCGCATGAAGCAGCGCTACGAGGATGCAGGCTTCAAGCTCGAAGTCATCGAGGCGCGTCCACCACTCAACCTGGCCAAACGTGGGTTGCCCGGTCGCGACCAAGAGATTGATGAAGCATGTAAGCTCATCGAAAACATGGGTCGCCTCGGTATCCCTGTCTGGTGCTACGAGTGGATGACCGACTTTAATTGGATGCGTACTGCCACCACCACCCCATCACGTGGTGGTAGCGTGGTTACAAGTTATGACCATGCACTGATGGAGCATGCCCCCAACACTGAGCTTGGTCCAATCAGTGAAGAAGAGCTGTGGGTCAATCTCGAGTACTTCCTCAAGCGATTGATCCCCGTCGCCGAAAAAGCCGGCGTCAAGCTGGCCATGCACCCCGATGATCCACCGCGTTCACCGATTCGTGGCGTCGGGCGCATCATGCGCACGGTCGACAACTATCAGCGCTTGATTGATATGATCCCGAGTCCGGTCAATGGCGTCACCTTGTGCCAAGGCAACTTCACCTTGATGACCGATGATTTGCCCAGCGTGATTCGCCATTTCGGCAAGCAGAACAAGATTTTCTTCGTCCACTTCCGCGATGTGCGTGGCAACAAGGATAAGTTCGAAGAGACGTGGCACGACGACGGCAAGACCGATATGACCGCCTGTATGCAGGCCTACAAAGATATTGGCTTTGAGGGCGTGTTACGACCAGACCACGTGCCCACCGTCGCCGGTGACAGCAACGAAAACGCCGGCTACTCGGCATTCGGACGCTTGTACGCCATCGGCTACATCCGCGGTTTGCGTGAGGTCGTCTACAAGGCATAAGCAACTCTGGTACACCCGCGGCTGACATGCGTCAGCCGCGGAAAGGACAACTATCCATGAAAATTGCGGTAACGGGTGGGAGTGGTAGCGTCGGCAAACATGTATTGCGTATGGCGGTCGCGCGTGGGCATCATGTACGCAACATTGACCGAGTGGCTCCGCCCGAAGGGAGCGTACCGGCCAGTGTCGAGTATCTCAATGCCGAACTCACCGATTATCAGTCATTCTATGATGCGATTAACGGCTTCGATGTGCTCATCCACCTTGCAGCCTATCCGTCGCCACATGGTCACCCAGAGCACGTCATCCACAACAACAACGTCACGAGTAGCTACAATGCGCTGTTGGCGGCCGCCAAGTGTGGCATCAAGCGGGTGACACAGGCCTCAAGCATTAATTCGGTCGGTGCGGTCTACAGCCGCTGGCCCAAGTACGATTTTCTGCCCCTCAATGAGACGCATCCGACCTACAACGAAGAGCCCTACAGTCTCTCGAAGTGGATTTGTGAGATCCAAGGCGACTCAATGGCACGTCGGTATGAGGATATGACCATCGCATCGTTGCGCTTTCATTGGGTGGTCGAATCACTCCAAATGGCGCAAGAGCGTGCCAATCGCAACACCGATGCGAACGCTAAGCAACTCTGGGCCTATACCCTGGCAGAGTCGGCGGCCCGCGCCTGTCTGGCCATCATTGATGCACCGTATGTCGGCCACGAGGCGTTCTATATCGTTGCACCAACGACGGTGATGACTGAGAAGAGCATTGATCTCATTAATCAATGGCATCCACAGGTGCCCGTCACCAAGGAATTGGCCGACAAAGAAGGCATGTACGACTGTAGCAAAGCCCAACGTTTGCTCGGTTGGACCCATTGATGTCTCTGCTCAAGGGATGATCCTTGAGCGTATTTCATAGTTGAAAGGAACGTCCGATGAGTTGGAATGTACAGCCGCCCCGTGATGCGATGATTGCCTTGACGCCCAACAACCCGTTCGAGCGCTTCGCCGATGGGCGCCCCAAGGTACCCGATGATTTGATCGAGCGTATGAAGTTGGTCACCACCGAGGAGGCCTGGGGCACGTTGCGCCGCCACGGCTACAATCGCCAGTTCGCCGGTAACTGGAAAGAGACGCATCCCGGCAAAATCACCGTCGGTCGCGCCGTCACCGCTGCGTTTGTCCCACATCGCCCCGACTTCCACGAAGTAACCCAACAATCCGGCCTCAATGCCGGTCGCGGCAAAATCGGCGGCCAGAACTCGTGGATTATCGAGCAACTCGAGCGCAACGACGTGATGGTTGCCGATCTCTACGGCAAAGTCAAAGACGGCACCCTTGTTGGTGACAACCTCGGCACTGCCGTTGCCAAGCGCACGCAAGCCGGTGCCGTCATCGACGGTGGCGTACGTGACTTGGCCGGCTTGGTACAACTCGACAACGTCAACTTCTACGTGCGTGGCTTTGATCCGACCGCCATCGCCGACATGACGCTGCTCGGCATCAACATCCCCGTGCGCATCGACGGCATCACCGTCATGCCGGGCGATGTGGTGTTGGGGACGCCCACCGGCATCATTGTCATCCCGCCACACCTGGTCCAAGAAGTGGTCGAGGAGAGCGAGAACATCCGCGTGCGCGACGAGTTCGGCAAGATGCGCATCGGCGAAGGCAAGTACACCAGCGGTGAAATCGACGTCCAGACCTGGCGCGAAGACATCGAGGCAGATTACCAGGCCTGGAAGAAAGCGAACAACAAATGAGCCAACGCCCCGAGGATAACATTCGACGTTCGTCGAGCCCCAGCGATCTCAAAATCACCGACATGCGCATCGCCACCGTCGGCTGGGATCACTGGCATTTCAGCATCATCCGCATCGACACCAACCAGGGCATCAGCGGCTGGGGCGAGGTGCGCGACGTGGCATCAGCCAAGTATGCCCTGATGCTCAAGAGCCGCTTGCTCGGTGAGAATCCGTGCAACGTTGACCGGCTCTTCCGCAAAATCAAGCAGTTCGGCCATCACGGCCGCCAAGGTGGCGGTGTCTCAGGCGTCGAGATGGCGCTGATGGACCTCGCCGGCAAGGCTTATGGCGTACCTGCCTACATGCTGGTCGGTGGTCAGTACCGCGAGAAGGTCCGCATGTACTGCGATACTCCCAACGAGCCAGATGGTGTGACCATGGGTGAGCGCCTCAAAGAGCGCATCTCGTGGGGCTTCACCATGCTCAAAATGGACGTCGGCATTCAACCGCTGATTGGCGTCGAAGGGGCATTGACCTACCCGGCTGGCATGTTGCCCACCGGCGATCGCACCCACTTCGACAAAATGCTCAACTTGCACACCTTGCAACACCCGTTCACCCACGTGCAAATCACGCCTAAGGGTCTCGACATGATTGTCGAGTACGTGGCCAAGGTGCGTGAGACGGTGGGCTACGAGGTCCCGATTGCCGCCGACCACTTCGGTCACATCGGCATCGACAGCTGTATTCGCCTCGGCAAAGCGCTCGAGCCCTACAATCTGGCCTGGCTCGAGGACTTGGTGCCGTGGCAGTACACCGATCAGTGGGTTCAGCTCGAGCGCGAGTTGCATACGCCAGTCTGTACCGGCGAGGATATCTTTGCGCTGGACGGCTTCAAGCCACTCCTCGACGCCCGCGGTGTCAACGTGATTCACCCCGATATGGCCACCAGCGGCGGTATCATGGAGACCAAGCGTATCGGCGATTATGCCGCCGAAAAGGGCGTCAGCATGGCCCTGCACATGGCCGGTACACCGGTCAGCACCATGGCCAGCGTGCATTGTGCGGCCGCTACTGAGAACTTCATTGCGCTTGAGCACCACTTCTCCGAAGAGCCGTTCTGGAGCGACTTCATCTCCATCAACGGCAAGACCGAGAAGATTATCAAGAACGGCTACATCGACGTGCCCACCGGCCCCGGTTTGGGCTTCGATGTCAATCTTGAGGTGGTCAAAGAGCACTTGGTCAAGGGCAGCGGCTTCTTTGAGCCAACGCCAGAGTGGGACAACGCCAATAGCTGGGATCGACTGTGGTCATAAGCTAATCGTTGCGGCGTGGTGTCTATCGTGATGTCACGCCGCATTGAGATTCATGGAGTAGTATCAATGAAAATTACGCGCGTGCGCGCTTTTCTGACAGCGCCCGACGGTATCGGGATTATTGTGGTCAAAGTCGAGACCGATCAAGACGGCTTGTTTGGTCTCGGGTGCGCGACCTTTACACAGCGGGCGACCTTGGTTGTCAAAGCCGTCGAAGATTATCTCGACCCACTGCTCCGCGGGCGTGACCCACGCAACAGCGAAGACATGTGGAAGATGATGATGGTCAATTCGTACTGGCGCAACGGCCCAGTCCTCAATAACGCCATCAGTGGTGTCGATATGGCATTGTGGGATATCAAAGGCAAAATCGCCAACATGCCCGTCTACGACTTGTGGGGCGGCAAAATGCGCGAAGGCGCCATGGTGTATCGCCATGCCGACGGCCGTGATCCCCAAGAAGTGCTCGAGAACGTGATCAAGTACCGTGAGGGTGGCGCCCTTGCCGTGCGCTGTCAAATGGGTGGGTACGGCGGTCGCATCAAAGAAATCACTGCCGAGAACAATGCACCTGGTGCGGCTGCCCCACAAGCGACCCATCGGATTAAAGGGTTAGAGAACCCGGAGTCAAACTTCCCCGGGGCCTATTACCAGCCCGACGTGTACGCGCGCTCAATCCCCAAGATGTTTGATTACATTCGCAGCAAAATTGGCTTCGACTTGTTTTTGCTCCACGACATCCACGAGCGGATTGCGCCGATTGATGCGATGCGCATGGCCAAAGAGGTCGAGCCGTATCGTCTCTTCTTCCTCGAGGATCCATTGGCGCCCGATCAAATCGAATGGTTCCGCCGCATTCGTGAACAATGCGCCACCCCGATTGCCATGGGTGAGTTGCATGTGAATGCCGCCGAGTGGAAGCCGTTGATTGCCGAGCAACTTATCGACTTCATCCGCACGCACGTGTCAGCCATCGGTGGCGTCACGCCCGCCCGCAAGTTGGCCGCGTTTGCCGAGCAGTTCGGCGTACGTACTGCCTGGCACGGCCCCGGCGACGTCTCACCAATCGGGCATGCTGCCAACGTGCATCTCGACTTGTGCAGCCCGAACTTCGGCATCCAAGAGGTGATTCACTTCGGCCCGAACCTGTACGAGGTCTTCCCTGGTTGTCCCGAGGTCCACGGTGGCTATGTGTACGTCAACGACAAACCAGGCTGGGGCGTCGAATTTGACGAGGCCAAAGCTGCCAAGTATCCGGCCGAGAACAAGGTCGTCGAGTGGACACAAGCTCGCTGGCCAGACGGCACCATCTGGACGCCGTAGTTCTTGGGTAGTAACGTATACCACGCAGACAGGGCACACAATCGTGTGCCCTGTCTGTGTCGTACAATGTGCATCTATGCGTGTGCTGAAAGAAGAATGCGATGCATCTTACCACTGACCGCCTGATCCTACGCCAATGGCGTGACGACGACCTCGCCGCATTTGCGGCCATTAACCAAGACCCGGCGGTGATGCGCTATCTGGGGCCTGTCATGACCATCGATCAGACCAGTGCCATGCTTGAGCGCATTCGTCTAAGCTGGCAGAGCAACGGATTTGGCTTGTTCGCTGTTGCGCGTCGTGATAGCCTCGGTTGTATCGGCTATATCGGTCTGGCGGTGCCCCGCTTTGAGGCGCACTTTATGCCGTGTGTCGAGATTGGTTGGCGTCTTGCGAGTCAACACTGGGGCCAAGGTTTGGCCACCGAAGGGGCATTGACGGTGCGTGATTGGGCGATAAATACACTCAAATTACCCACGCTCGTGTCATTGACGGTGCGTGATAATTTGCCCTCGCGCCGCGTCATGCAGAAAATCGGCCTGACCCACAATCCTGCTGATGACTTTGATCATCCGCTGCTGGCGGCAGACAACCCGCTTCGCCCACATGTGCTGTATCGATACACACCTTCACACTGATGGCAAGTAGCCTTGGGCGTTGAGTAATTCGAGTACCTGCGCACAATCGTGGCGTAGCGCCACAATCCACGGCTCGCTGACATCGGCGAGCTGGGCGCTGATGGTGCCGAAGAGTTGCATACACGAGCCGAGTTTGATGACATCAATCTGAGATCCCATCAATACCCGTGCATCAGTGCTGGCGAGATGGTGTACCACCCAATGCGTCACCTCGGCCAGGCGTGGCCCAAGGATGGGGTGGTGCAGATAGGCGATGGCCTCGGCGTCATCGGCGATACCGTAGTAGATGGCCATTTCTGATGATCCAAGGCCACGCCGTTGCGGCAAGATATACCATATCCAGTGGCTGTGTTTGGTGCCAGCGCGCATCTCAGCCAGCGCATCGGCGTAGCCGTCGTAGGTTTGTGCTTGTGCGGTCACAAATCGCTCAAGTGAGTGTTCTTCGTTGTATTGCATGGTCACCCCTTAACGCTGAGTCTTGACTTCGCGTTCGAGGGTAGTGACGACGCGATTCAACTCTTCAATGAGTGTTTGGCAACGCGTACGATTCGGCGCCGTCATAAAGGCGTCAGTCAAGGCCCGATAATACCAGAGCGTGCCCTCTTTTTTCTTACTAAAACGCGTCCATACTTCATCACCGATCT
>VGPG01000055.1 GCA_016875555.1 Chloroflexota bacterium | reverse complement strand
TGCACGAAGCGGAGTGGACCCACCCCGTCCCATCCCGAACCGGGTCGTGAAACATTCCAGCGCTGAAGGTACTAGCGGGATGCCCGCTGGGAGACTAGGTCTGTGCGCCATCCATTAACGAACACGACACCCCATGCAATCGCATGGGGTGTCGTGTTTTGCTGTGTTGATGTGTTACCCAGTCGCTATAGCGAAACGAATATACTATATTTTTGTAAATAATTATGGTAAGATGTGAAATCGAGTGTCGTGGAGAAAGACAGAACATCATGTTTGATCGTATACGCATTATTTCATCGGAACTAGTGCTCGGTTCGGTCGTTGTGGCGATGACTATACTCACGGCACTATCAGGGTATGACGGTGCGATGGCAGATTCCAAGCAAAATGAATATGAAGTCATGGCGCAAAAAGAACTCACCAATGCAACGGCAGATTATCTTACGGCAAATCAAATGATTGTGTATGATTACCAACTGTTTGATGGTGCGTATACCGCAGATTCAGAAGAAAAAGCACAATACTACATCGACAGCTATTCCGAGCAGTTGAGCGCGTCAATTACCGCGAGTCCAGATGATCCATTCAACGATGCTTACTATGAATCCATCTATGCTGATGCACAAGCGTTGTTTGATACAGCTGACAAAAACTTCGGTATTGCAGCACAATTTGATGAACGCGGTGATGCGCTACAACTCGTGATGCTCACCAGCGCACTAGGACTTGCGTTGGTTGCGTGGGCCTCACTTCTATCTGTAGACAGTCAGATTCGTGTAGCATTTAGCCTGATAGGCATCTGTTTAATGGTCTACACAATTTATCTGTATGTCATGACACCCGCCGCACCACAAGTGTAGATCTGCATCCGTATCAGCATCCATAACACGGCGGCCACAATGTGGCCGCCGTTTCAGTTACAATGATGCTACAGGTGAGAATGATTGTGAGGATACACCGTTCGTGAACGCCTGCGACGTTGGTTGCGCATTATCGTGCCGATTGTGCGTGATATATTGTTAATGTCATTAGGTGCCATTCTCGTGGCATTTGCGACACGTGTGTTTTTGATACCCAATCAAGTTGTGACCGGTGGTGTGACAGGCATCGCCATCATCACCAACACGTTCTGGCAAATCCCGATTGGCGTGATCGTGCTTGCAGTGAATGTGCCACTCCTCCTCATCAGCATGCGTTTTCTTGGTGGCTGGCGCTTTGCACTACGCACGCTGTATACGACCGTATTGATGTCGGTAGCTCTCGAATACTCTACTGGCATCCTTGATTCTGTCACTGATGATCCACTCTTGTATAGCCTGTATGGTGGGTTAATTGCAGGAGTTGGTGGTGGCTTGATTTTTCGTGCACGCAGTACTGGAGGTGGATTCGATATTGTGGCACGTCTACTTGAGCAGCGGTTTGGCTATGCGCCAGGGCGAAGTTCGTTGATTCTCAATGGGATTGTCTTTGCTGCGGCTATGGTCATCTATGGGCCCGAAAAAATCCTGTACGCCATCCTAGTGAGTTTCGTGGCTAGTCGTGCACTTGATGTCGTCCTATCGTTTGGCGGTGGCATGAATCAAGTATTTATCATTACCGCACAACCAAACGAAGTGAGTACTGCGATTTTGCAGGATCTCAATCGTGGTGCAACCGTAGTATCTGCCAAAGGTGCCTATACCGGTGCTGAACGTGCCATGTTGTTATGTGTCATGACCAAAAGCGAAGTCCCTGCATTGACACATCTTGTGTCACAGGCTGATCCGCACGCATTTGTCGTGGTCGGTGAAGCTGTGGAAGTCTTTGGCAAAGGATTCCGGGCGTTACCGCAGTAGTTTGTGGTATTGCGTTGATGACCTGGTGTGTGCTGTCGTGCTGGCTGACGTACCGACCAATCATGCCTCGTGATCGTCATAACGACCACGAGGCACACGTATTACTTAGCGTTTGGCACGACGGAATCCGGCAGCCACGGCCTCTGCCTCGGTGTCAAAGCATTGCACGTTCGCCTTGGTTTTGGCGTAGGATGCACCACCTGGCACGTGATAAATACCCGAATTCACATTTCCTTTGATTTGATTGATGGCACATGGAGCCGACTCCGCAGCACTACCACTTCCACCATTGTTACTACCTCCACCTCCAGGCGATGTACCAGTCCCGGTACTCGACTGTTGATTTGTGGTGACTGCACTGGCCGTGCCATTACACGTGGTGGGTGACCACAAGCCACGTTGTTGTTCACGGGCGGTGCGCTCGGCGTTTTTGAAGGCCGCCTGATATTTGTACGGTTTGTTGTAGGTGTACTCGAATGCATATCCCTCATCAATCATCAGTTGATTGAATAATCGGCCGTCGCTCATCCATACATAGCTCAAGAGTCGTTTGTACGCGTCATACATCCCCTGACTTGGGTCTATCTCGAGATAGACGGTAGCTCCGCCGAGGAGTTGTGCCGCTCTGTTTGATGCTTCTTGCCCATAGCACTGGACTGGCTTGCGCGGATCTTTGGTCTCAGGTGTGTCGAGACCAATCATGCGGATGGTGACTTCGCGTCCATCAAGATTCACACGAATGGTGTCACCGTCTACGACCCGAAGTACGGTGGCCGGGCTACTGCCGGTTGGAATCGATTGTGCGGATGTGTTAGGAGCTGGAGCAGCAACAGGCGCAGGAACGGGTGCGGCAGGGTTGGGTATAGGAGTTGGTGCCGGTGCCGGTAGTGGCGCGCCGAGCTCACGCCCAAGCAATCCTTGTTGTACGTGGTACGGCGGTTGATTCTGCGGATGTAACTCAATCCGCGTGCGCTCAAACCACTGCACCTGATATTGTCGACCATCGTTCAATGTCTCAGTCATGACACCCGAGAGTGGCAGGCCGTGGAGTGCAAGCCGCTCCGTATCGCTCAGACCACGACGGCCATCAAGCTCAATGCCGGTCGCTTTCCAGCGCTCAAGGATGAGCCCACACACGCTCTGATCGGTCTGTGCAAAGTACATGCAGCCAGATTGGTTACCGCTTTTGCCAAACGCATACCAATCGCGCCCTTGACGAGCCAGCACATCCGCACCTAACCGCCCGAGCAAAATATCGTACGGCTTGGCGTTGCTGGCGTGATATTCGATACGCTGACGCTCGAAGTTCTGCTGCGTGATGAGTTTGCTGTCAACGGTAATTGTCTCGGCTAGCCCAATAGGGAATCCGAAGACCGATAGGCCGCCTTGCTTGTTCCAAAATTCGGCTATCCGACCATCAATACAGTACCCCGTCTCAACGAAGCACCGCTCAGCTGCATGAACTGGTGGCGTGGTCGTTGTACTGATGCTGGAGTACAAGACGATGAGTAGCGTGAATAACTTTATGATGCGATGCATGTGGTCCTCAGGTATTTTTCTTCAATTACGCAACAATGGTATTGTATTGCATGCATCAACATAATAGCAAATCAGCGGATATCGGCCAGCATGTTTGCTCGTGGTGCACACGTAGGGACGCGGTATACTCGGTGGTATCGTGGGCAGACAAAAACGCCGTAGCAATCACTTACTACGGCGCATTAGGTATAAAAGATGTTACGGGATAAGCACGATTTTGGTGTATTCGGATTTGCCCGCAATCAACTCCTCGAATGACGCCTGCCCTTGGCTGAGTGGGCGCTCAATCAGCCAATCGTGGCTCGGTACGACGAGCCCACGGCTAATCATGTCCACCGCAGTGGAGAAGTCTTCGCGACTGTAGCAAAAACTGCCCACCAGGGTAATCTCTTGGCGAATGATGTAATTGGTGGGAATGGTCGTTTCATCCTCATGCAGACCCATCAGCACCACGGTGCCACCGGGAACTACCGCTTTGATGGCCTGATTGCGCACATGACTCGTGCCCACGGCATCGACAACCACGCTGACTCCCGTCGGGACTGCCGCGAGCGTTGTTGCCACGGTGTCTTGCTGTTTGGCGTTGATGGTGTGCGTCGCACCCCACTCACGGGCGATGCTCAGGCGTTGGTCGGAGATATCGCTAATCAAAATCGTCTTGACGCCACGCGCTTTGGCGGCGGCAATACAGCACAACCCAATCGGGCCTGCGCCCAAAATCAAGACCGAACTATTGTTGTCGATGTCTGTGAGACCGACAGCATGTACCGCACACGCCAGTGGTTCACTGAGTGACCCGGCGACAAACGAAATATTCGCTGGCAGGTGCCAACACAAATCAGCTGGGACGCTGACATACTGGGCAAAGGCACCGGCGCGGTGTGCACTTAATAATTTGCGGTTGCGACACAGGTTAATCAGACCGGCTTGACAACGATCGCAGGTGCCACATGTAATCAACGGGTTGAAGGTGACACGTTGTCCCACATGCACGTCACTGCCGTCGGCGAGTTGCCCGGTGCCAGCCACGATTGTACCAGCCGCCTCGTGACCCATGACGAGTGGCGGGAATCGTAGGCTGTTGTGCCCCAAATACCCACTCAACTCAGAACCACAAATGCCGACTGCACCGACATGTATCAAAACTTCGTTATCGCCAAGTGTGGGAATCGGTTCGTGACGAAGTGCCATTTGACTTGGTCCCAACCATACCAGCGCCTCCATTTGCGCACCTGATACTTCGCTCTTCATCGAACTCCCTCCATGCAAAACACCGATCGTCGCGACGCTGCGATTGCTGATGGTATCAAGGCTGACGTGAGTGGTCACGATACGCCGATTATAGCACGCTATTAGCACCTGCTTTTCCAAAAAATACCGTTATTTATCAAAAATGTGTACGAAGTTCGCTGATGTGAACAAATCACCAAGGAATCTATTCATCATCAGGACATACCGTGATAGAACGACGGCATAAAGTATGGTAATCTCGTGGTATACCATCGACGAATCTATGAAAGGTGCAACGATGCTCCCACACGACTACATCGAGCGCGTCTATGCCGGTGTTCTTGGCAAAATCATTGGCGTCTATCTCGGTCGCCCCTTCGAAAGCTGGCCGTACGAACGTATCATGGCCGAGTTGGGCGAGATTAACTATTACGTGCACGAACAACGTGGTATGCCGCTGATTGTCGCTGACGACGATATCACCGGTACCTTTACCTTTTTGCGCGCCCTGCCGGATAACGGTAATACCCGCAATCTGACCCCTGCCCAAATCGGCGATAACTGGCTGAACTACATCGTCGAAGAGCGAGCGATTTTGTGGTGGGGTGGGATTGGCAACTCGACTGAACACACCGCCTATCTGCACCTCAAAAACGGCATCAAAGCGCCCGAAAGCGGCTCAATGGCGCGCAACACCAAAGTTGTCGCCGAGCAAATCGGCTCACAAATCTTCATTGATGGGTGGGCCATGGTTGCCCCCGGCGATCCCGAGTTGGCGGTTGATTTGGCGCGTCGGGCTGCGAGTGTCAGTCATGACGGTGAGGCGATTTATGGTGCCCAAGTGATTGCCGCCATGGAGGCGCAGGCGTTTGTGGAACGTGATTTACACAAACTCATCGATGTGGCGTTGCGATTCATACCGGCGGATAGCACGATTGCGCGCCTGATACACGACGTACGCAACTGGCATGCGCGCTACCCTGATTGGCACGACACCCGCAACGAGATTGTGCGCTTGTACGGCTATGACCGCTACGGCGGTAATTGTCACATGGTGCCCAATCATGCGTTGATTCACATGGGGTTATTGTACGGCGGCGACGATTTTCAGCGCGCCATGATGATTACCAACACAGCCGGCTGGGATACCGATTGTAACGCGGCCAATGTCGGCTGTCTGTTGGGCATCAAAAACGGCCTGGCCACATTTGAGGCTGGCCCTGATTTGCGTGGCCCCGTGGCCGATCGCCTCTATTTGCCGACGGCTGACGGTGGACGCACCATCACCGATGCGGTGACCGAGACGTATCATGTGGTCAATATCGCCCGTGCACTCCACAATTTGCCGGCTGTTACCCCCAAAGATGGCGCACGCTACCACTTTAGTTTGCCAGGGGCGGTGCAAGGCTTCATTTGTGACGATACGCCCGAAAGTCGTGGGGTCGCAACGCTCACACAAGTGGCAGGGTACAACGGTGGTGAGCGCCCAGCTTTGGCCATCAACTACCAGCGCCTAGCATTGGGGCGCAGTGCGATTGCCACTACGATGACGTTTATCCCACCAGACGGCATCGATACCAAGAGCTCGTACCAGATTCTGGCTTCACCAACGCTCTATAGCGGTCAGACGGTGACGGCAACGATTGCGGCTGATCAGGCCAATCGGCAGGATGTGGCGGTGACGATATTTGTGCGTCTATATGGAGTTGACGACGCCATTGAAAGCATTGAAGCGCCGCAAGTGCGTCTTGCCGCCGGGGCCGTGCACCACCTCTCGTGGCAGGTACCCGATACCCATGGGGCGCCGATTATGGCGATTGGGGTGCGCGTTGACAGCGCCGTACGTGCCGATGGGATGGTCTATCTTGATATGCTCGATTGGTCGGGCACGCCCACGCTCGCTGTGACGCGCCCGGCGCACGCTGGCCGTTTGTGGCGGCGAGCCTGGGTCGATGCGGTTGATATTCTTGATCCACAGTGGCCCGAGATGTTCCGTTTGGCGCATAATCGCGGCACGGGCATGATTGCCCTCGGGACGGCCGATTGGTGCGATTATACGGCGACGGCCACGGTTATCCCGCATATGTTTGTCGCAGGCGGACTCGCCGTACATGTACAGGGCTTACGCCGCTATTATGCGGTGCAATTTGCTGCTGATGGGTTGTTGCAGCTGGTCAAACAGCACGATGATGAGACAACGGTGCTGGCGCAAATTCCATTTGATTGGCAACAAGCGACGGTGTATGTATTGCAGGTGTCGATTGCACACGGCCAAATTACTGCAGAGGTGGCTGGGCAGGTGCTCCACGCGTTCGATACCACGTGGCGTCATGGTGGAGTGGGGTTGGTATGTACTGAGGGGCGCTTTGCCTGTGAGCGGGTGACGATACAGCCGTGACGGGTACGCGCCCTTTGGCTTTCTGACACAAAAGGAGCATGCTGATGAAGCCAAATATTATTTATTTGCACTCGCATGATACGGGGCGCTATATACAGCCGTACGGGCATGCGGTGCCGACGCCCAACTTGCAGCGCTTCGCCGAGCAGGGCGTGGTCTTTCGCAATGCCTTTAGTGTGGCGCCCAACTGCTCACCGAGTCGATCGGCATTGGTAACCGGGCATGCACCGCATTGCAATGGCATGAATGGCCTGGCGCATCGAGGTTTTTCTCTTATCGACATAACGCAACATGTTTTACATACGTTACGGCCGCACAGCTATCACAGCAGTCTATTCGGGGTACAACATGTGGTCAAACAGCCGCAGCAGCTCGGCTACGATCATGTGTGGGTCGAGAGCGGGCGGGCGGCAAACGTGGTGCGGGCGGCGCGCGAGTTTTTGCAACAGGTGCCGCAGCCGTTTTACATGGAGATTGGCTTTTTCGAGACGCACCGCGAGTTCCCCGAGCATGATGATGACGAGGATGTGACCTATTGTCGGCCGCCGGCACCGTTGCCTGACACGCCCGAGATTCGCCGAGACATGGCGGCTTTCATTGAGTCGGCCAAGATTCTCGATGATGCAGTGGGAGTGGTGATGCAGGCCTTGGTTGCGGCGGGGTTGGTTGAGAATACGTTGATTTTTTATACGACGGATCATGGCCCGGCATTCCCAGGGATGAAGACGACATTGACCAATCACGGCATTGGTGTGCCGTTGATAGTGCGCGGGCCGGGTGGCTTTGTGGGGCCCAAGATGATTGAGGCACCGGTGTCGCACATGGACCTCTACCCCACGGTGTGTGAACTGGTGGGCATTCCGGCGCCGACGTGGCTCCATGGCAAGTCATTATTGCCGCTCGTGCGCGGTGAGGTCGATGTGTTGCACGAGCAGCTCTTTGCTGAGGTGACCTATCATGCCGCCTACGAGCCGATGCGGGCGGTGCATACATCGCGCTACAAATACATTAAGCGCTTTGATGGGCGCACCATGCCGGTACGGCCAAATGTCGATGATAGCCCGAGCAAAACGGTGTGGCACGATCATGGGTGGGGCGAGCGACCAATCGACGCAGAGATGTTGTACGACTTGATGTTTGACCCGAACGAGGCCCATAATCTCGTTGATAACCCGCGTTATGCCGAGGTGCTCATGGACATGCACGGGCGCCTACAGCGCTGGATGACCGAGACCAGCGATCCACTGTTGGCCGGTGCCGTGCCATTGCCTGTAGGGGCACAGGCCAATGATGTTGATGCCTATACGCCGTCGGGGCCGTTGTATCCGCCATTGCCTGATTCGGGGATGGAAGGTGCCGCCCAAACCAATCCCCGGTAGGGATGCAGCATGCTGCGTCTCTACCGGGGTCATATCAAAAGGAACCACCATGCAGTACATCATGTTTGTGATTGACGACCAATCGGCATCGGCCAACGGCAACGAAATGGCCGCTATTGATGCCTTCAACGATCAGCTCCGCGCTGATGGGTATTGGGTGATTGCGGCTGGGATTGGGCGCCCGGCCAGCGCCACGGTCGTTGATAATCGAGGGAATCTTGGGCAGATGAACAACGGCTCGTTGTTTGATACGCTTGAGCACTACAGCGGCTTCTGGATTGTCAATGTGCCATCTGCTGATGTTGCGTTGCAGTTGGCACTGGCCGGATCGAATGCCTGTAACCGTAAGGTCGAATTACGCCCGTTTTTGTGATTGATGTACGGTAATGACGAATAGTACATCGCGATAGGTAGAGACGTATGGCCATGCGTCTCTACCGACCGTTATTCATGATTGCTCCCTTCGTTGAGTAACGCATTGACGCCATCGGCGAAAGCCTTCCATTCATGATGTAGCTCGGAGAGTGTGCGCTGCCCTAATTGGGTGATGCGGTAGTACTTGCGCGGTGGTCCTTCGACTGATGCTTGCAGGTAGGTGTCGAAGTATCCCTCTTGGGTTAGGCGCCGCAACAGCGGATACACCGTCCCCTCGGCAATCTCGATTTGCTGCGAGATACGCTCCACAAGCTCATACCCGTAACGGTCGCGCTGAGCCACGAGTGCCAGCACACACAGCTCCAGTACCCCCTTTTTGAACTGCACATTCATCTGTGCTCATCCTTCCTTTGGTAGTTCAGTACTGCGTATTGTGTAGTACTGATTTGCAACACTATATCACAAGGTATTGAATAATGCAAGGTAGTGGGTGATTTTAATGATAACGCTGAAAGCCGTGGTATAAACGTGGCAGCATTGAGCGAGCAGCATGGATGATGCATGTGATGACTGGGCATCGACAATCAACGATAGGGCAGATTCAGGCGTTCTGTGTCACATTGGTGATATGGGCGGCGGTGATTGCTCCGTGGGCGTGTGTATTGCACTGTCACCTGGTCATGCATAGCCCGGTTACCCCCGAGTCGTTCTACGTGTGTAGCGACATGGTGAGTGACCCGGTTGAGCACCAACACAATCGGGCATTGCCGATGTCATTGTGGTTGACATTGGCCGTGGCAGTTGTGGCGTTCAATGAAAAAAGTATGCGCACATGGGGTGTGTCGATTCGCAATAATAATAGTATGGGCATCGATAGCGCTCCGACCACGCCGCCCCCACGCGTGTAGTTCCCTTTCATCGTCTCGATCGATAACGGTATGTTGGTCAGAAGAAAGCACGTGTGCACTGGGCACATCGTGCATGTAAGGAGCTACTCAAATGCGTAAGCGCATGCTATTGTTGTTGATGATGGTGGCGTTTGTGGTGGTATTGAATGCCTGTGGCGGTGGTGAGGCGGCAGTAGATACGTCGCCGCTTGCCAAGACGATTTCGGCCAACGGCAACGCACAGAACGGCGGGGCTATCTTTGCTGATAAAGGGTGTATGGCGTGTCATAACTTGTCAACCGAGCAGTTGGTTGGGCCTGGTATGGCAGGCGTGATGACGGTGAGCGGCCCAGTCTACCCTAACGGCGTGAGCTACGGCGGCAAGTTATCCAATGGTGCTGACCGCACCGAGGAGAACATTGCGGCGTGGATTCGCTCGGGTGGCCAAGGGCAAATCGGCAGTATGTCGCCACAGGATATGACGGATGCTGAGATGGCCGATTTGTTGGCGTATCTGCATACGATACAGCGCTAGGTTGTTCTTACCGTATCATATGAGGGTGTGGAGTTTATCTCCACACCCTCGTTGTGTTGAGAGGAGTATGAAATGCTGATTTTTCAACGTACCTTTTGGGTACTGATGCTTGCGAGTTTGTTGTTGGCCTCGTGTGGGGCGCCACCGCCACCCGAAGACTCGAATGCATTGATTCCGGCGACGATCTCAGGTATTGGCGATGCGAATGTTGGCAAACTGCTCTATTCGACCGAGGGGTGTGTGATGTGTCATGCGACCACCACGCAACCCATGGTTGGCCCCGGATTGGCTGGCGTTATGACGGCCGGTGGCCCTACCTACCCCGACGGTGTCGAATATTGGTATGCGCTGCCGAATGGCAGTCCGCGTACCGAAGAGAACATCGCTGCCTGGATTGTACGCGGCGGACGCGGTCAAATCGGCATGATGCCGGGTCGCCGTCTCGACGAACAAGACGTGGCTGATTTGTTGGCGTATTTGCGCACGTTAGAAAAATAATATGATGCCCCTGGTAGAGCCGCAGCATGCTGCGGCTCTACCAGGGGCAATACCATCAATCAAAGAATCCGGTATCTTCGTCGTTCAGATACTTCTTGGCTGCCGGCACGTTGAATGTTACGCCGAGCCCGGGCGCATCCCACACATCGACATAACTGTTTTTGACGATTGGGTTGGGCAAACCATCAATGATGTCGTACCACCACTCGTGGTTGGCTTTGGCGTATTCAAACGCAATGAAATTACCCGGCAACGTCGCCGATACATGTACCAGTGCTGCTAGCCCAATCAGCCCATCGCCCGTGCCGTGTGGCGCCATCATGATGCCGTGCAGGTCGGCGTACTCGGCGATCCACTTGAGCTCGGCGAGGCCGCCGACGTCGAGTGGGTCTGGTCCGAGGACATTGACTGCTTGGGTTTTGATGAGTTCGACGAAGTTCTGGCGCAGATACATCTGCTCACCGGTGTGAATCGGCGTCGTGGTTTGACTAGTGATGTCGCGGTAGATGTGGGCCAGTGTGTAGGGCGTGTAGTCGCCGGTGACCATGTCCTCGAGCCACATCAGGTGGTAATCCTCGGTGGCTTTGGCGAAGCGCAGGGCGTCAGTCGCCATGAAACCAGGGCCACAGTCGAGGGCTAAGCCGATGTCGTCGCCGAGGGCCAGCTTCATCGCCTCGACGCATTTGAGCGTGTGTTTGAACCCGGCCGGCGTCATCAGGCCGCGGTTAGCATGCACGCCGACCGGCTGGATTTCGCCATAAAAGTAATCGGGAATGGTGGCCGCCATCGGGCTGTGGAATGAGATGGGTTGCTTGAAAATCGAGAATTGCTCCGGCCATTCCTTTATTTTGAGCACGTTCTCGACGTACTCTTCGGGTGACTGTGTCGGCATCGGATAGCGGTTGGTGGTGATATAGGTGCGCACTTTGTCGCGCACTTTGCCACCGAGCAGTTTGTAGACTGGGAGTCCGGCCGCTTTGCCGGCAATATCCCACAACGCTACTTCAATTGCGCTCACTGCTGCGCCCCACGGCTTGAATGCTCCCATACGGCGAATGCGCATCATGGTGCGCTCGACGTCAGTGGGGTCGGCGCCAATCAAGTAATCCTTATAAAAGAGCACGTGTGGCTTGAGATAGGGCTTATAAAACTCAGCTTGGCCGTAGCCGTCAATGCCGGCATCGGTGGTGATGCGGACAATCGGTGATCCGCCCATGATGGCACAACGCACATCGGTGATTTTCATCGAAGGTGTCCTTTCTGGACGTAACAGTTAATCGAAGAAGCCTGCATCTTCGGCGTTGAGATACTTCTTAGCCGCCGGCACGTTGAATGTCACGCCGAGCCCGGGCGCATCCCAGACATCGATGTAGCTGTTCTTGACAATCGGATTGGGCAGACCATCGATAATCTCGTACCACCAGGGTTGCGTGGCCTTGGGGTACTCAAACGCAATGAAGTTGCCCGGTAATGTGGCCGATACATGCACGAGCGCCGCCAGGCCAATCAATCCGTCACCGGTGCCGTGTGGCGCCATCATGATGCCGTGCAGGTCGGCGTACTCAGCGATCCACTTGAGCTCAGCGAGGCCGCCGACGTCGAGTGGGTCTGGGCCAATCACGTTGACGGCTTGGGTTTCAATCAGTTCGACGAAGTTCTGGCGCAAGTACATCTGCTCACCGGTATGAATTGGTGTCGTCGTTTGTGTGGTGATATCGCGGTAGATGTGGGCCAGCGTGTAGGGCGTATAGTCGCCGGTAATCATGTCTTCGAGCCACATCAGGTGGTAGTCCTCGGTCGCTTTGGCGAGGCGCAAGGCGTCGCTCTTGACGAGACCAGGGCCACAATCGAGGGCGAGACCGATGCGATCGCCGAGGGCCAGCTTCATCGCCTCGATGCATTTGAGCGTGTGTTTGAATCCGGTCGGTGTCATTAAGCCACGGTTGGGGTGCCGCCCGACCGTCTGAATTTCGCCATAAAAGTAATCGGGGACGTCGTACATCATCCGGCTGTGGAACGAAATGCCTTGTTTGATGATACTAAACCCCTCGGGCGATTCGGCCATTTTGAGCACATCCTCGGCATACGCCTCGGGCGATTGATCGCGCAAAGGGAATCGGATGGCGCCGTTGTAGACGCGCACCTTGTCGCGCACCTTGCCGCCGAGCAACTTGTAGACCGGCACACCGGCAGCTTTGCCGGCGATATCCCACAAGGCAATCTCGATGGCACTGACCGCACTGCCCCACGGTTTGTAGGAGCCCATGCGCTTGATGCGCATCATCACACGCTCAACGTCGGTCGGGTCTGCGCCGATCAGGTAGTCTTTGTAGAAGAGCACATGCGGCTTAAGAAACGGCTTCCATGATTCGACTTGACCGTACCCGTCGATACCCACATTGGTGGTGATGCGCACAACCGGATAATCACCAATAACGGCACATTTCATGTCAGTAATGCGAATAGGGGTTGACATTGCATGCTCCTTCGAGTATGCTTGTGACCGACTAGTCATGTGACTGTTCGGTCATATAAACCTGTATGACAGGTTAAGTGGTTCGGATGATGTCATCATAACACAATGTAGTATCTGCTGAATAGTCGTTGTTGATGGATAAGGTATGAGGTATGGCGACGAATGTACTAGAGTTTGTGGGGGTTGATAAATCGTTTGGGCGGACGCATGCGCTCAATGATTTTTCGATGGCGGTCGCACACGGTGATGTTCATGGCTTTTTGGGGCCAAACGGCGCTGGCAAGACGACGGCCATTCGGGTGGTGCTGGGCATGTATCAGCAGACCAAGGGGCAGGTGACACTCTTTGGTGATGACCCGTGGCGTCATGCACCTGCATTGCATCGCAGGTTGGCGTATGTGCCCGGTGATGTAGCGTTATGGCCACAGTTGCGTGGTGCCGAGGCGTTAGCCGTGCTGGCGTCGATGCAGGGGAGTGTTAATCGCACGCGACAGACGCAATTAATT
>VGPG01000054.1 GCA_016875555.1 Chloroflexota bacterium | reverse complement strand
CCCTGCCTTGATTGGCGAACCAGGCGTCGGCAAAACCGCCATCGTCGAAGGTCTCGCTCAGCGTATCTTGGCTGGCGATGTCCCCGAGAACTTACGTGGCAAACGTGTCGTCTCGCTTGACATGGGTGCGCTGGTCGCCGGCACCAAGTATCGCGGCCAATTCGAGGAACGCCTCAAAAAAGTCGTTGACGAAATCAAAGAAACACGCTGTATCCTCTTCATCGATGAGTTCCACACCATTATCGGTGCCGGTGGCGCCGAGGGGACCCTCGATGCCGCCAACATTCTCAAACCAGCCTTGTCACGTGGCGAGCTCCAAACCATCGGCGCAACCACGCTCGACGAATATCGCAAATACATTGAGCGCGACGCAGCCCTCGAACGACGCTTCCAACCGGTTATGGTCGATCAACCAAACGAAGAAGATACCATCGAGATTTTGCGTGGCATCAAAGCGCGCTACGAGGACTTCCACCAGCTCCAGATTAGCGACGAAGCCATCCGTGCTGCGGCCTATCTTTCATCGCGGTATGTGCCGGATCGCTTCTTGCCTGACAAAGCCATTGACCTCATCGACGAGGCATCTGCACGCGTGCGCATGACCCGTAGCTCAACGCCATCCGCCCTGCGCGATGCACTCCGTGGCCACGAAGCCATCATCAAAGAGGTCGAAGCCGCCGAAGAACAGGGTCAAACCGAATTGGCCAAGACCTTGCGCGACCGGGCAAACACGCTCAAACAGCGTGTGACCGAGCTCGAACAAGAATATGGTATCGACGCCTCGTCTAGCCTTGTGCCACCCTATGTGACCGAAGAAGACATTGCTGCCGTCGTGGCCATGTGGACGGGTATCCCCGTCACCCGTCTTACCGGTGACGAGACCGCCCGCCTGCTGCAAATGGAGTCTGTGCTCCACTCACGCGTCATCGGCCAAAACGAAGCCATCGTGACCATTTCAAAGGCGGTACGCCGCGCGCGCGCTGGTCTCAAAGATCCACGACGCCCCATCGGCAGTTTCATCTTCCTTGGACCAACCGGTGTCGGCAAAACCGAACTTGCCAAGGCGCTTGCAGAGTTCATGTTCGGCTCCGAAGACCTGCTCATCAAAATCGACATGTCTGAGTTCCAAGAGCGTCACACAGCCTCGCGCTTGGTCGGCTCACCACCAGGATATGTCGGGTACAACGACGGCGGTCAATTGACGGATGCCGTGCGACGCAAGCCGTACTCCGTGGTCCTTTTCGACGAAATCGAAAAAGCTCACCCTGACACCTACAACATGCTCTTGCAAGTCCTTGAGGACGGGCATTTGACCGACGGCAAAGGGCGCAAAGTCGACTTCCGCAACACCATCATCATCATGACCTCGAACGTCGGCACCGAGCAGATTCGTGGCGCATCGCGCATCGGCTTCCTCGGCAAAGATAACGAGAGCAACAACCAAGATTTGCGCAACCGCGTCAACGAGGCCTTGCGCCTGGTCTTCCGCCCTGAGTTCCTTAACCGGCTCGATGCAACCATCATCTTCCATGCGTTGACCACCGAGGAGATTCGCCAAATCACACGCTATCTGCTCAATCGCGTGCAGAAGCAACTTGACGAACACTCATTGACGCTCAACGTCTCAGACGAGGCGTGTGACCTTCTGGCCAAACGTGGTTATGATCCCGCTTTCGGCGCACGACCGCTCCGACGCATCATTACCAACCTCATCGAAGATCCACTCTCCGAGGGGGTGCTCGACGGCCGTTTTGTGCCCGGTGATACCATCATCGTTGATGTGGCCACCCTCGAAAACGGCGAATCGTACCTGCGCATGCAACCACAACGCGAGGTTGAAACGCCCGTTGATTCATTGGCATAAGCACCATGGCAAAATCACGCACCGTATTTGTCTGTCAACAGTGCGGCGCTCAACAAGCTCGTGAAATGGGTCGCTGCCCCAACTGTGGAAGTTGGGGCAGTCTCGTTGAGCATATCGAGCGCAAAGAAAGCACGCAGAGCGCTGCTCGCCGCACCGCCGTCCTGACCGGCGGTGGCGCCCCGCAACCCCTCAACGCTATCCCGAGTGGCGGCGTGAGTCGCCTCCCCGTGCGCTTCCAAGAATTTGCGCGCGTCCTCGGCGGTGGTCTCGTGCCCGGTAGTCTTGTGCTCATCGGCGGCGAACCCGGCATCGGCAAATCGAGCCTGCTCCTACAAAGCGCAGCCCACTTTGCCGAACACGTCGGCGAGGCGCTCTACATCTCGGCCGAAGAATCCGCCCAACAGATCAAACTCCGCGCCGACCGCATGGGACTCAACCCAGAGCGATTGTGGATCTCGTCCGAAACCAACCTCGAGACTGCCATCGGTCATATTGACGCCCAACGCCCCGGCCTCGTCATCGTAGACTCCATCCAAACCGTCTACCTCGAAGAACTCACCTCGGCCGCTGGATCCGTCGGCCAGGTACGTGAGGGCGCCTTGCGCCTGTTGCGCATCGCCAAGGATCTCGGCATCCCCATCATCATCGTCGGCCACGTCACCAAAGAAGGCGCCATCGCCGGCCCACGCATGCTCGAGCACATCGTCGATGTCGTACTCTACCTCGAGGGTGAGCGCTTTCACCAATACCGCATCCTGCGCGGCGTCAAAAACCGCTTCGGCTCAACCGATGAAGTCGGCATCTTCGAGATGACATCGGATGGCTTACAAGAGATTACCAATCCGTCACAGGTCTTCTTGGCCGAACGCTCCGCCAATACCCCCGGATCGGCGGTAGCCGTGACACTCGAGGGCACGCGCCCGATTTTGGTTGAAATCCAGGGACTCACCTCAAACACCGCCAATCCGCAACCGCGACGCACCGTCAACGGCTTCGACCAGAACCGCCTACAGATGATCCTCGCCGTGCTCGGCAAGCGCGTCGGCGTACCACTCTTCAATCAAGATGTCTATGTCAATATCGTCGGTGGCATGAAAATCGGCGAACCAGCGGCCGATCTCGCCGTGGCCACCGCCATCGCCTCGTCGTTCCGCAATCAACGCGTCGAATCAGACATGGTACTCGTCGGTGAAATCGGCCTGAGTGGCGAACTCCGTGGCGTCACGCAACTCGAACGCCGCCTCGGCGAGGCGGCCAAACTCGGCTTCCGCCGCGCCGTCTGCCCACCCACCCAAACACCCATCCGTGTCGACGGCATGCAGATTACCCATGCCCGCTCGCTGTTTGAGGCGATTGACGCCGCCCTCGGTCCTGCGCCACGCCGCAAAACACGCGACGACGAAGACTAAAGGATTTCTACCATGCGTGCTATCATCCAACGCATCAGTCACGCACATGTGACCGTCGCCGACGAAACCGTCGGCGCTATCGCCCATGGCATGGTTGTCCTGCTTGGCATCGGCCACGGTGATACCACAGAACACATCCAGCTCATCGGGCGCAAAATCCTCGAGCTCCGTATCTTCGACGATGAGAGTGGCAAACCCAACATCTCTCTCCGCGATAGCGGCGGTGCTGTCCTGCTCATCTCGCAATTCACCCTGTATGCCGATACCAGTCGTGGTCGTCGCCCCGGTTACTCACACGCCGCCCATCCCGATATCGCCGCTCCACTCGTCGACCAGATGGCGGCGTTTTTACGCGAGCAGGGCGTGCAGGTCGAGACCGGGCGATTCGGTGCTGAGATGAGCGTATCGCTGGTCAACGAAGGCCCCTATACCATCATCCTCGACAGCGATACACTTACCTTGCCTGCAGGGAAGCATACACCGTAATAGCGGACAATCCCGCACTCCCGTTCATTGCCATTAACACGAAGAGATAGCGCGCCGAGAACAGCCGGTCGGCACCCAACTGACCAGCGCCAGCAGGCAGTGACGCTCGCTGACACGCCATGCACGTGTGTCGCCTACCGATGTGGGCACCCTGGCCAACAACACGGGCGACGCTTGCCTTCGAGTAACTCTTCACAGGTGCGCTGAATGCGTTTGGCACGAGTTTCTGGCTTTTTGGCAGATTCTACCCAGCAAATAAATTCATTTTTGGCGAGAGGCGTAATTGACTGCCACAACGCCTCCACCTGCACATCTGCACATAACGCCTGCGCCAGATCAGCAGGCAGTGTATGGGGAAGTGTCGATGCAGAATCACGGTGCATAATGTGCCTTTACAATCATCGTGCGTACACGTAGGTCTATTGTATACTACAACCACAGCTCGAACCGATTGTACAAAGGAGTCCTTCGATGGCCATGTTTGACATGCCCCAGAGTCAGCTGGAGCAATACCGTCCTGACGTACCCGAACCTGCCGATTTCGATGCATTCTGGCGCGACAGCCTCGCGCAGACGCGGCAACACGCACTCAACGCTCAGTTCACCCCGTATGAGAACCCATACCACACCGTGGAGGTATTTGATGTGACGTTTGCCGGTTGGGCCGGTCAATCCATCAAGGGATGGTTCTTGTTGCCCAAACACCGCACCGGTCCTCTGCCGTGTGTGGTCGAGTACATCGGGTACGGCGGCGGTCGCAGTTATCCAAACGACTGGTTACTCTGGAGCAGTCGCGGCTATGCACATTTTGTCATGGATACGCGTGGTCAAGGAAGTGCCTGGTCCCGTGGTGATACACCAGACCCCGAGCCAGCCGACACCAATCCGCACCACCCCGGCTTCATGACACGTGGTATTCGCCACAAAGAGTCCTACTACTACCGGCGCGTCTTCTGCGATGCGGTGCGCGCCATTGAGGCAGCACGCAGTCATGCAGCCGTCGATACCACACGCATTGCCGTCACCGGAGGCAGTCAAGGTGGGGGCATTGCCATTGCCGCCGCCGGACTCACTCCCGACGTCAATGTGGCAATGCCTGACGTGCCGTTTTTGTGTCATTACCGGCGTGCCACCGAAATTACCGATTCAAATCCGTATAGCGAAATTAGTCGGTATCTGATGACACACCGTGAGGCGGTCGAACAAGTCTTCCACACCCTCAGCTACTTCGACGGCATCAATTTCGCCAAACGTGCGCATGCCACGGCCCTCTTTTCGGTCGGCATGATGGACGATATCTGCCCACCTTCAACGGTCTATGCTGCCTACAATTACTGGCACGGTCACAAGGAGATGTCAGTGTGGCGCTACAACCGCCACGAGGGTGGTGGGACCTATCAGTCGCAAGACAAAATGCACTTCATGCAACGCCATCTCCCACTGATCTAACAGGCACCTGCCTGCTTCACACACCGATTATGTGTGAAGCAGGCAGGTGTGTCATGGTCTCCAGTGCGCGGTAATTTCTCATTGTTTCCCCATATCATCCACGCACCAAGCTCACGTATAATGAGTATGTATGTATCATTTGCTTGATGCGCGCACTACATCGAGCAATCACCACCATGGACATCGTGATATGACAGAACACAAAAGCGAGCGATTGCGCACTGCCGCTCATCAGGCCATGCTAGATGGAGATACCGTGGGGGCGCGCAACCATCTTCGCCAACTGCTCGAGTTGAACCCGAACGATGTGCCGACGCTTCTAACGCTTGCCAAGTTATTACCCGTTGTCAGCGAACGACAGCGACTCGTAAATCAGGCGCTATCGTTATCGCCCAATCACCCTGAAGCACAAGCAGCTGCCCAACAAATTACCGATTGGCTCGATCACGGCATTCAAATTGTCGCCGTACCGCGCAAAACCGATACACAGCAATTACTCGAACCCGCACCGCCACCACCGAGCACCATTGTGATGTGCCCCGATCACGCAGATACCGAGGCAACGCTCCGGTGCACGAGTTGCGAACGTCCAATTTGTGTGCGCTGTGCCATTCCCAACGAAGTCGGTCAACTCTGCAAAAACTGCCGCACCCAACGCATCCCCGAACGCTACCGTACCAACATTGGCCATCACATGATTGGCATGTTTGTCGGGTATATCGCCTCCGCCGTGTTACCGCTCCCCGTACTCTTCATCATCAGTATTCCCTTCTTGGGCCCATTCATCTTTTTGGCGGCTGGAGCGCTGGCGGGCAATCTTGCTGCGCGCATCAGTGAGCGCCTCAGTCAAAAGCGTGGTCGCCAACTCGCCACAGCAACGAGCATCGGGGTCGGGCTCGGCATGGCCAGCTTTTTGCTCTTGATTGGTGCAATCACACAACCGTTCATGATTATGCTGGGCATCATCTATGTGATAGTCGCAATTCGTGGCGTCCAACAAGGATTACTGTAGGTCTCGTAGCGACACAAAAAGCCCTCGGCGCGCACCAGCGCGCCGAGGGCTTTGCATATGCCACCTAGTTCATCGGCACCTGTGGGATAATCTTGCCCTCAATGCGTTTGAAAATTTCTTCAATCGAGTGCCCTGTAATCGTCAAACCGTGGTTCTTCAATCCAATGACTGCACGTGATGGATCCGGTGCCTGGCGTACCAGCTCTGCCACCTCAGCAGCAATCTCGTACGTACCACACGGGTAGTTGACCTGAGTTGACGGGATTGGGTCGCTCCACCAGGCGTGGATGTGCACAATCGCACCAACGGTTGGGTGCTCCTTGTAAATCATCCAGTGTTCAATGGCATCCACCGATACGCGACGCGGCTCAACGGTAGCCGGTACGCTCAGGCGAATCATCAACTGCTCAGGCGCATAGTCTGTCACGAGCAGTACGTCACGCCCACAAATCTCAAGCTTGCTCTTGTCCACACCTGACGCCGACATCCAGAAGTATTCAGGGTTGTGATGCGCACGCGCACTCAAGTTGCCGTAGCTCAAACCACCGATGTTGTACAGTCGGCGCACCATGCGCAGATCGTTCTCGGTCAGGTAATCTTCGATGCGGGTTGGTGATGGCAACAGACCCATCGTGTCAAGGCGCTTGCCTGCCTCGCAGATTTGCCACATCGGTTCCTCACCCTTCCACAAGTTTTCGGGAAGGTTCGGCACAAATTCGTTGTTAATCACCAGATGACTACACGCCAACGGCTGGACACGCTCATAAATGCGCGCATAGTCGGTGGCCACATCGCCAGTATGCTTGACCACATAATGCCCTTGCTCCGGCGTAATAAAGTGGCTCTCACGCACACCGTTGATGACCGTGTTGTACACAATCAAGTTTGAGATTGAGCGAATCAACAACGGATATGCGGCATGCATTACGCTCGTTTCATTGCCGGGTCCCTCAAATATCGAGGCCACAAAGGTACCTTGACCACCACGGCGCACGGGGCGCGGCGCATCAGCGTCACATTTGTTGAGAACCAACCGCAACGAGCCCTCTTCTTTGACTTCGCCGCTTTGGTCAATCACGTTCGGCCGATAGATATTCCCCTTGGCCACGATTATGTCGCGCAGACGCTCCGTGAACTGCTCTACGAAGGCACTCTGTGAGCTCCCTGCCACGGTGAACGTCATCACCTCGTCGGCAGCAAACGGCGTTGACCCTGAAGAAGTGACGTTATTTGTCATGATGATAATTCCTTCAAATTCGCAGACCAGGGCTCAACAACACAGCGTGTAGTATTCATGCATACCTGTTGGAACGATGGTCAATACCATCGTCTAGAATAGCCTCATTCTTTGTAACTGTCAAGTAATCCAATCTTGACAACTACTATACAACAACTTAGAATCACATGTAGTATGTCATTATGTCGTTAGTCTCCTGAAAGCGTCTTTCCCATGAAGTGTCTATGGTGGCGGATTGGGCTTACCAGCGCCGTTTTGCTTATTCTGGCCAGTTGTGGTCAACCCATCCAACCACTCAGCCGGACACCTCTGGCAAGTCGCACGCCAGTCACGAGTGGTGAGGCGACCGCACCGGTGGCAACCGACGCACCAGCAGACCCAAATGCGCCTGCTCCACCGATAACTGATGTCACGCCCGTCGTCGAAGAACTCGTCATCAACATTGAGGTGACTCCACAACTGCGTGCCACACCAACCGGTGATGAACGATGGGCGGCATTTGCAAGCCAACGACAGTTGTTTGATACGCCAATCCGGGTGACAACGCTCCAACCCACACCTTTGCTCTGGCTTGATCCACACAACGGTCAGGTACTCGAAATTGGCTTACTCAACGGTGATTTCGTCGCAACCGCGCAGATAGTTTTGACGTCAGATAACAGTGTTGCGTACGAGGTCGATTATCGCATCAACCAGGATTTTGGTCTCACGTCAATTTCTGAGGCAGTGGTTATGCGTATGCGCGATGCCGGTTATGCCGCAAGTGTGCGTGCATTCGTTGTGATGACCGATAATGTGGTAGTCGTGCGCTAATGGTGAGGACTTTCAACAGTATGGAGGAGTGCGATGAGTAGCAAATATCTCGACATGGTCCGGAATCAACGCCGGCGTCCAAGCACATTTCAATTCACCTCCAAAACCCTCCTAGCCATTCTGGCAGTCATTGCCATGGGTGGTTCGGCCGCATATTGGTGGGGCGTCCAATCACAACTCACCGATAACCGCATCGTCGCCATTGCTTTTACTGCCATCTTGGTGCTTGCACCGCCTAGCCTGGTCTCGTTCTTGATCCCGTGGTCACCAGCCGGCATGCTCCTGCAAAAGATCAACGCCCGCACCTGGGGCTACCCGGTTATCATCGGCGCGGCCCTCTACCTGATTTACTACTCCTTCCAAATCCAGTGGAGCTGGTGGGCCGCCCAGCCCATCGTCGCCGATGCCGGATTGGTCTACCAACAAGTGCTCATCGGCATCATCGGCTTCATCGTAATTCCGGCCCTGCTGTGGACTCCCGTTTCGTCGGACGAACTGGTCGAGCAAGTCCGCCAGGCCCACTTAGTCAAGCGCTACGAGTTGCAAACCCAGGCTGATATCGCCATCTTGCGTGCCACCTTGTTGCGCGCCCAAGAGAAGGCCCTCATCGGCTTCGCCAACCTGACCATCCAAGAGCGCCAAGAGCTGGCCGCAGTAATGCGTTCGTTGGTGGGTGGCATTGATAACACCCTGCGCGAGATGGGGCAGACCGTCCGTACGGTCAGCGGTGTCGCCGTGCCATTTGACGGCCTCCTTGAGGACAACACCGAGGTACGCGATGTCCTCGATTACATCACCGAAAGCCTTGAGAGCTCCGCCCTCGGCGTCGACGATGATACACACGCAGAGTTCGATGATGACGACGATCAGCAGCACACTGCGCAACAGCCACCACGACTCGCCGAGCCACGTGCCGACCAGCAGATGCAACGCGGTCACGCTGTACCACGACGCACCAACCAATACCACCCGCGTGGTGAGGAATAAGCCATGTTACGCGGACGTCGATACGCCACGGGCGGAGCGCTTTCTGCTGACGACATGCACGAGCTCGTCGATTTGCTCGCCATCCGCATCTACGAACGCCTCGGTGATGCGTCGTTTCGCCTGAGTCGCAATGATGTCGCCGATTTGGTCAACGCCTATATCGACGACCTCATCCCTACCGACCAAGCCCAAGTCATCTGGATGACCTGGGAGCTCATTCAAGCTGGGGCCCGTGAGTCCCAGCAGTAGTTGACCTGGACAGATTGTATGCACATCGGTATTCTTGGCGGGACATTTGATCCCATCCATCGTGGACACGTGGCCATCGCTCGTACGGCGATGGCCCATTTGCATCTCAACCAACTCACCCTCATCCCCAGCAACACGCCACCCCATCGCCCCGCCCCCCATGCCACACCCCATCAACGTCTCGCCATGTGCCAACTGGTTGACGAGATTATCCCGCAGACGCACGTCAGCGACATCGAACTCCAGCGCACCGGCCCATCATATACCATCGACACGCTCCGCACACTGGCGCAGCCACACCAGCGCCTTACACTCATCCTCGGCGCCGATGCCGCCTTGCTCTTGCCGCAGTGGTATCAGGCCGATCACCTCACCACCTACGCCGACATCGCCATCATGACCCGTGTCGGCACCACAATTGATGTCGATGACCTGATTCGCCGGCTGCCGTCGCTCGCCGACCACATCCACCTCATCCCCTGGCCCGGCATGGATGTATCAAGCACCATCATCCGCCAACGCTGTGCCGCCAACCAGCCTATCGACGATCTGGTCACCCCGGCCGTTGCCACCTACATCGCCCACCACGGGCTATATCGGAGTCCCGCGTGAAGCACGATTTTGCTATCCTCACCGCATATGCGGCCCAATACGACCTCACCATCACCGATGCCCAATACGTCCAGCTCGATGCCTATTTGACCATGCTCAAAGAGTGGAACGAAAAGCTCAACCTGACGGCCATCACCGACCCCGTGCAAATGGTCAGCAAACACCTGCTTGACGCCATGACCTACCTGCCCCTCTGGGCCAAACCACCCAAGCGCATGCTCGATGTCGGTAGCGGCGCCGGTATCCCCGGGCTCGTCTTAGCCATCTTGTGGCCGACCACCACCATCACGCTGGTCGAGAGCATCACCAAAAAGTGTACCTTTTTGCAACACGTCGTCGACACGCTCCCGCTGCCCAACGTGACCGTCATCAGCGAGCGCGCCGAGGTCTTGGGCCACCAAAAAGCCCACCGCGCCAAATATGATTTTGTGACGGCCCGAGCCGTCGCCGAGTTGCGCGTCCTCGCCGAGTACCTCCTGCCCTTCTGCGCCATCAAAGGCGTGATGTACGCCCCCAAAGGACCCGAACCCGAGGCCGAGCTCAAAGCAGCCCGCCACGCCATCATGGTGCTCGGCGGCCATGTGCGCGACATCGTGCCCATCGAGGCGCCACCGCTCGAGCCACGCACCATCATCCGCGTCGACAAAACGCGCCCGACACCCGAGCAATACCCGCGCTCGCCCGGCACTCCGTCCAAGCGCCCGCTCTAAACACAACAACGCCCCGGTGTGCAGATGCATACCGGGGCGTTTAGTCTACCTCGGCTTACGAACGAGCCACCGGCAGGTACAAGCGATTGACGTACTCTTTGAGCATGCGGCGTGTGCTAAACTGCGGCGCACACGTCATGATGGCCGCCTTGGCGATAGCCACCCAACGTGCCGACACGCCGTTGGCGTCGCGATCGTAATAGGCCGGTGCTACTTCGTTTTCGAGCAGGTGATAGAGATGCTGTGCGTCGTTCCAATCTTGTTCATCAAGATTGTCGTATTCACGCTCCTCACCAACAGCCCATCCGTTGGTGCCGTCGTAGGCCTCGGGCCACCAGCCGTCAAGAATGCTCAAATTGGGGATACCGTTCAAGCTGGCCTTTTGACCGCTGGTACCGCTAGCCTCGTATGGGCGACGTGGCGTGTTGAGCCACACATCGACACCCTGCACCAAGGCCCGGGCCACGCACATGTCGTACTCCTCAAGGAAGACGATTTTGCCGGCAAAGCCAGGCTCTTGTGAGCGGCGATAGACATCCTGAATGAAGTGCTTGCCTGGCTCGTCGGCGGGGTGCGCCTTGCCGGCGAAGACCAACTGAATCGGTTGATCCTGACGGTTCAAAATGTACTTGAGACGCTCTGCATCGCGGAACAACAACGTCGCCCGCTTGTACGTCGCAAACCGTCGCGCAAACCCAATCGTCAACTGACTCTCGTCCAAAATCGGCCAGGTCACCGGCGGGAACCCGAGCCGCGTATGGCGCTGCGCCAAACGCTCACGCACAAAGTACACCAACGCCTGCTTGAGCTCAAGCCGCGTCTTCCAGAAGCGCGCGTCGTCGCTCTGTTGCAAGGCCTCCCACAACTTCGGGTCATCGAGACGGTCGTACCAATCGGCCCCGAGTACGTCGTTGTAGAGCTTCTTCATGCCGGGCGCTAACCACGACGCCGAGTGAATTCCGTTGGTGACCGAGGTAATCGGCACTTGATCGAGCTCTTTGCCGGGGTAGAGCCATTGCCACATCGTGCGCGCCACATGTCCATGCAACTTGCTCACGCCGTTGTGCATCTCTGAGAGACGCAATGCCAATACCGTCATGGCAAAGCTGGGGCCCCACGACTGCTGTTGCATGGCGATATTCATGAACTCGTCGCGGCTGATACCCAACTGGTCCCAGAATCGGCCGAAGTACTTGTCAATCAAGTCGAGTGAGAAGGCGTCGTTACCTGCCGGAACTGGCGTGTGCGTGGTAAATACCGCCTGATCGCGTACCATGTCAAACGCCTGCATGAACGGCACGCCCTTGGCGACCAACTCGCGGGCCAACTCGAGCACCAAGAACGCCGAGTGCCCTTCGTTCATGTGCCATACGCTCGGGCTAATCCCCATCTGGCGCAAGGCACGCACGCCACCAATACCCAGCACCAACTCCTGCGCCACGCGCATGTCGTGATCGCCGCCGTAGAGGCGGGCTGACAACTCACGGTCGCTGTGGCTGTTGGGGTGAATATCGGTGTCCATCAGGTACAACGTGACACGCCCGACCTGCAGGTGGTAGACCTTAGCATAAATCGTGCGCCCGGGCAACTCAACCTCAACCACCACCTCGTCACCACTCGGCGTCAAGGCGGGGCGCGCCGGGATATCTGCAAAGTTCATCTTGCTGTAGATGGCCTCTTGCCAGCCGCTATGATCGAGGCGCTGACGGAAGTAGCCTTGGGGGTAAATGAAGCCGACCGCCACAAACGGCAAATCAAGGTCACTGGCCTCTTTGACGTGGTCACCGGCCAAAATACCGAGACCGCCCGAATAAATCGGCAATGACTCGTGGATACCGAATTCAGCAGAGAAATACGCAATTGAGCTTTTTTCGTTGGGGTAGGTACGCTTAAACCAGGTGTTTTTGTCGGTCATGTAGGCATCAAATGACGCCACAACCGCATCGTAGTCAGCCAACCAGGCTGCATCGTTGGTCATGGCCACCAGGTTGCGCTGGCGCACATTGCGCAAGAACTGCACCGGGTTGTGGTAGATGGCCTCCCACAGGTGTGGGTCAATGCGACGGTACAAATCGGTCGCTTCGGGGTTCCATGCCCACCAATAGTTGTAGGCAATGTCGCGGAGTCGGGCAATCCGGGCCGGGATCGGCGTAAACAACAAATCAGCACTCGTAGCGCTCAAGGTTCACCTCTATTCATGCAATAACAGAAGGAATCTGACACGCGGAGTAGCTCCGTTGCTCCCCGCAAACCTTTTCAACTATACACTGTAGGTTATTTTTACGCAACATTGTGCCGTCTATACCGACACTGCGCATCTTCAAATACGACACTGAATGAGCGCGTTCGATGCACATTTATACCATCAAGCCCATCCGAGAATGCTATGATAATCAGGTATTCACGCAATGAGATGTATGTATGAAAAAACTCTCCTTCCCCCTGGTGACAAGCATATTGGCCGGCGCCCTCGTCATCCTGCAACTGCCGTTATGGCTCGTGTTTGTCCGGCAACGCCTCGATTATCCCGTCCCCATCGATTACGGCGAGGGGCCGCTGCTCCGCCAACTTCAGTACCTGCAACAAACCGCCAGCCTCGCCAGTTTGTACGGGCCACTCGAATCAGCCCCATACGTCGTGGTCAACTATCCGCCCATCTACCTCATCGCCAGCCAACTCGTGGCTCTGGTTGGTGACAATTTGTGGGCCGGGCGGTTCGTCTCGGCTGTGGCCGGATTGGTCGCTGCGATTGCCATCGTTATGCTGAGTCGCCCGGCCAGCCCCACCCAAATCCACTATGTGGTCGGCGCCATCATCGCCGGCACATGGCT